>DASWNK010000130.1:0-3973 GCA_036399275.1 Bacteroidia bacterium | reverse complement strand
AACATATAACAGCCTTTCAGATTGGTGGCTTCCACTTTATAAAAATCGTTGACTTCATCGTAAATGAATTTGGCGCCCAGGTTTTGAAATCCAATGAAGTGGGTATCCAGTCTCCTTCTTCCGATCTTATCTCCTCCTGGTCTTGGAATGTATCCTTTACCAAAACGGGAAAGCAATGGTCCTACAATCATGATAGATCCGCGCAAACTGCCGCCTTTCTTTTTAAATTCCGCTGAATTGAGGTAATCCACATCCACATGATCGGCCTGGAAAGTATACTCTTCATGTCCTGTTTTCTCGATCTTTACGCCAAGGTCACGAAGCAAATCGATCAGCTTGTTGACATCAATAATATCAGGTATGTTTTGAATTACCACTTTTTCGGGGGTCAGCAGCACTGCGCAAAGTATCTGCAATGCTTCATTCTTGGCGCCCTGTGGGATAATCTCGCCTTTTAATTTTTGTCCACCGGTGATTTCGAATACACTCATGTTGTTTCAGTTTAAGATTCTTACGAAGTACGAGTTAAAAGAGGAAGATGAACTACCCGCCGTTAATATTTTACCAACGATAGATTGTTAATAGCAATTGCAGTTTTCAGAAAAAATAAATCCCCGGACGAGCATCCGGGGATTTGTGATTTATAAAGGAATAAGATTGCTTAGAAAGGCTTGCGCTTAAAGTTCTGACCTCCGCTATTATTATTACTCTTATGGTGACGATGAGCGTTATTGCTTGATTTCTGACCTCCGCCGCTGTTCTGCTTTTTCTTATTGTTGTTGCTATTCCCCTGGTTAACAGGACGAGCGACGAATGTTTGTGTGCTTCTCAATGCGGAGATATCCGCTAATTTCAACTCGCCTTTGGAAAGCTCATCCAATTGTTTCAGGATCACTTCATCGTTTACCGAATCACGGTTCCAGTTCAAATAAGAGCGTTTCATCAGGTTAGCGATTTGCTCCACCAATGCATTTTTTTCCGGGCCATCAGGATATTCTCTTCCTTTCGCGATGATACGTTCAACGGTTTTACCGTAATGCTTGTAACGAATATCATTGCTAGGGTACATGACACGATCCGGCTTGGTTTGGAACGTTTCTGCTGTTGGCTTTGGATAAGGCGAATCCACATCCAGCTTAAATTCCGAGATAATAAAGATATGATCCCACAGCTTGTGCTTGAAATCAGTTACGTCGCGCAAATGCGGGTTCAACTGACCCATGACATCGATAATGGCACGTGCTACTCTGTTACGCTCGTCGCGATCTTCAACAGTTATAGCGTGACCAATCATTTTTTGAATATTTCTGCCGTATTCGGGAATAATCATTTTTGGCAGATCAGTGTTGTATTCCATCTAATCTATAATTTTATGTGGTGGTATCTTCTCTTGTAGAGAATACAAAAATAAGGATTTTATTGGAAACGAGCAAAACAAGACCGTTTTTTTTACTAACTTGTCATCGCTATGATATTAAAAAAAATCACCCTGCTTCTGATTTGTTACTTAGCAATTGCAAAAAATTGTAATGCAAAGGACAGCACCCTTGTTTTAAGGGTGGGCATTGGAATGAGTTACAATAAAATTTCACTGGTGCGATACAACACTACAATTGCCCCTCCAGGCTCAGGCCCTCTATTTTATTACAAAACGTTTACTTCCCAAAAAAGCACAGAAATATCTCCCGTTCTTAAATTAGGAATTCAAAAAAAAATATATCGCTTTTTTGACTTGAACTTAAATGTATCCTACAGCTATAATAAAAGTAGCTACTCTTACTATGAAGGCAACAGCCATTATGTTGGCCCTTCTTACAATTTTGTTCTCGTAGTAGATTCAGCGATTACAAGAGATTATACTGTTTATGATCACAACTTTAATCTTTCACTGACGGGAGCATTTTCTTTCAAGGCTTTTTATATTGCCCCAAAAATTAATTTTCTTGACATAATGCATATTAATAAAATGAAAGAAACCTATCAAAAAAATGAAATCACGAATACAATCAGCACAACAAAAACTCACAATTTGCTAGCGGGTGGAGGATTGACAATTGGAATGAATTTTAAGATCAATAAACTACCATTTTTCATCGAAATCCAGTCCGATTATTACTCACAAAGCAAACTTGACTACCGAAGTAATTTATACGGTTCGTTATTTTTAGGTTTTTGTTTTTAACACTGGGAAAGCTCATTAATGCAACACAAGACATTTTTGTAAAAGAATTTCTATAATTACCTGAACTAACATTTCCAGTTTATGTATTAGAAGATGGAACATAATAAAGTAAGAAATTTCCTACCTAATTCCTTTCAAAATAGTTATTCACAAATGAAAACACCCGTCTGAAAAAATACAAAGCTCTATTTTACAACAAATTAGAATCAAATGGGCGCTGGCCCCCTACTCATAAAATCTATTTTTTTATAAAGCATTTTTTGTTAAATTTGCGACTCTTAAAAAAAAAATAGCAAAAACTCAATAAATATGAAAATATTAGTTTGTATCAGCAATGTGCCCGACACAACCACTAAGATTGCTTTTTCGGCCGACAACAGTACTTTTAACACGGCCGGCGTTCAGTTTGTGATCAACCCTTACGATGAATGGTATGCCTTGGTTCGCGCCTTGGAATTGAAAGAGGCACAAGGTGGAAATGTAACGATCATTCACGTGGGCGCTGTCGACAGTGAAGCGACGATACGTAAAGGGCTCGCGATTGGCGCAGACGACGCAGTACGCATTGATGCAGAGCCAAACGATGCATTTGCTGTAGCAGAACAAATTGCTGCCTATGCAAAAGATAAAGGATATGACCTGATCATGGCCGGTAAAGAAACCATCAGCTACAACGGTTCCATGGTTGGCGCTATGCTGGCGGAATTATTGAACCTGCCTTATGTTTCCCTGGCTACTAAATTAGAAGTTGCGAATGGTGTTGCAACCCTTGAGCATGATATTGATGGCGGAACAGAAGTAGTGGAATGTCCGTTGCCTCTTGTACTTTCTGCCAATAAAGGAATGGCGGAACAACGCATCCCGAATATGAAAGGCATTATGGGCGCGCGCACTAAGCCATTGCAAGTGGTTCCTGCTGCTGCCGCTGATAAATTGACAAGCATTACCGGTTATACCCTGGCAAAAGGCCGCACCGATTGTAAATTTATTGATGCTGCTCACCCTGAACAGTTGATTGAACTATTACATACAGAAGCGAAGGTGATATAGTCGGGAGCCGGGAGTTCGGAGTCTTTAGACTTTGCGTGCTCTGCGCCTTTGCGAGAAAGAAAAAAAACTAAAATCTAAAATTAATCTATATGTCAGTTCTCATATACACCGAAATATCCAAAGGCAAATTAAAAAAATCCTCCCTGGAAGCCGTAAATTACGGAAGCCGCATTGCTGCACAATTAAACACTACCGCTACTGCTGTAGTTGTTGGTGATGCCGACCTGGCAGATCTTGGAAAAGCCGGCGCTAAAAAAGTATTGAAATTAAAAAGCGATAAGCTTTCTGTATATAACGGCCAGTATTTAACAGCTGCCATGGAACAGGCTGCTACTGCTGAAAATGCATCAGTGATCATATTCGCTCACGACTTTGTTGGAAAAGAAGTAGCGCCCCGTTTGGCTGCTAAGCTGAAGGCTGGGATTGTTGCAGGCGCTGTTGACAATCCGACCATCGCGGGAGATTCTTTTACCGTAAAGAAAAACGTTTTCTCCGGAAAAGCAGTAGCAAGCTATGCGATCAACTCTCCGAAAAAGATCATCTCTTTGTTACCGAATTCATTTCCTGTTGAGTTGAAAGAAGGCTCTGCGGAAGTTGTTGATTTTGCTGTTAATTTAGACGCAGTGAATTCTCCTGTTAAAATAAAAGAAGTGAAAAAAGTAAGCGGCGACCTGAACCTGCCCGATGCAGAATTGGTGGTATCAGCAGGAAGAGGAATGAAAGGACCGGAGAATTGGGGTA
>DASWNK010000129.1:0-28541 GCA_036399275.1 Bacteroidia bacterium | reverse complement strand
CTTTATTAATTTTATCCGAAATCAACTCCTTGTTAATTAGGCAGTTGCGAAAAAATGTTTGTTTTGAGTGTGTGCTTGCATTCAGCATAACTCCAATTATTTCGGTGGAATATTAACCCCTAATGTATTTATTGCTATCTTTACATCGGATACAGAATTTTGTATCCTGCTTATAATCATGCAAACGGGTTATTTGTGATACTACTCCGATCACCGACTTCCCTTATTCATTGTTATTGATTTTATATTTCTGTTAGAAATATAAAAGCAATAATGCTGTGTAGGATTCTCTCTGTAATAATTATTGTACAAATGCTTATTAGGATACTTTTCCTGGAAGACTCTTCCAGTGATGTAGATTTGATGAAGTATGAGCTGAAAAAGGCCGGGATTGAGTATGTCTCAGAATGGGTAGAAACCGAAAAAGATTTTCTGGCCGCCCTCAAGAACTTCCATCCTGATATTATATTAAGCGATTATTCCCTGCCTTCCTTTGATGGTTTGAAAGCATTTAAATTGTTCAGAGAGCAAAGGATGATGATTCCATTTATTCTCGTGACCTCGAACATGAGTGAGCAGTTGGCGTTGGATTGTTTGAATGAAGGCGTCGATGATTTTGTTCTGAAATCAAGTTTCAGACGAATTCCAAAAGCGATTAAGAGAGCAATTGAGAAGAAAAACATTGAAAAGGAAAAGGAAACAATATCCGTAGAGCTTATCAATTCTCAAATCCAGCTTCGTGAATTGGTGAATGAGATACAAGTGGTTAGGGAAAAGGAAAGAGCGCACATTGCAAGAGAGATACACGATGAACTGGGGCAGCAATTAACGGCTCTTAAAATGGACATCGGTTCGATCATGCATAAACACGGAAAGTCCGATTTATCAACAAACAAGAAGTTGAATGAAATGCTTCTTTTATGCGACGGCGTAATTGATACTGTAAGAAGAATATCTTCTGAGTTGCGACCTGCAATAATTGATGATTTAGGCCTTGTTGCCGCTCTCGAATGGAAATGCAATGATTTTGAAGATAAAACAAAAATCGATTGCCGGTTTATTTCTTCCGTAGCGGAGCGAAAATTCGAAAATGTATTTAGTATTAATATATATAGAGTATTGCAGGAAGCGTTGACAAATATTACCAGGCATGCAAAAGCTAAATCGGTAATTGTTACGGTAAGTGAAAGCGATAAGGAATTATTCTTAGAAATCGTGGACGATGGCCAGGGAATGGAGGCCAGAGAACCAGGAACGCGCAGGACCTTGGGTATATTAGGGATGAAGGAGAGAGCGGGCTTGTTAGGCGGAGTATTGAACATAGTAAGTATAAAAGATAAAGGAACACACATTATTTTAACACTCCCTTTTAAAAATGGATATTCTAATAGTTGATGATCATGAATTGGTACGACTCGGTTTGTCCGGGATTGTAGCAGAAGAATTTTCAAGCGCGAAAGTTCAGCAAGCCACGGGTGGAATTGAAGGTGAAAAGTTGGCCCGTAGTAAAAAATGGGACCTTATCATTATGGATATGTCCATGCCTGATAAAACAGGTCTTGACGTATTAAAACAATTGAGATCCGAATCAATCAAAATACCTGTTCTCATTTTAAGTATCCATCCTGAAAATCAGTATGCCTTGAGGGTGCTGAAAGCAGGAGGCAATGGCTATATTACAAAAGACTGCCCTCGGACGGAGTTTGTAAATGCTGTCAAGATTATATTAGGAGGGAAAAAATATATCTCTGCTTCAGTGGCTGAAAAACTTGCATCCCGGTTTGACGATGATATAGATAAGGAACAGCACGAGCTTATCTCAGACCGTGAGCTGCAGGTGCTGAAACTGATCGCTTCGGGAAAAACAGTTTCGGAAATTGCTGAGGAATTGTCGCTGAGTGTTCCTACTGTTAGTACCTATCGCAGCCGTCTTCTTGAGAAAATGGAAATGAAGAACAATGCGGAGCTCGCATTATATGCCATCAACAATCATTTGGTTTAAATAATTATTCTTCCTTCTTTATATATATTCCTGTCATCGTTTGTATGACAGGAATATTTTTTTTCAAATCATTCCTTCGCTTTCCCTTGTTATTGCTCGTTTTTTCTATGTCGTCGTTTGTATGACGTGTTTATCATTTTTTGGACTATTGTCGGCCCTCTATTGCCAGCGTAGATTTGCTTCATCAAATAAAACATATTAAAAAAATAAACGACATGAAAACAACTACCTCCTTAACACAATTTACTATTAGTCTAAGAACACTTATTATCGGAATAGCATTAAGTGCTTTCTCATTGAACTCCTTTGCTCAAACACCTTATTTGTCTTTAATAGTTGCCCGGGACGTAACCGGTAGCGGCTTGGGCGGAAATGTTTGTCCTTCCCTTTCATTGACTTTTAATAAGAACACAATTAGTGTAGGGCCAAATTTTCAAAGAAGAAAATTAAACTTTTCCGGATTTCAGGCAAACTACCGTTATGCAATGGCCAGTACTTATAACAAAAAGTTCGATTTGTATTTTTCAGGTAATATAACGCTGCATCAGGCGGCTTATATGAGCCGTACCAATATAGAAATAGAAAAATCCTGTAATGAAGAAGGCGCCCGCAATTATGAGGAACTTCAATTTCAGGTAATAGAAGGATATGCAGGGCTTGGTTTGAAGTATAATCCGACTAAGAACCTGAGTGCCGGATTTGGTGCAGGTCTGGGAATGTTCGATACATTAAATGATGATTACAACAAAGAGATGTACAGAGAGAAATCATCAGTAGCACTTCAGTTAAGGTTTATCCTGGCTTACAGCTTCAAAACCTGGTAGTGCATTTAAAGGGTTTAAAATAACAATGACTAAATATAAGAGTATGGAAACGCAATTTATTTTGGTAGTGGAAAACGGGCTGTTGGACCGGGGAATGCTTTCGGAAGCATTACAAAAACAAGGTTTTTTTGTTCGGTTTGCATCAGATGCAGAAACAGCTTTGAGGATTTTGATACAAGTGCCGCCTTCTCTTATTCTTCTGAGTTTGATTATGCCAAATCTTGACAGCTACACGTTCACGCGGATTTTGAAAAATGATGAAGCTACAAGAAGCATTACTATCATGGCGCTTTCAGATATTGATTCGAATCATAAACAAATCATTTCTTCTGGCTTCGATGGATCTGTTTATATGGAAGATCATAAGGATACATTTGCTAAGAAATTACGAAATTTTTTCTAAACATTAAAAAGAGGCAAACATGAAATCAATTGTCAGAAACACATTGCTGCTAGCAATTACTTTTATTTCTTCAATTTCTATTGCAAAAAATACGATCGTAAAGGACTCACTTGAATCAAAAGAATGTCTGTCGGTAGTAGGAATTGCTCTTAATGAAAAAAATGAAATAGTAGACGGCGTTGAAGTGAAATTATTCCGCGAGAATGAAGAAATGGAATGGGTTGAAATTACCAATGTGGCTTATCACGATCATAATTTCACTTTTGTACTTGATGTAAATGAATACTATACCATTGAGATCTCAAAACCGGGATACATAAAGAGGTCTGTGGCTATTTCCACAAAACTTCCTGCTAACGTGAATATTAAAACCCTGTTTAAATATGGGTTTGAAGTGGTTCTCCTAAAAGATAAAGAAGAAAACGACAATTACTATCTCGATTTTCCAGTGGCATTGATCAGTTATAATGAAAGAACAGAAGTGTTTGAAAATAATAATAATTATACAAGACATATTAAAAGCAAAATAAGAGAAGAGGAGAGGGTGAAGGCTTTATCTACAAGTACAAATAAAAAATAGATTTTTAAAACGATACACAATGAAAACAATAGCTACTCTTTTATTTATGTGTTTGAATTTATCAAACATGTCTTTTGCCCAATTGCCAGGACTTCAGTGGCAAAAAACATTGGGAGGTTCCCTATATGATTATGGAAAGGAGATAGAACACACTACGGATGGAGGCTCAATAATAGTGGGCTATTCCGAATCAGTTGATGGAGATGTCTCTTTGAACCATGGTGGCGGCGATTGTTGGATTGTAAAGTCTGACCTGTCAGGAATTGTACAATGGAAAAAAACATATGGCGGAACAGGACTCGATTATGGATATTCTATTAAACAAACGGCAGATGGTTATATTGTTGCCGGCTATTCGGAATCTATTGATGGCGATGTTACCGGAAATCATGGTGGCGGTGATTGTTGGATTCTGAAATTGAATAATGCCGGTGACATCCAGTGGCAAAAAACCGTTGGCGGCACTTCAATCGATAATGCACAATCTGTCAAACAAACCACCGACGGAGGGTATATCATCTGCGGTTACACGGAGTCTTCGGATGGCGATGTAATTGGTAACCACGGCGGAGGAGATAGCTGGATCTTGAAGCTCGACGGGGCAGGAATGCTGCAATGGCAAACAACATTAGGTGGCGCATTGTACGATTTCGCACAAAGTGTTGCACAAACGTCGGATGGAGGATACATCCTTACTGGCGGTACTTATTCGGCCGACGGAAATGTTGCTGAGCAGAATGGAAATGGCGATTGTTGGTTAGTTAAGCTTGATAATTCAGGGACTGTTGTATGGGAAAATTCTTTTGGCGGAACCGAATACGATTTTGGTCAATCTGTAAGTCAAACCATCGACGGGGGATATGTTGTCGGAGGATATTCTGAATCAAACAATGGCGATGTATCAGGACAACATGGTGCAGGTGATTGTTGGGTAATAAAATGCAACAATTCAGGTGGAATACAATGGCAAACATCGCTGGGAAGCACTGGCAATGACTATGCTTATTGCATTCAGCAAATAACAAGTGGCGGATACATCTTAACAGGGTATTCCGAATCAAACGACGGTGATGTGACAGGTAACCATGGTGCTTACGACTGCTGGGTAACAACACTGAATCCGGCTGGCCAAGTTCAACTACAACGATCTTTTGGCGGAACGGGCGTGGATGTTGGCTATTCAATTTGCGAAGTGTCAACCGGAAATTATATTCTTGCTGGTTACACGGAATCCAATGATGGGGATATCGGAGGAAACCATGGAAATGGTGATTGCTGGATCCTGGCTTTGAATGTTTCTGCTACGGGAATAAACGAAAGTTCAACTAGTACGGCAATTCTTGTTTCCTCAACTATTACCCCCGGCAATTTTAATTTTTCCAACTTCAATGAGCGCTCCACATTAGCTGTTTATGACCTTTCCGGTAAAATGATCATCCAACAGGAAGTCACAAATAGTAATTACATTCTTGATCTTAACGGCCAATCCAACGGGGTTTATCTATATAGTATCATCACTGCAACTGGTGTAAATCAATCAGGAAAGCTATTCTTTATTAATTAATATAAACAGTATCCGAAAGGGAGACTCAAATGACGCACTTCATAAATAAATTAAGAAATTTTAAGATCACGGAGGTGACTCAGATCCATATGATAACATTCTGGATTACTTTAATCACATCATCCAGTCTCTTGTTTTATTTGATTGGGAAATTATAAACACTATAAACTTTTAAAAACGGAGGTCTACATGTCCGAGATAATAAATAAACTAAAAACATTCAACTTAGCCGAATGCATTTATCTGCAAACGATAATTTTGCGGATTACTGTCATCCTTGCATTGGTTTGTTTCTTTTTATTCTGCCTGGATGAGATGAATGGAATTGGCGCTGGCACAACTATTTTCCTGCCCTGAGGTATGAAAAGAAATGAAGACCATATTATCACCCAGGAACATTTGCAGGGAAACTGGAGTGGAAAAGACGGTAATCGTGAAGTAACCATGAAAATTTCGGAAGAGGAAGTCCATTTGCAAATAAAGCCAGATGGGCTTCCGGCGGAAATGATCACTTTTCCTTTTGGTAGTTGGTGGATTGACGATTACCTGGCATTTATTAATAATTCCAGGTTCTATGTCAGTTATGCTAATGAAACTGAATTGGAAATGGCCGAACTCGAAATCCCCGGTATAATAAACTCTGGAAATCGGTGGGAAATGAAGCTCCAGCGTTTTGTAGAATGAGTAATATAAACATGAAAGACAAACGGATAAGCGAATTGCTTGTCCGTTTTTTTATTCCTTTTTTTAGTAGAATCATTTTCCCAGCTCATCGTTTCTCGGCTCATAGGTATATCATTTGTCTTTATGAAAAGGGAAACGCCATAAATACCCGTGTTGTATGAAAATTGTAGAAAAAAGAATAGTACAGGGTCCGAACGCCTGGTCTGCGGATCATAATAATCTCATTATCGCGAAATGCGATCTGGAGGGCTTAAGGCTTGATCAGCAAAAAAAAATTGTTGCGGAAGCAATAGAAAAAATTCCTTTCTTATCAGGAAACGGCATCACTAAAGTGACCGGTATATCAGAATTAACAAAGGAACTGGTAACCGGACTTCAAAACCTCGCGGAGATGCCCTGCAAGTTTGCTTCTGTAATTAAAACTGCAGAGCCTGATATGTTTGAGATCGTATTTACTTATGAGATAGGACAAGCGGGATTTTATGCTATGGATGCTGCTGTTCAGATCATAGAATCTTTGAAAAAAAATATTTTTCCGGATATTCATTTGTATGCAAGGCAGTTGGAGAGAATAAGGTCAGAAGTGGCGATTGGTCCTACAACCGCCTATTTGTTGGATGAAGTAAAGAGGCGGGGAATTCCTTACCGCCAGTTTGATAATGGATCTCTAATAACAATGGGCTATGGTTCTAAACAGAAAAAGCTTCGGACGGCAGTCGTGGATACTACCAGTGGCCTGGGAATTGAACTTGCGGGAGATAAGGAAGAAACAAAGAAAATCCTCTCAGAAGCACATCTGCCGGTTCCTAAAGGAATTCTCGTCTATACAGAGCAGGAATTGAAATTGCGGTTCGAGGAAATGCAATTACCGGTGGTTGTGAAACCATTGGACGGTAACCATGGAAGAGGAGTGACGACCAATATTTATACCTTGGAAGATGCGCTATTCGGATATAATATTGCGAAGAAGATTTCCATTCCCATTATTGTGGAAGAATATATTCCCGGAGATGATTACCGTTTCCTGGTCGTTAACTACGAATTTGTTGCGGCCGCTAAACGTACTCCCGCATTCGTAACTGGCGACGGTAGATCAACGATCATGGACTTAATTAATGAAGCTAATAAAGATCCTGAAAGAGGAGATGGTTCAGAGCATGTACTGGCATTTATTAAAGTAGATTCTGCAACGGAGAAGATCCTCAAGGAAAAGGATTTAAATCTGAATTTCGTTTTAAGCGAAGGCGAAGTATTGTACCTGAAAGACACTGCAAATATCAGTGCAGGAGGAATAGCTACGGATGTAACCGATGAAGTGGACCCTGAAAACAAATTCATGGCAGAGCACGTTGCACGGTTATTTAATCTGGATATCTGCGGAATTGATGTCGTTGCCACAAGGGTGGATGTTCCTCTTACAAGAGAAATAGGCGGTATTATTGAAGTGAATGCTGGTCCGGGACTTCGTATGCATTCCAATCCTCAGAAGGGAACACCGCGGAATGTTGCAGCTCCTATCATCAGCATGCTTTTTCCTGATGAAGATTCTACGCGCATTCCCCTGATTGCTGTTTTTGGGAAAAATGATAATTCAACACTCATCCACCTCATTGCAGAGCTTGCTCAAAAATCCGGTCGTAAACCGGGTATTACGGTGAAGGGTGAAATTGTTATACAAGGTCATTTGATCAGTGAAGGAAATTTCGATTATTATGCAAATACGCAGGATGTGTTGTTTGATCCCTTAATCGATTTTGCAGTAGTGGAAACTAACGAGAGTGTTATTAAAGAGAAGCGACAAGGCTTCGATTACTGCGATATCGTTGTTGTTCCGAGTCCTGCAAACGGGCGGAAGTCTGCAGAGAATAGCGAAGAGAAATTATTAACAGTTAAAGCAATTGTTGAGCATCTGAGTCAAGCAGGTCATTTAGTTCTTAGCCCGGACAATGAATTGCTGGAGGAGTTGGAAGGAAAAAGAAACATTGCTCTATACAGCATAGTATCAGATGAAAGAATAAGCGCGCATATTGAATATGGTGGACTGGCCGCAATAATTGAAGATGGCTCAATTGTAGTTTATAAAGATCGGATGAGAATGAGCCTGATGGAAGTGGACGAGCTTCCTTCCGAATTGCCAGGGGAAATTGCGTTGCCTGCAATTTTAACAGCCGTTCTATTTGGGTTTAATAACGAGACAATCATTAATGTGATGAAAATAAATAAAAAAAGTATTAGTAAACTTTCAAAAAAATAAGCAGAATGACGCCAAAAGGAAAATTGTTAATTGTTAGAGGTGCCGAGGAATCGCTGATCTTATTCAGGAAAGATACATCAACGAAGAAGATTTTATTGTTGCAGGAACCAGCGCAGGTGCAATGGTGCTGTCAAAAATAATGATCAGCGAAGGTAGAACGCTGTTGGACAAAAATGTGAAAACATGTTCCGGTCTGGATCTATTGGAATATTGCATCGTGGATACGCCTTTTACCAAAAGAGGCCGGTTCGGACGATTAGCACATGCAATCGTTTGAAGGATCGCAAATTGGTTGTACCTGCCCTCAGAACCAGCAAAGATGGTAAGGCTGGCAAAGTTCACTTATAACCAATACCAGGATTTACTTCTTGTCCCATGCCACTTTAAGTTTTTTTGCTGACCCGTCAATGCATTTAGTTCATTGTAACGCACGTCTTCATATCCGTCATCATATCCGTCGTTATAGCCAGCGTCATAGCCTCGGTAGTAAGCATCTTCGTATGCTCTTCGGATTATTTCATCGTAACGTGCCTGCTCTTTATGGCTCAGTTCCATATTGGAACGTCGATCCTCCAGAACATTTTTTTTCAACAATTGATGGCTGGTGGGAGGGTTATAGCGATTATTCATTGGTTCTTTTTTAAAGAAAGAATAATAACATTTATGCCAGTAGTAATACGTCTTTACTTTTCTATTAAAAAAAAATTACCGGGGCGCAAACTTCGCTTTCATTTTTTTGATTTGTTGCTCCAATGCTTCTACCGTTTCATTGATGGCTTCTTCAAAGGTTTCGGCAATGCTTTCGGCAAACAGGTCTTTGCCTGGTATCGAAAGCCGGACCTCGCAAACCTTATTCTCCGGTTTATCCCTGGTTTCAAATTTCAATACAACATTCACTTTTTCTACGCGGCTGTAAAAATGCAAAAGCTTGTTTACTTTTTCTCTTGTATAATCGGTTATTTGCTGGCCTGCCGTAAAATGCAGCGATTGAATAATTATTTCCATGGCTTTTTCGCTTTCATTAAATTTATTGCTTCAGTTTCCTCATCCAGAAATAAAGCGTCAGATTCCCGTAACAGCATAAATGATGATAAGTAATAGTAACTGCCCTTTTAGCAATCTGTAAAAAATCGGGCCCAGCGCTATGTCTGCTGAAAGAGTGCGCACTTTCATAATTGCCAGCTCCGGTTTTTTTGCAAAAAAAATTATTTTTTATTTTCGCGGTGTAAATAAAAAGCCCGGCTGTGTACCGGGCTTTTTAATAATTCGTGGCTTTTTAGCCCGCCATTTTGCTCAATGCTTCTCCCTGCTGATTTTGTTCTTCCAGCGACCATCCGTCTGTAACGGTTGTTTCCAGCCATACTTTTCCTGATTTACGGAATACCTGAACAAATAAGCCATAAATAGTGCTGAACTGTTGCTCCAGATCATTCACTGTCATTTGAGGAGTGATAGTTATATTCCCTTTTGTATGAGTAGATCTGCATTCGCCAAATGTTTTACTGTTTTCTTTGATCAGTTTTTTGTCCGATCCTCCCCCTCTTTTATGTGGCAGGGCGAAAAATTCCAGTCTCAGGTAGGGGAAAATAGTGTTGAATTCCTCCTGCACATTGATAATTTTTCTGCTGTCATTAATTAGTAGTTGCATGGCTGCTTTTTTTGCTATTAGTTTCGAGACTTCTCGCTTCAATTCACATCTGTCAATTAGCGGCAGAGGATGCAGAAAAGCGGATAATTGATCATCGGTTATTTCGCTGCTGATTATTTCCTGTTTGATTGCTTGGGCGTCCATTTCGAACTATTAAAGAATGATGACCAGTAGATCCATTATTATTGCAATGGCTGTACTGATGAATATCACGCGCATTGGCGCCACAGCCAAAATTATGGCTAAGGAAATGGTGGCAGGGAATGCAACTGCTGCTAATCTTACCCAACTCTCCAGTATTCCGGAAGCAGCAGCAAAACCACCCATGCAGGACATTACTAAAAGTAAAATGGGCGTAATGCCTAAACGATTAAATTCTGCTTTTTTCCAAAAGTCGATTTGAGCGGCTGTTTGTGTTTTTGTTTCTGTTTTTTTAGCACTTGCTGAAAAGCCATTTTTCTGATTTGATTTGATAAGAGTGTCCATTTTCTTTTTTTTAGGTTAGGAGACTTGTTAATTATTATTTCTGTTGAATTCAATGCTTATCTAAAGCAAAATTAGCTGGTAGGTGCAGCATACAGAATGAGTGCGATCAGCAGGGAATATGATTATCGTCAGTTGAGTGAAATTATCGTGCAAAACTGCGCAAGCGCTTGCAAAAGTCTTACTTTTACCAAATGGGGCTTTCTACCAGTAACAGTGCGAACAAACAAACGGCAATACGAACTACCTATTTCAGTATTGCAGGAAACACTGCCTTAGCCATCATCAAATGGCTGACCGGTTATTTCGGTAATTCATATGCATTGATAGCAGATGCGATTGAATCGACAGCAGATATTTTTTCATCTTTTCTTGTTTTGTTTGGTTTGAAGTATTCGACCAAACCACCGGATAAGAACCATCCCTACGGACACGGACGAGCGGAACCATTGATTACATTTCTTGTAGTAGGTTTTCTTTTTGCTTCAGCTACCGTTATTGCCTATGAGAGCATTCAGAACATCAGAACACCACATGATCTGCCCAAGCCCTATACGTTGATTGTGTTGGGGCTGATTATTATCTGGAAGGAGATTTCCTACCGTTTTGTAATGCAGAAAGGGAAAGAAACCAACAGTTCTTCTTTGAAAGCGGATGCCTGGCATCATCGTAGCGACGCGGTTACCTCTCTAACTGCTTTTGCAGGAATCTCTATCGCCCTTTTCTTTGGCAAAGGCTATGAATCGGCCGATGATTGGGCAGCGCTTTTTGCTTCCCTTTTTATTTGTTATAACGGATATTTGATTTTCCGCCCGGCCCTTGGTGAAATCATGGACGAACATTTATATGATGATGTTGCTGATAAAATCAGAGAAATTTCCAAACGAGTGGAGGGAGTGATCGATACGGAAAAATGTCATATCCGTAAAAGCGGCATGAGTTACCATGTAGATCTGCATGCCATTGTAAACGGTACGATTAGCGTAAAAGAAGGGCATGACATTGCACACCATCTTAAAGAGCAACTCATGATTGAAATCCCGGAGATTGCCGATATTTTAGTTCACATCGAGCCCCATGAAATGGATTAGCCGGAGACTGCTGAGCCATTATTCTTCTTTCTCTTCGCCCATTTTACTATTTCGAACCAGACTACAAAGAGGAAACCTGTTGCAATGCTTATGCTCAGCTGGAAAGGATTTAATTGTTCGAATTCAAAAAAGTCGGTAAGCGGATTAAAATAAAGCAATGCGCCCGAAATGATAGCGGTGCTTGCAATGATGAAAATTACCAGATTGTTTTTGTAATTAATGGTAGTGGAAACAGAATAATAAAAAGACCGGTTGACCAATGTTAAAAAAATATTGGCAGAGATCAATACCGTAAATACCATGGTTCTCGTAAGTGATTCATTGTATTCTTTGCTCACAGCATACTGATAGATCATCAGCGTTCCTGCTGTAATCACTAAGCCTTGCAAAATACTCGTTGTCAATTCTTTCCAATTAAAAAAGGTTTTGCTGAACGGTCTTGGTTTTTGAAACATGGTATTTTTTTCCATCGGTTCATTTTCATAGATAATGGAGCAGGTAGGACCCATGATCAGCTCTAGAAATACCACATGCACAGGGGAGAAAATGTTTGGATAGGCCCAGCCTAATGCCAATGGAATAAAAACGGTGAGTATGATCGGAATATGGATGGAAATAATATAGCGAATGGCTTTTTTTAAGTTCGAATAAATTCTTCGACCCATCGCAACGGCATCAACCATTTCTGCCAGGTCGTCTTTCATCAAAATTAAGGAGGCAGCTTCTTTGGCAATTTCTGTTCCTTTCTTGCCCATGGCAACTCCTATGTGCGCCGATTTCAATGCCGGGCCGTCGTTTACGCCATCACCGGTCATGGCAACGATTTCATTTTGTGCTTTCAGTGCATTGATGATTTTTAATTTGGCTTCTGGAAACATCCGTGTAAATACACAAGTGTTTTTTACGGTGGCCTGTAAATCTCTCTCATTTAATTGCATCAGTTCTTCACCACTGATACTTTTTTCATAGCCTTTTAATCCGATCTGTTGAGCGATCGCGATGGTAGTAGCGGCATTGTCGCCTGTAACGATTTTAACAGAAATGCCGGCTGCATAGAAATCCTCAAATACTTTACTGATGTTTTTTTTAGGTGGATCATAAAAGGCAACAAGACCTTTGAAAGTAAAAGTAAATTCCTGTTGTGAAGCAGGAAATTGATTTCCATTAAAAATCGCTTCGCCTACCCCCAATACTCTATACCCCTCTGATGCGAGCAGGTTGATCGCCTGTTCCAGTCGTTGTTTCTGCTCTGCGCTAAGTACTGATACATTGATTAGTGTTTCTGCAGCACCTTTTGCAGCGATGATTCGTTTGCCGGTATTGTCTTCAAACACGTGCGTCATCATGGGTGGTCTTCCTTCCAACGGATATTCATGGACCATTTTGTAAAAAGGTCTTTCATCTTCCGGAAATAATTCAGTATAAGCCTTATGTAGTTCCATTTCCATAGCATCAAACGGAATCGGCTCACTTGCCCACATCGCTATGCGAATTAGTTCTTTCTCAGCTTCGCTTTCTGCTTTTCCGGGGTCGGACAGTTGGTGGAGAGAGGGTACAAATAACTTTACAAGGCTCATTTTATTCTCTGTGATGGTTCCTGTTTTGTCAGTACAAATGACTGTAGCGCTGCCGAGTGTTTCAACCGTTTTCATCTGCTTGGCAATGATTCCGAGCTTCATCAAACGCCAGGAACCTAAGGCCATGAATGTGGTGAATGCCACGGGAATTTCTTCGGGCAAAATACTCATGGCAAGCGTAAGCGCTTTTAACAAGCTATCCTGCGCACTGTAGGAATTTAAAAAATTTATGGCCCACACAATTAAAAAGACGATTCCTCCTGCGATCACCATTTTTTGTACAAAACTTCCGATCTGCAATTCCAAAGGCGATTTTTCTTCTTTGACATTTTCCAGGCTCTTTCCGATCTTTCCCAACCTGGTTTCATTGCCAATTGCCGTAACCGTGGCAATGGCCAGGCCAGAGGCGACAGCAGTTCCTTTGTAAATGAAATGGTCGTCTTTTGTCCGGTCTTTGTATACAGCTAAAGATTCTCCTGTCAATAGAGATTCATTGGCCGAAAAATCGTTGGAATGAATGATGATTCCATCGGCTACAATCGCACATCCTTCTTCCACCATGAGACTATCGCCCACAACAAGATCCTCGCTGCTTATTTCTTTTATTATTCCATTGCGAATAACTTTGCATCTGGCCTGCGTGAAGTTTTTCAATTTTTCGAGTGCGTTACGGCTTCGGGAATCCTGATAAAGGGAAATGACCGAAACAAGCACAGTGGCTGTGATAAGGAAAATGCCGTCGCCAATGTTTCCGCCGAAAAAATAGAGAAGAGAAGCTGCGAGCAAAAGAATGACCATGGGTTCTTTTGCCACACTTTTTGCAGCTTCCAGGAACCCGTTTTCTTTCTTATAATTTAAGCGATTGTAGCCGTGTTTTTTTCTTGCAGAGATAACCTGATTATCAGTCAGTCCTTTGATATTGAAATCAGCTACAGGCATAGGATTAATTTAGGTGTTTCCTTAGGAAACAAGCTGTTCAAAAAACCCGCCTATTTCCAAACGGTGATCCACAAAATGAATTTCATAGATCCAGAATCTTTCCTGCCCGTTTTTATCCGGCGCCGACATCAGTTGATTATTTTCAGGGTGAATGTAATTGATCGTTTCTTCGCCCAGGATCTGCTCATGCGGAAAATTTCCTATCAAATGTCCACAGTGTGCATTTCCATACTCCCAATTATATTGAGCAGCCAGCTTCCTGGTATAGGAATAAAAATCAGCACCTGTTAATTCCTTGCGGTTCTTTGTGTAAAAGGCTTTCCCTTCTTCCCAGGCAAGTTTCACATCCTGTTTCAACTGGAGCATTTTCAGATCATTGCCTGAAACATAAGTTCTGCCAAAATCTGCTTCCCATTCTTCGAACACGGGACCGAAATCGAAGAATACAATATCGTTTTTCCGAATGAGAAGATCTGGCGGATTTTCTTTATAAGGCAAGAGTGTGTTTTTTCCTGCTCTGACGATTCTTTTATGCCAGTACTTCTTTATGCCGAATAGCTCCAGTGCGAGATTATATATTTCAACGTTAAGTTGCTTCTCTGATTTGCCTTCCGTAATCAGGCCACGGTCTTCGATTGTTTGAAACAGGATCGCTGCTTTTTTCTCTGCTTCTTGTAATTTTTTTAAGGTCGAAACCATCTGTCTATTCTGATTTTAAAGCAGCCGTTGATAGTTATTTTATATGGGAGCGCTCTAAAAGCAAAGCTAAAGATTTTAGAGAGATTTGCAAGGCGGAAAAGGAAGGGCGACCGCAGGAATCTTCCTACAGGTTATATGTTTGTCTGAATGAGCTGACTCAACTGATCTGCCGAGACCACGCCGGATTCTCTCCATTTTACCTGCCCGTTTTTGAAAATTATAAGTGTGGGAACGCCTTGGATTTTATACGTATTTGCAGCTTGAGGATTTTTGTCCACATCTACTTTGATGATGGTTGCTTTATCGCCTATTTTATGTTTAAGCTCATCAAGAATAGGTTTCATTGTTTTGCAGGGGCCGCACCATTCTGCATAAAAATCAACCAATACCGGCTTGTCGGAATTTATAAGCTCTTTAAATGTTGCCATAATAATATCGTTTTAAAAGCAATATGAATTAATTGCCAATGATGTTCTTTGGGTCGTCTCTAAAATTATTCCAAGAGGTTCTGGCGTAGCTTAATTCTTCAATCCGTTCAGCTTATCATAATTCAGGATGGTGATTTTTCCGCCTGCAACTTCAATGTATTTATCATCTTTAAATTCGCTGAGTGTGCGGATCACGGTTTCTGTTGCTGTGCCTACCAAGTTGGCAAGGTCTTCTCTGGAAACATTCATGCTGAATTGCGGATCACCTTCTTTTTTATACTTATCAGAAAGCTTTACCAATGCTTCTGCAACTCTTTTTCTTACGGAATTATACGCCAGCTTGATTAGTTGCTGCTCATTTTCACGTAAATTGTTGGTGAGGATCTCAATGAATTTTCGGGATACTTCTGCATTTTTATAGATCAAAGAGAAGAAATCTTCTTTGGGGATCATGTAAATTTCTGATTCTTCCAGGGCAGTTGCCGAGCTTGAATATTTTTCCTCTTGTAGCAAAGAAAGGTAGCCGAAGAAATCGCCTTCATTGTGAAGCCCGGTGATTAAATCCTTTCCCAGTTCATTGCTTTGGTAAGTTTTTACTTTACCTTTGCTCACGAAGTAAATTCCTTTTGGGTAGTTCCCTTCTTTATAGATCTCATCTTTCTTTTTATAAATTCTGACATCCCTTTCTTCGGAGAGTTTTTTCAATGAATCGATGCCTTTTGCTTCCTTGATAAAATCATTGATTCCCTCCATGCTTTTACTGAATTCCTTTTTCAGAATCTCATTTTTTTTAAGACGACTTTCGATGGCGTTTAATAGTTCAACTTCGTCAAATGGCTTGGTTAGGTAGTCATCCGCACCCATCTCCATGCCTTTTCTGAAATCACTCCGTTCGGCCTTTGCCGTTAAAAAAATGAATGGAATGCAGGAAGTCGTTTCATTTTTCGAAAGCATGTGCAATACGCCATGGCCGTCCAATACCGGCATCATAATATCGCAGATGATAAGGTCTGGTTTTTCTTTTTGAGCAAGTTCAACGCCTTCTTTCCCGTTTTTTGCAGTGATCACATGGTATTGTGCCAGCTGCAGGATTTCCGCGGTATTTTCACGCACATCTTTGTTGTCTTCTATTAAAAGGATGTTTTTCATTTTGTTATTGTGGGATAATGATGGTAAATGTTGTTCCTTTATTTTCTTCGCTTTCAAAGTCGATAGAGCCACTCATCAGCTCCACATATTTTGTGACGATGTTTAATCCTAAGCCGGTTCCTTGTATATGTGTGGCATTATGGCCACGAAAGAAGCGCTCGAATAAATGTTTCTGATCATCCTTTGATATCCCTATTCCCTTATCTGAAACGGAGATCTTAATTGATGAATTTAAAACCTGGGTTCTTATCTCAATGGATTCATTGTCGGGAGAAAACTTGATAGCATTGGAGATTAGATTGAATAAAATATTTTTTAATAGCTTTTTATCGATGTTGCCGGTCTCATTTCCGGTATGTGCCTGAACAAGCTGCTGGCCTTGTGTGGCCATTGTTCTCATTTCAGCGATGATGTCTGAAACAAATGATTTCAGGTTGATCGTTTCCGGCATGTTCTCCACTTTTCCTTCTTCCAGTTTGCTTACAGACAGGAAATCATTCAGAATATCCGTTAAATTATTGATGGACGTTTTAATTTTGCTTACATGCTTTACCTGATTTTCCTTGTCGTTATGTTCGCCGTATTTTGTTACCAATGAAAGTGACGACATCATGGTGGTGAGCGGTGTCCGGAATTCATGAGAAGCCATTGACACAAAACGGGATTTTAGCTCATTCAATTCTTTTTCCTTATCCAGCGCATTGTGCAGATCTTTTTTTGTTTTCTCCAATTCCTGTATGGCTTCTTCTAGGATCAGTGTTCTGTTCTTTACTTGTTTTTCCAGCTCTGCAGAGTAATTTTTCAATTTTTCTGCGGCCTGTTTACGAACGGTGATATCCACGACAAAGCCAATCACAAATTTTTCAGTGCCGCTTTCATAGGGGCTCAGGCTGATCTCCACAGGAAATTCTGTTCCGTTTTTTTTAAGCCCATACAACTCCATTCCCAGACCCATTGAGCGGGCATGCGGATTATGGCTGTATTTTTCTCTGTGATTGATATGCTTTCCCATGAGTCTTGTCGGAACAAGCGCGTCAATTTTCTGTCCTAACAATTCATCTTTCTCATACCCGAAAAGCTTTTCAGCGCTTGGGTTGATCCTTGTAATTTCGCCTTTATCGTTTGTTACCAGGATACCTTCCGTAGCATACAAAAAAAGGGCTTCAATGCCTTCTTTGCTTTCCATCTTGTTATTTAACAATAGTTTCATCGCTAATTTACGGATTAAGCAGCAAAATTATAATCCTTATTTATCAGAAAATATGACAAAAATCATATCACTGGCTAATTGCCCTCATGGCACGTTGGAGCGGGCGGAACGACTTTTGTCATCTTAAATCCTATAAAACTGAACCTTTATGACTCCACTTGAAAACCTCCATTATGCAATAGGTCAGCTGGCCTATGCCATCGCGCAAGCAGATGGCGCCATTCAAAAAGAAGAACGGGAAAAATTTCATGCACTTGTTGCAGTTGAATTACGCTGCAAGGATTATGATTTTGATATTTCCGATATTATTTTCCAAATTCTGGATAAAGACAATTACACTGATGCTCGAACCTCTTATGAATCTGCAATGAAAGAGATTCGGCTGAATAGCCACTACCTGAGTCCCAATTTGAAAGAAACATTTATTAAAGTGATCACAAAAGTCGCAAAAGCCTATCCGCCAATATCAGAAGAGGAGGAAAGCCTTCTTGAACGGTTTAAAAAGGAAATCGCTACAATAGAAGGCGACCCGGTTTATTATGAAAGTTCAGTGAGGAAATAGCGGCCTGATTTGCAATTAAATTTCTTAAAAGTGTTGATAAAATTTTTATCTTGGTAGGACGAAATCCTGACATTGTTTTATCATAGCATGAAGAAACTATCCATTATTATTCTCTACGTGGAGGATCAGCAGCGAAGCACTCTTTTTTATGAAACGGTCTTACATCAGAAACCATTGTTGAATGTACCAGGGATGAGCGAATTTCTGCTAAACGAAAATTTTAAGCTGGGGCTGATGCCCGAAAAAGGAATAGCTCAAATTCTATGTCCGCATGCGCCCTCTCCCCAGCTCGGAAATGGTATTCCCCGTTGCGAGCTTTACCTGATTGTAGATGACCCTGAAAAATCACTCGAGCTGGCAATTGAAGCAGGCGCAAAGCTTATCAGCAAATCGGCGCAAAGAGATTGGGGCGATACGGTATCATATTGTGTGGATTATGATGGGCATGTTATAGCCTTTGCAAAATAATTTCCCTCCCGTTTTATTTATAAACCTTTTCAAACTCTTTAATCACTCCTCGCTTTGGCTTCTTAGCTGGCTTGTTCAGAGGAATTCTGATCAAAGTCATATTCTCTTCTGATTCCACTCATTCTCTTCTGATCTCCTTTCCAGCATTTTTGTTGTGTAGTAATTAGGTGTTTTAACTAAAGCTACAGATGAAAAAAAGGGTTTTTGCCTATTTGCTGATTATCCTGCTCTTTCTTTTCCCGTTCCGGTATGCTTATTTGCAGCCCGGTGAGGTATATGTTGTTAATATGATCTGGATGATCATTACCATTCTTGGAATGTTAGCTTTTATTTTTCTTACTACCTCAGATGATAAGGCAAAATAGTGCTTAAAGCAAGATCCGCTGGAACAACATTTGAGGCAATATGCATGCTAAAGCCCGTTAGCGATAGAGAATCATTATTAATTTAAAAAATAATATAAGATGAATATGATACAAACCATTCTAGTTCCGACCGACTTTTCGGAAGCGTCTGTGAACGCCTCTGAATATGCTGTTAAGCTTGCAAAAGAAATAAATGCCAAGGTCGTTTTGTTGCATGTATATCATGTCCCTGTTCCTGTATCTCCGGAGGTTCCGGTTATGGCAATTTCTCCGGATGAATTACAGAAACAAAATGAAGATCAATTAAGGGAAGCGGCAGTCTATTTAAAAGGGCAATCCGGTGTGGAAGTCGACTACATAGCAAGAATGGGTTTTGCGGTAGATGAGATTCTGGAGGAGGAAAAGAATGTCAATTTGATCGTAATGGGGATGAAAGGAGCCGGCAGGTTGAGTGAAGTCCTGATGGGCAGCATCACTACCGCTGCAATACGGAAGGTGAAAACTCCGGTACTTGTGATTCCTGAAAATACAAAATACAAGAAACCAGAAAAAATTGTTTTTGCCTGCGATTATGATCCCAGGACAAATGTTCACACAATCGATACAGTTAAAACGCTTATTAAAGCGCTTGGATCCAGAATTTATGTGCTCAACGTAAAAAAGAAAGAAAAATCGATTTCTGTGGAGGAAGCAGCAACCGGCGTGAATCTTGAAAATGAACTGAGCGATATTGATCACGTTTATTATTTTTCTCAAAAGAAAGATCCTGTAGAGGGTATTGGGGAGTTCGTAGAAGAGAAACAGGCCGACATGGTTATTGTGATACCACATCATTATAACCTGGTGGAAGGCTTGTTCCATAAAAGCATCAGTAAAAAAATGGCCTTCCACACCCATGTCCCATTGCTGGCTTTGCCTGATAATCATAAAACGGTTCCCACTTATTTATTTTGATTCAGGGATAAGAAAAAGGTATAATTATAAAAGAGTGCCGGGGATAAAGAACATCATTCTGCAGTAGGTATAAGCCCTTATCAAAATCATTATGGATTTTAAAGATTATTATAAAGCACTGGGCATTTCTAAAACGGCAACGGCCGATGAGATAAAGAAGGCATACCGCAAGTTGGCTGTTAAATATCATCCGGATAAAAATCAAGGCAATAAAGCTGCCGAAGATAAATTCAAAGAGCTTAATGAAGCTTATGAAGTATTGGGTGACGCAGCGAAGAGAAAGAAGTACGATGATCTGGGCGAAAATTACAACTATTATCAGCAATCGGGACAGCAGCCGGGCGCGCAGGGACAAGGCTTCGACTGGTCGCAGTGGACCGGCGGAGGAAATGGTGGTAGTAGTAGCTATAGCACAGGAGAAGATTTTCACCAAGGGGATTTTTCTGACTTTTTTGAAAATATTTTTGGCGGAAGATTCTCGGGAGGCGGACAAAAGAGCAGACGTGCTGCAAAAGGTCAGGATTATAATGCAGAGATGGAGCTGTCGCTGGAAGATGCGTATACGGGAAGTTCACGCCAAATAGATTTGGATGGACAAAAATTGCAAATGAACATCAAACCAGGTGTGAAGGACGGACAAGTATTGCGGCTTCGTGGAAAGGGCGGCAAAGGGAAAAACGGAAGTCCGAATGGCGATATTTATATTACCGTTCGCATTGCCGAACACCCGCTTTTTAAAAGAAAAGAAGATGACCTCTACTGCGATATCAATGTGGATCTTTACAAAGCCATTTTAGGCGGTGAAATCCTTATCAACACATTGCGCAATCCAATGAAAATAAACATTGGGAAGGAAACCGAAAACGGAAAAACATTGCGCCTAAAAGGAATGGGAATGCCCCGTTACGGAAAGGAAAATGAAGCAGGTGATCTCTATGTGAAAGTAAATGTTCAGCTGCCTAAAAACCTTTCCCCTAAGGAGATAGAATTATTTACGGAATTGTCGAAATTAAAACAGACTTCTCATGCTTAAACTCTATGATTATCTGGAAGCCATGATGGAGGTGCGTAACAACCGTCAATGGTATTTTGAGACCAGGCTGAATTATTTTGCCAGCGATGTAATGGAAACATTGGAGATCAAAGATCCTGCGGAGATTGCTTTTTCTCTTGAAAGAGCTTTCCAAGCCTGTAAGACTTTGAATATTCCTTTCAGCCGGAATTTTAAAAAAGTATTTCGCTTTGATGGTGAAAAGCTCTTTGCCGACTGGAAGATATCGGCACTGGCTGGTTACTTAATCATTATTAATTGTAATCCAAGTTATCCGCCTGTTGCGAATGCCCAATTGTTTTTTGCCATGAACCAGGTTGTAAATAAATAATAATGAATCATTACATTATGAAAACAATACTTGTGCCCCTTGATTTTTCAGAGAACTCGAAAAATGCGATGGATTATGCAATTCTATTAGCCAACAAGCTTAAAATGAAGTTGCTGCTCTTTCACGCCTATCATGTTTCAGTAGAAGAAGTGATTAGTGATTCATATAAGATTATTAGAAACAAAGAAATAAATCATACGCCTCAGGAAGTGGAAAAAGAGCTGAAAGTGTGGCAGGAAGCAATTCTCAAAAGCGAAACAGATTTGCAGTGCGATGCAGTTTTCCGGGAAGGGGATCTATCGGAGGAAATAGCCAGAATCATGGAGGAGCAGGAAATTGAGTTCATCGTAATGGGTACCAAAGGGGTAAGCGGGCTTAAAGAAATTTTTATCGGAAGCAATACGGCCAAAGTGATCAGAAAGGTTTCCTGCCCCGTTGTTGCGGTTCCGGAAGGTTACCAATCCGGCGAAATCCGTAAAATAGTTTTTGCAACGGATTATCATGATAGTGATGTGGTATCTATTCGTTTTATTGTTGACCTTGCAAAATTATTCAATGCAGAAGTGTTGGTAGTTCACATGGCTGATGGAGAGCTGAATCCTAAGTTTGAAGGTGATCTGCTGCGATATTTTCAGGAGCAGGTAGAGCAATCAACAACCTATGATAAACTGAAATTCTATCTTCAGTACGGAAAGGACGTTTATAAGTCGTTCAGTGAGTTTATCATTGAGCAGGACGCCGATCTGCTGGCTATCTCTGCAAAGGAAAGGAAACTAGGAACCAGCCTTTTTAACAGGGGAGTCACCAAGAAATTTGTTGAACATTTAAAGATTCCTGTTTTTGCCTTTCAGGCATTTGATATTGGCGAAAAAGGCTTGTTTTAGAAATTCTTCTTCTATACTATCCTGAATAATAACCGAAAAATCAAATAATCGTCCTTTTGCCGCGCTTAATAGATAAGTATGGGCAGACTATAAAACCCTCCCTTTTTTAGTGTTTAATGCATTCATCTTTGTGATGTAATTAAAAACTAAAAAATGAAAACGACCCGAAGCACCCTCCTTCTTTTTTTAACAGCAATTCTGAGCAGCCTGCTTCTATTAAGCGCTTGCATGAATTCCCGCCCAAAGATCAATAAAACCAATCCGGCTTTTTCCAAGTACATCTCCGGCTTCACTTCCGGAATGGTTTCTCGCAAATCCGCTATCAGGATCGAGTTGGCACACGGACTAAATGAAGTTTATGCTGTTCCGGATGCAACTGGTTCTCCTGTTTGGGATTCAGCGGCTGTTTACAAAGCTTCACAATTGCCGGATTCCGCATTGCTGGAAGATGCTTTTTCGTTTGAGCCGGAAATTAAAGGCCGTGCCGTTTGGATCAGCGATCGCGTGATCGAATTCATTCCTTCGGAAGCGTTGGTGCCCAATCAGTTTTATGATGGGGAGTTCCAACTGAAAAAGGTGGCGAACGTAGACGCGGGGCTGGAAACCTTCCCTTTTCAAATGTCAACTTATGCGCAAAACTTATTTGTAACAGTGGATGGATTGCGGAGCTATGATGATTATAATATCGAATGGCAGAAACTAACGGGTAAGATCACTACTTCCGATTATGAAGATACTGCAGCAATCAGAAAATTAATTGTTGTGAGTCAGGATGGAAAGTTGTTGCCTGTTCAGTTAAGTGTCGGTTATAACAATAACGAATTTTATTTTTATGTTGATAGCATCGAGCGGAAAATAAAATCCGGTAAAGTGAACGTTAGCTGGAATGGCGAAGCGATACAAAGCCTCAGTACCGGAAGCCTGGATATTGATATTCCCTCCTTGGGCGATTTTTCAATAACAGATGCAAAGGTGGTGGACGACGGCGATCAGTATGTGGACTTAACCTTTAGCGACCCGATCCAATATAACCAGAATCTAAAAGGTATCATTACTATTCAGGGAACCAGCGCTCTTACCTATAGCGTTGAAACCAATCATGTGAAAGTATTTCTTGCCAACCGGTTGGAAGGCGATAAATTATTAACGGTAACCACCGGTGTTAAAAATTTCAAGGGATATAAAATGAACCTTGTTTATACCAATAACTTGCATTTTGACGAGCCGCATCCTTTGGTAAGGGTGAAAGGCAGCGGTTGCATTCTTCCTAATTCCAATGGACTGATCTTTCCTTTCGAAGCGATCAGCTTAAAAGCCGTTGATGTTCGTATCACCAGGATATATGAAAATAATGTTCACCAGTTTCTTCAGGTAAATAGCCTGGAGGGCAGCGATGGGTTGAAGCGTGTTGGAAAGGTGATTGCAGAGAAGAAGATTTCATTGGAATACAATAAGAAAATGAACCTCAAGCAATGGAATACATTTGTGATCGATCTTGGCAAGCTCATTTCTCCTGATCCCGGTGCGATTTACAGGGTAAGTATTAAATTCAACAAAGCTTATTCGATTTGCGATTGTGATCCCACTCCTGCTGAAAGTGCTGAAGCGGAAGGCGATAAGGAAAAAGATGATTGGAACGAAAACGACTGGTCACGTTATGATTACGACGATGATTATGATCACTGGTATTATTATAATGAAGATTATTCGCCTTGCGACGATGATTATTATTATGGTAAAGCCATAAGCCGGAATATTCTGGCATCTGATCTGGGGCTGATCTATAAGCTGGATGATAATAAAATGTCGCATGCATTCGTAAGCAACATGATCACCGCTAAGCCTGTTGCCGGCGCTTCCATTATGTATTATGATTATGTAAAGCAGATGATCGCCAGCGGTGTGACGGATGCCAATGGTATGCTGGATGTTAAATTGAATCGTAAGCCTTTCCTGATGCTGGCGAAATCAGGCAAGCAACGCGGTTACCTGAAACTATTGGATGGGAATGTAAACTCGCTGAGTAAGTTTGACATCGAAGGAGAAACAGTTCAGAAAGGAATAAAAGGATTTATTTATGGAGAGCGCGGCGTCTGGCGCCCGGGTGATTCCTTGTATCTCAATTTTATAATGGAAGACAAAGAAAAACGTTTGCCTCCGAATCATCCTGTGAAATTTGAGTTGCAGGATCCGAATGGGCAGGTGATTTATCAGGTGACGAAAACAAGGAATGTGAACGGCAATTATGATTTTCGCACCGCAACTGGCCCGGAAGCGCCCACGGGAAATTACATGGCAATTGTGAGAGTTGGAAATCGTGCTTTTACAGAGTATCTGAAAATAGAAACGGTAAAGCCTAACCGCTTAAAAATTTACCTGGATTTCGATAAAGATAAAATAAATGACACAACGGCTCTATTATCGGTGAAATGGCTGCATGGCGCCACAGCTAAAAAATTGCGGGCTGTAGTGAATGTAAGCATCAATGAATCAAAAACTTCATTTCCAAAATTTTCCGGTTATGAATTTGATTCTCCGCTCAGAAGTTACAGCTCAAATACGGAAGGAGTTTTTGATGGCAACCTGGATGAGAAAGGGGAAGCAATATTGAATACCTCTTTAAATGTCGGACAAACTGCACCTGGAATGCTGCGGAGCACATACATTACAAAAGTATTTGAAGAAGGCGGTGATTTTAGCATCGACCGTTATAGCGTACCATATTCTCCTTATAAAAAGTATGTAGGGCTCCATATTCCCGATGTGAAAAATTATGATAATACATTGGAAACCGGGAACACCTATAAATTTGATGTGATTACGCTAACAGAAAAAGGATCTCTGGTGAACACAAATAAACTTCAGGTGAAGATTTATAAAATTCAGTGGCGCTGGTGGTATGAAAAGGATGAGCAGGATCTTTCTACTTATATCTCAAGAGCCGGAACCATTGTGTTGAAAGATACAATGATCAAAGCAACTGATGGGCGCGGCGCATTTAAGTTCCGCATTAATTATCCGGAATACGGCCGTTACCTTATAACAGTTACGGATCCTATCGGCGGGCATCAAACAGGTAAAGTGGTTTACATCGATTGGCCATACTGGAGCAGAGCGAACCGCAGTTCCAATGAAAATGCGAACATGCTGAATTTTGCGTGTAACAAAGAAAAATACACTACCGGCGAAAATGTGAAATTGTCTTTCCCTTCGCCTTCCGATGGAATTGCATTGGTGAGCATCGAAACAGGGAGCAAGATGGTAAAGAAATTCTGGATACAGACAAAAAAAGGCGAGACTACGCATGAATTCCAGGCTACTGCAAGCATGGCGCCGAATGCGTATGTGCATGTTACGTTGATACAACCACACGCGAATACAAAGAATGACCTGCCAATCAGGATGTATGGCGTGGTGCCTATTTTGGTGGATGAGCCATTAACACATTTGAATCCGGAAATTCAAATGGCGGATGTATTGAAGCCGGAATCAACAACGAATATAAGTGTGAAGGAAAAAAGTGGAAGAAAGATGACTTATACGCTTGCGATTGTAGATGAAGGTTTATTGGACCTCACCCGTTTTAAAACGCCTCAGCCCTGGACAACCTTTTATGCAAGGGAAGCATTGGGTGTAAAAACCTGGGACATGTATGACGATGTGATTGGTGCATACGCCGGAAAATTAGATAAATTATTGAGCGTGGGTGGGGATGGCGATGGCAATGCCGGTAAAGGATTAAAAGCAAACCGCTTTAAGCCGATGGTGAAATTTATGGGTCCGTTTACGTTGGAAGCCGGACAGGTAAAATCACATGCGGTAAAAATTCCGAACTATATTGGCTCGGTTAGAGTAATGGTTGTGGCTGAAAATAATGGCGCTTACGGAAACGCTGAAAAAGCGGTTGCTGTAAGAAAACCATTAATGATCCTTGCCACATTGCCACGCGTATTAGGGCCAGGTGAAAGTGTTTCATTGCCGGTAAATATTTTTGCCATGGAGAAGCAAGTGAAGGATGTTAAAATAGATGTAGAAGTCAATGACTTTCTTTCCATCGATGGAGGGAAACAGCAAACCATGCATTTCACAGAACCAGGCGATGAAGTGATTAATTTTAAATTGAACGTTGCTTCTAAAGTGGGGATAGCAAAAGTGAAAATTACGGCAACCAGTGGCAAAGAAAAATCAGTGCAGGAAATTGAGCTGGATGTGAGGACGCCAAACCCGAAAGTGGTGGATGGAAGTGATATGATTCTTGAAGCCGGTAAAACAGCGACTGCGGAAATGATCTTCAAGGGAATTAGCGGAACGAATAAAGCGACCATCGAATTTTCAACGATTCCAGCTCTGGGATTGGAAAAGCGTCTGGACTATCTGATTCAGTATCCGCATGGCTGTATCGAACAAACGACTTCTTCTGTTTTTCCTCAGTTGTATGTAAGCAACCTTGTTGATATGAAAGACATGCAGAAAGCAAAGATCTCTCAAAACATTAAAGCGGGATTAAAGCGTCTGCAATTGTTTCAGACGTCAAACGGTGGCTTTTCTTATTGGCCCGGTGAAGGAACAGACAATGAGTGGGGAAGCAATTATGCAGGACACTTTTTTATTGAGGCGGAAAAGCAGGGATACAGTCTGCCCAGTAATTTAAAAGCAAGGTGGCTAAAGTATCAGCAGCAGCAAGCGCGTAATTGGTCAAACAATAGTGGAACGTATTCCCATCCGCATGGAAATGAGAGCAATCAGGTTATTCAGGCTTATCGATTATTTGTATTGGCCTTGAGCGGGAATGTAGAAGTAGGTGCTATGAACAGGCTGCGTGAAGAAAAGGATCTTTCCGCAACGGCTAAATGGCGTTTGGCAGCAGCGTATCAGCTGGTTGGACAAAAAGAAGTTGCTTTAAAACTGATCAGCGGCTTGCCAACAAACGTAACACCATACAAGGAGCTTTCGCACAGTTATGGGTCGGATACCCGCGATGAAGCAATGATCCTGGAAACCTTAAGCCTGTTGGGTGAAAAAACAAAAGCCTGGCCTTTGGCCAAGGAGCTTGCAAAATCATTGAGTGCTTCGGCCTGGATGAGCACACAGGAAACAGCTTACAGCCTGTTGGCAATGTGTGAATACATCGGAGCGAAAGGTGACAATACGGAAATAAGTATTGCCTATTCATTGAATGGAGGCGAGAACAAAAAGGGTGTTTCCAAAAAAACGATGATGCAGGTAAAATATACTGAAAATGATTTTCCTAAAAATGCGCAGCTCGCTTTCACGAACACGGGTAAATCTACTTTGTTTGTAAAAGTGATTGTGGAAGGTGTTCCATTAGTAGGCGACAAGACCGCGGCTTTCAATAATCTGAATATGGAAGTGATCTATAAAGATATGAAAGGGAAGGAGATTCAACCGGATAAATTACTGCAGGGAACGGATTTTACAGCGGAAGTGAAAATAAGTAACCCGGGAACGAAAGGATTTTTGCAGGAAATGGCCTTGAATCAGATTTTCCCGAGCGGATGGGAGATTCACAATTTAAGGATGGATGGCACCGGCGCAGTCAATGCATCGCGTTACCAGGATATCAGGGACGACAGAGTGTATAGCTATTATGACCTGACATCGAATTCAAGTAAAACATTTGTAATTCATTTAAATGCAACTTATTTAGGCCGGTTTTATTTGCCGACAGTTTACAGTGAAGCGATGTACGATAATACGATCAATGCTCGTGTGCCCGGCCGATGGATTGAAGTAGTGAAAGAGGCGGTAAAACAATAGCGTAATAAAAATGGTTTGTGGTTTTTATCCGGGCACGCGAGTGCCTGGTTTTTTATTTAAAGCTCTTCCAGCATCTTGATTACTTCAGGGCGTTTTCGCGTGGAGACCGGAACATTACAGCCATCATTCATCAGCAGATAACCGCCATCTGTTTTGATGAATTCTTTGATGAATTTTGTATTCACCAGGTGAGATTGATGCACACGGTAGAACCCCTGGTCGGATAAAAGATCTTCAAAATCTTTGAGTGTTTTGGTGACCAATAATTTTTTTCCGTTGGAAAAATGAAATTCTGTATAGTTCACATTGCTTTCGCAGCGGATAATGTCGTTGATGTTTACAATGTGTATTTTATCCTGTGTATGCAAAGCCAATCGCTCATGTATGCGCTGATTGTTTTTCAACGATTCGCTCAGTAGTTTGTATTTTTCATTCTCATTTAATTTATGTTCCTTGTACTTGCTAAGCGCTGCTGTTAGCTCATCGGGGTCAACCGGTTTTAAAAGGTAGTCAATAGCTGCGTAGCGAAATGCCTTGATGGCATGTGCATCAGAGGCCGTTATAAAAATGATCTTGAAAGGGATGTCTTTTAGAATATCCAGCAGATCAAAAC
>DASWNK010000128.1:0-9972 GCA_036399275.1 Bacteroidia bacterium | reverse complement strand
ACCAACAATTTTTTATTCCAGGTATAGGTTAAGCCTTGTGAATAAGCATCATTAGACAGCTCCGCCAACTTAGCGCCACTGATTCCCAAACGCTCCAGGATCGCCTTCACGATGCCTTTCATTGTATAGAAATTAACGCTGTCATTTGCGGTATTCCAGCCTTCTTCCTGCTTACGCCCTGTGATAAATATCGATAAATGTTTTGCCTCAATATAGCTTGCCTTCTCTCCCCTGATCACCATATACGTTTTTCCGAACTCATACAATTTCAAATCGCCGTTTTTACGATTTTGATTGTATACAATGGTTTCCAGCCCACTGAACAAGAGCGTTTGACGCAACACATTCAAATCGCTGCTCAATGGATTCAATACAGCAACACTGCGATCTTCACTCAAAGATTTAAGCTTTGAGGCATATTCGCCTTTAGTGAGTGACAAACACATCATTTCAGAAAAACCATTATTACCGAGCAATTCAGAAATCACATCCTGCACTTTTTCTTTATTGGGTTTTTCAGCATAGGATAAAGACGAATTCAAAGTTGTTGGAATTTCAATATTATTGTAACCATAAATCCGCAATACTTCTTCAATCACATCCTGCTCGCGCTGCACATCCACTTTAAAAGGAGGCACAGATAACAACAGCGCATCATTGCCTTCATGCTCGATTTCAATTCCCAGAGAAGTAATAATATTTTTTATGATTTCCAGATCAATATGCTTTCCAATCATCTGATCACATTTTTCAAAGGAAAAAGGCACTTTAAAATTTTCAATCGGCGATGGATAAATATCGATGATCTCTGAACTGATCTTTCCCCCGGCAATTTCCTTTATCAATAATGCGGCGCGTTTCAATGCAAAAACAGTCATGTTGGGATCTGTTCCTCTTTCATATCGAAAAGATGCATCCGTTTTCAAGCCATGTCGTTTAGATGACCGACGTATGGATGAAGGATTAAAATAAGCGCTTTCCAAAAAAATATTTTTCGTTTGTGCCGATACGCCGGATTCAATTCCACCAAACACACCAGCAATGCACATTCCACCCTCAACGTGACAGATCATCAAATCTTCAGATGATAATTCCCGCTCTGTTTCATCCAAGGTTTTGAATTTGGATCTTTCAGGAAGCTGCTTTACAATAATCTTGTTCCCTTTTATTTTATCCGCATCAAACGCGTGCATTGGCTGTCCCAACTCATGCAACACATAATTGGTTGCATCCACAATGTTATTGATTGGACGAAGGCCAATGGATTTCAAGCGGCTCTTTAACCAATCGGGAGAATCCTTTACTTCTATTCCGGAAATGGAGACACCAGAATAACGCGGACAAGCAATTGTATCTTCCACAGTCACCTGAATGTTAGAAGTAAGCTCATCCGTTTTAAAAGTTCTCACTTCAGGAAGAACCAATGAAAACACTTCGTCACCACTTTTTGCATTCAGCACCGCTACAAGGTCACGGGCAACACCAACATGCGATGTTGCATCGGCACGATTGGGTGTTAATCCAATTTCAAGTACATCATCTTCCTCTATTTTAAAATATTCATTCGCAGGAGTGCCCACCTTTGCAGACGCATCCAATACCATAATTCCGGCATGTGATGCACCCAGGCCAATTTCATCTTCCGCACAAATCATTCCTTCAGATACCTGACCGCGAATTTTAGATTTTTTTATTTCAAATGGTTCGCCAGCGCTCGGATAAAGCATAGCGCCGATGGTTGCCACCACCACTTTTTGTCCGGCCTCCACATTGGCTGCGCCACAAACGATGGTAAGCAATGTTCCCGTTCCGATATCTACAGTTGTAATATTCAGTCGATCAGCATCAGGATGCTTATCTTTTGTTTTTACTTCGCCCACCACAATACCTTTTAATCCGCCTTTTACCGTTTCGAATTTCTCTATGCTTTCCACTTCGAGACCGCAACCAGTCAATAGTTCTCCTGCAGCATCTGCTGAAAGGTCTGTTTTAATGTGTTCTCTAAGCCAATTATATGATATTTTCATTGTTGTTATTTTATCTTCAATTATTACAAAAATAAGAAATAAATCCTAGCAAAAATTGCCAAAAAAAAGGAATCGCAGATCCTTTCAAACGCAATATTATGTAGCTTTGCAGAATATGGACAAACTACTGGCACACTACCGGGAAAGAATATCAGAATTCAATAAAGAAATCGATGAACAGAATGCTAAGTTCAACAAGATTTTCTACGGAAGATCTCTTTTATTCATTGCTACAATTATTTTTTTCCTTTTCTTCTTAAAAACCACACCCTTTATTTCTTTCTCAGTTGTACCTGTTACTGTGATCCTGTTTCTTTTTCTGCTCAGTAAAGAAATCAAATTGAAAAGGAAAACCAGTTTCTTAAAGAACCTGATTCAAATCAATGAAATGGAGATCAGGCTTATCAATAAAGATTTCTCCGGCATTTATGAAGGAAGCGAATTTCTTAACAAGCAACACAATTTCATTTCGGACCTCGATATTTTCGGAAGACGCTCCATTTTTCAACTTCTCAACCGTACTTCCACTTTTACCGGAAAAACAAAGCTCGCACAATGGCTAACATCTCCTTTCCTGGATAAAGAGCGCATCCTTCAGCGCCAGGCTGCCATTAAAGAACTCGCATCAAAACCAGATTGGGGCCATCACTTTATAGCATTGGGCTTTGAAAACAAAGAACAATCTACCGATAAAGAAGTGATCAAAGACTGGCTGAATGAACCTAACAGTTTCTCCTCTTCATTTTTAAAAACAGCATCCTTCCTGCTTCCTATTCTGAGCGTTCTCTCCATCATTTTTTATTTCGCAGGAATGATCAATGCCACACCGTTTACTCTTTTATTCTTCCTTCAGCTGGCCATCATCGGCTCTCACACTAAAAAGATCAATAAGATCCACGATAGCTTAAGCAGAAAATTTGATTCAATTGAAAAATACCGGCAACTGATTTCCCTGATAGAAAAAGAATCATTCCAATCGCAGGAGCTGAAAGGCCTCAGTGCGCTATTACACAGAGCGGACAAATCGGCAAGTGAAAGCATAAAGAGTCTGAAAAAGCAAACCGACAAGTTGGATGCAAGAATGAATATTGTGGTCGCTGTTTTATTAAACGGAATTTTGCTCTGGGACATCAATGTCATGAGAGGAATTGAAAAATGGCGGGAAACGCACAAGGAAGATTTTGCCAGATGGATTGATGTGATCGGGGAATTTGATGCCTATATCAGCATTGCATTGTATGCCAGCAACAACCCTGAATATGCCTATCCTGAGGTGGATACAGATAACTTCATCATTGAAGCGGAAAACTTAGGTCACCCACTGATCAATGAAAATACAGTGATCAAAAACAACTATTCAATCTCCGGAACGCCAAAAGTGGATTTGCTCACAGGCGCCAACATGGCTGGAAAGAGCACCTTCTTAAGAACGATTGGCGTGAACCTAACACTTGCAATGATTGGCGCACCGGTATGCGCAAGTCGTTATAAATTCTCACCGATCATTTTATTTACCAGCTTGCGCACCAACGATTCACTGCAGGAAAACGAATCGTTTTTTTATGCAGAACTTAAACGCCTGCATCAGCTGATCGAACATTATGAAAGCGGGCAGCGTGTATTCTTTTTATTGGATGAGATCCTGAAAGGAACCAACAGCAAGGATCAGCATGCTGGTTCGGAAGCGTTGATCAAAAAAATAATCCGACTGAATGGTGTGGGTATCGTAGCCACTCACGATGTGGAATTATCAAAATTGGCGGTTCAGTTCCCCGATAAAGTGCGTAACCTATGTTTCGACATCGACATACAAGATGACAAACTTCATTTCAGCTATACTTTAACGGAAGGAGTTTGTTCCACGATGAATGCGTCCTTCCTGATGAAAAAAATGGGGATTGTGGATTAGAGATAGATTTCTTTCGAAGCAAGTCCTCGTTGAAGGAGTTATGAGAATAGACAAAAAACAGTCTCAATATGCTTACTCCTTCACAACTTTTTGCATCCCAATCATCTCGCCATTACTTATCATTTTCACAAAATACAAACCATTCGCTTGATCTTTTAAGTCGATTAGATTTTGTTGGTTGATGATTTTTTGCGAGAAAACTAATTCACCAATGGAATTATAAATTTCAAGACTTCCATTTTTAATTTGTTCGGCGGCAGAAATAGTAATGGAACCTTTTGATGGGTTTGGGTAAATAGAAATGTTCTTTCCGTCAAAATTTTGTGACAACATTGAAGTAGGAATGCCTTGACTAATTTTATGAATAAAAGCATCTTCTGCACCAGAAGAGGTAAGATTGAATATTCCAGTACCTGGATCAAAGTCGTTTGTGGATTGAAAAACACCAGTCGTATAAATATTTCCAATGGCATCTACAATAAGAGAATTCCCATTATTAAAAGGACCAGTCATATTTTCTGCCCATACAAAATTTCCAGCCGAATCTAATTTTAGTAAAAAAGTATTAAAACTACCTGAACCACCACTTGCACTTAAAGTATATATTCCTACACCTGGATCAAAATCAACCGCCGTTCGGTCGAAATAACCTGTTGTATAAACATTGCCCAAAGTATCCAAGGCAATAGCACACGCAGCACTTGTTACGCCCGACCCTCCTATCCTTTTTGCCCATACAAAATTCCCCAGAGAATCTAATTTAGATAAAAATGTATCTTGTGCACCGACAGAAGTTAAACTGAATGTCCCTGCGCCGGGGTCAAAATCGCCCGTTCCATTAAAAGCCCCTGAAGTATATACATTACCTACTCGATCAAGTGCAACAGAATAGCCATAATCACCAGGAGCATTTCCACCAATACTTTTTGCCCACACAAAATTTCCTGAGGGATTTAATTTTAATATGAATATATCATAACTACCTATAGGAATTAAATCAAACACACCAGCGCTTGGATCAAAGTCCACGGTCCCTTGATAATAACCAGTAGTATATACATTACCACTCGCGTCTACTTTAATTGAGTATGCTCTATCATCCAAAGTATTTCCAATACTTCTAGCCCAAACAAAATTCCCAGAAGAATCTAATTTTGATATGAACACATTTAAAGTAGATGAATCTGACACCAGATTATAAACCCCAACTCCGGGATCGAAATCCACTATTCCAGCAAAACATCCAGTTGTATAAACATTTCCAGATATATCTGTACTAATAGAACGGCCAACATCATCTAAAGCTCCACCACCCATTTTTTTTGCCCACACAAAATTTCCAAAAACATCTAACTTTGATATAAATACGTCCGTACGAAATGTAACAGTGGATGTTAAATAAAATGTTCCTACATTCGGGTTAAAATCGACTGTTCCTTGGAAATACCCAGTTGTGTATATGTTACCCGAAGTATCTAACGCTATTGAATATGTACCAGAACCGCCCCCCATATTTTTTGCCCATACAAAATTTCCAGCAGGATCTAATTTTGAAATGAACATAGCATTACTTGCTGTCAAGCTATATACACCAACACCTGGATCAAAATCTACAGTTCCTGAAAATATACCTGTGGTATAAACATTACCATACTTATCTAATACAATTGAGCGACCAACATCATTTGAGGCGCCTCCAATCCTCTTTGCCCATTGAAATATTGGTGTTTGAGCATTTAATAATAAAGAAGAGATACTAAAAATTAAAAAGAAGAATTTTTTTTTCATCAGAACGTTTAATTATTGTAATTATAGGAGGAAGGGAGAAAAATAAGATTTCCTTTACTAATTAATGACCGTTAGTCCTATGTAAAGGGAGATTCTAATAAACATCCCTACTTAAACTTATCCTTCAGCGCTGCCAATTGACTAGCAAAATCATTTGCAGGTGGTTCCGGTTTCCCTTTTTTATTATTGTTATTCGTATTATTGGAAGGCTTTGAAGTTGCCGCAGGAGCAGCAGTATCTTTCATTGTTAAAGCAATACGCTTACGTTGCACATCAATTTCGGTTACGGTTACTTTCACCTGTTGCTGCACCTTTACTACCATGTTCGGATCGGATACGAATGTATTTGACAATTGTGAAACATGCACCAATCCATCCTGATGCACACCAATGTCAACGAATGCGCCAAAGTTGGTAACATTGGTCACAATACCCGGCAACTGCATTCCCACGCGAAGATCCGCTATTTCATGTACACTATCATCAAACTTGAAAACTTCAAAAGATTTCCGGGGATCTCTTCCCGGCTTGTCGAGCTCATTCATAATATCATTCAAGGTCGGCAAGCCCACTTTTTCATTTACATATTTTTGCAACGAAATTTGTTTGCGATATTCCTTTTCTGTCATTAACTGCTCCACGGTGCAATTTAAATCAGTCGCCATTTTTTCAACAATGACATAACTTTCCGGATGCACAGCGCTTTTATCCAAAGGGTTTTTACCATTGGCAATTCGTAAAAAACCAGCGGCCTGCTCAAACGCCTTTTCTCCCATTCGAGGAACTTTCATAATATCCTTCCGCGATTTGAATGGTCCATTTTCATTTCTGTATTCAACAATGTTACGGGCTAATTGAGGGCCTAAACCGGAAACATAGGTCAACAGCTGTTTACTGGCGGTATTCACTTCAACGCCTACTTTGTTTACGCAACTTTCTACTACCTCATCCAACTTCTTCTTTAAAAGATATTGATCCACGTCATGCTGATATTGTCCTACACCAATCGATTTTGCATCAATCTTTACGAGCTCCGCCAAAGGATCAGCTAATCGTCTTCCAATAGATACAGCTCCCCGAACGGTAATGTCTTTGTCTGCAAACTCCTCACGGGCAACATCAGATGCGGAATATATAGAAGCGCCACTTTCATTTACCATCAATACGTTGATGCTTTTCGGAAGCTCTTCAATGCTTCTTACAAATGTTTCCGTTTCTCTTCCGGCTGTTCCGTTTCCAATAGCAATCGCCTCTATATTGTGTTTATCGCACCAAGCCAATATTAATTGTTTGGTCTGAAATATTTTATTTTGTTCATGCGGATAGATCACAGTATCATCCAACAATTTCCCTTGCTTGTCCAGGGCCACTACTTTGCAACCTGTGCGGAACCCTGGATCGATTGCTAAAATAGCTTTCTGTCCTAGTGGAGAAGCCAGCATTAGCTCACGCAAATTATCGGCAAACACCTGAATGGCCTTTTCATCGGCTAATTCTTTTGTCATCATGCGCATTTCGCTTTCGATCGAGCTTTCCATCATTCTGTTATACGAATCATCGATAGCAAGTTTTAGCTGTGCGGCCGTTTCATTATTTGTTTTTAAAAATTGATTGTGCAAAATATCCAATGCCTCTTCTTCGGGCGGCGCGATGTGAATGCTGAGAATCTCTTCACTCTCTCCTCTTCGGATGGCGAGCAAACGATGCGAAGGACAGCCCATCAAATTTTCTTCCCAGTCGAAATAATCTTTGAATTTTTCACCGGCTTCCTCTTTTCCTCTCAGCACTTTGCTTTTAATGGTAGCTGAACGTTTAAATAATTTTCGGATCTTATCTCTTGCTTCGGCGTTTTCGTTGATCCATTCCGCAACAATATCTCTTGCTCCAGCCAATGCATCATCCGCCGATTTTACTTCCTTTTCTTCCGACACAAATTTTTCTGCTTCTCTTTCCACATCTATTTTGCCCTGATCAAAAATTAATTGCGCCAGGGGCTCTAATCCCTTTTCCCTCGCTATAGTGGCACGTGTTCTTCTTTTTGGCTTGAACGGCAAATAAATATCTTCTAATGCTGAAACTGTTTCTGCATAACGTATCAAAGAAATTAATTCAGGCGTTAATTTGCCTTGCCCCTCGATGGACTCTAAAATAAATTCTCTACGTTTTTCCAAAGCGCGCAACCGTTCAATTTCATCGCGCACATTCGCTACTTGAACTTCATCCAGACTACCCGTCATTTCTTTCCGATAGCGCGAAATAAAAGGAATTGTAGCTCCTTCATCCAACAAGCCAACAACTGCACTCACCTGCTTTTCCTGAACACCTAACTGTACTGCGATCTTCTTATAAAAATAATTTTCTGACATATCTTAATCTATTTTATCTATAACACAAATGTAAGTATCCTGAAAGGCCTTTAATAATAATATTTTCAACAAAAGCTGAATATTCAGACATAACTCAATCCTTTGGACGAACCATTCAAAAACCATTGTATTATGATATTCTGCTCCAATTTGTCCGGTTGCTGTTCATCATGGAAAACTGATAGGCGATGGGCGCATTTTCCGGTTTATCAAGATTAACATCTTCCGACAAGAGCTCAATGACCATGTTCCTGGCGGTGTGCAAAATTTGTGAATCTTTTGCAAGGTCGGCAATGTTAAGATCCAGCACGCCGCTTTGCATTGTTCCTGCCATATCGCCCGGGCCACGCAATTTCAAATCAACATCTGCAATCTCAAAACCATCATTGGTTCTGCACATGGTTTCCATTCTTAGCTTACTGTCAGGGCCTAATTTATGGCTCGTCATCAAAATGCAATACGATTGGTCAGCGCCTCTTCCAACGCGTCCTCGCAACTGATGCAATTGCGATAAGCCAAAACGTTCGGCGCTTTCAATCACCATCACACTCGCGTTCGGCACATTCACGCCCACTTCAATCACCGTGGTTGCTACCATGATCTGTGTTTCTTTCTTTATAAAACGCTGCATCTCATATTCTTTCGCGTCGGCCTTTAACTGCCCATGCACAATGCTCACCTGAAATTGAGGCTGAGGAAAAGCCCTTACTATGCTCTCATACCCATCCATCAAATCTTTATAATCCATCTTTTCCGATTCCTTGATCAATGGATACACAATATATACCTGTCGCCCCAAAGCGATCTGCTCTCTCATAAATCCAAACACACGGTCGCGATGATTATCAAAACGATGACTCGTGGAAATCGGCTTTCTCCCCGGCGGCAATTCATCGATCACACTCACATCCAGATCACCATACAACGTCATTGCCAGGGTTCTTGGGATTGGTGTTGCAGACATGATCAGCACATGAGGTGGCTGAGTGTTTTTCGCCCACATTTTCGCCCTTTGTGCCACTCCGAAACGGTGTTGCTCATCTATCACAACCAATCCTAAATTTTGAAACTGAACTGCATCTTCAAACAGTGCATGTGTTCCGATCAGAATTTTCATCTCGCCGTTTAGCAATTGCTCGTGCAATACTCTGCGCTCTTTTGTTTTCTTTGAGCCGGTGAGCAATCCTACTTTAATATTCAAAGGACGCAGCAATTCAGAAATCGTTTCAAAATGCTGGTTGGCTAAAATCTCCGTCGGCGCCATCAAACAAGCCTGAAAACCATTATCCAATGCTATCAACATATTCAGTAAAGCAACCAAGGTTTTTCCGCTTCCTACATCGCCCTGCAGCAAACGATTCATTTGCTTTCCACTTCCCATGTCCAGACGGATTTCTTTGGTCACGCGTTTCTGTGCATTGGTCAATTCGAATGGCAGATGGTGGTTATAAAAATCATTAAAATAATCACCTACTTTCGAGAACACAAATCCGCGATAGGTTTTCTCCCGCAAGCCTTTTTGCTTCAGCAATTTTAACTGAATGAAAAACAATTCTTCAAATTTTAATCTAAACTCTGATTTCTTCAGCATCTCCGGATCACGGGGAAAATGAATCTGCCGGATCGCCTCTTCTTTAGAGATAAGTTGAAAGCGATCAATGATGTCTTTTGAAAGCGTCTCTGGGATATTATTTTTCAGTTGTGCAATTAATGCTTTCTGCAAGCGAGCAATGCCTTTCGTGTCGAGTCCTCTTGTTTTCAGCTTTTCAGTGCTATTGTAAACCGCCTGCAGGGCAGGAGCAAACGTCGTATTTTCTTCCGTTGCTAATTCCAGATCGGGATGTGCAATAGAATATTTTCCATTGAAAGCAGCTGGCTTTCC
>DASWNK010000127.1:0-20743 GCA_036399275.1 Bacteroidia bacterium | reverse complement strand
CCAAGAATGGTATCCAGGTAATTGCTGAAACTTGCTGCAGAGGGAATTGCTGCACCGGTTCCTCCTCTTGCTGCATAATTAAAAATATCTTCCATGCCCAACCAGGCTGTTACAAAAGTTGCATTCTGTTGTTTCGCATCTTCATACAAAGTAGATGAACCAGGATCGCTGGCGATACGTGCATAATAGGGATTTCTGTTGCCTGTAGCAGAGCTGATCCCGAAAGCAGGGTCCAGGTAATCGGCAACCGTTGCATAAGGGATGGCGAGATTCTGCACACTGTTTCCTGCCTGACCAGTCAGATAAGGCGTAGCATCCGCATCAGCGATCGTATTTTTTAATGGAGATAAAGAAGTAAGGCCCTGACAATTTGTTTTGTTTCCTAAATGACTTGGTGTAATGAACCAGCTTTCCCAGGATTTGCTGTTGAGTCCAAGACCATCATTGTCCGGCATCAAAGCCTGATTGAACATCGGTCCGCCTACCAGCTTAAATTGTTCAGCAAGCAAAGCCGGGATAGAAAGTGCTTGTCCTTTCATGTACAAGGCGCCATCCTGATATCCTGCCAGGTAATTTCCACCTACAGCGATCGACTTGGTGAAATCTGCATCGCCTGCATCCGGTTCCGGCATTTCCAGCTCGGGCGTACAGGATGAAATGAAGAAGCAAATGATCAGGGATAGCGTACCTAGCTGTTTCATGAAATATATTTTATTAAACTGCCAATGACATATTGATTGCTTCCACCCCTTTTATCTCCGGCACTGCTCTTTTGATTGATTCTTCAATTCCCGCTTTCATGGTCATCATGCTCATCGAGCAGGATTTGCATGCGCCAAGCAATTCAACCCGCACAATGTTATCTTCCGTGATTTCCACCAAAGAAACATTGCCACCATCTGCCTGCAAATAAGGACGGATCTGATCCAGGGCCTCTTCCACTTTTGCTAATCTTTCCGTATTCGCGCTCATCATAAATAATATTTAAACCGTTTCTGTTTGTTTCTCTGCTTGTCGTTTTGCATTTACAATCGACACCTGTTGTGCTACGTTGCTGGCCATCTGCATAAACGCAAGCGCCTGGGGCGTATCTTTCTGCAACACAGCCGGACGACCAGCATCCCCTGCTTCACAAATACTTTGCACCAATGGAATTTCTCCCAGCAAAGGCACTTCCAACTTTTCGGCTAATAATTTCGCTCCGTCCTTACCAAAGATATAATATTTATTGTCCGGAAGCTCCGCAGGCGTAAAATAAGCCATGTTCTCCACAATGCCCAGTACAGGGACATTGATCTGAGGAAGCTGGAACATACCAACACCTTTTTGTGCATCAGCCAAAGCTACATTTTGCGGCGTGCTCACAATCACCACACCATTCAAAGGAATAGCGCCTACTAACGACAAATGTATATCGCCCGTTCCCGGAGGAAGATCGATGATCATGTAATCCAGTTCACCCCAGTCGGCATCTGCAAACATTTGGGTAAGCGCTTTTGCGGCCATCGGCCCGCGCCAAACAATTGCTTGCGAAGTATCCGCAAAAAAACCGATCGATAATAATTTTACGCCATAACTTTCTACCGGAATAATTTTGTTCACGCCGTCTATTACTTTGATCATAGGCTTTTCATGCACCACATCAAACATAATGGTTTGGGAAGGACCGTAAATATCGGCATCCACCAGACCCACCGTAGCGCCTTGCTGAGCAAGAGCAACAGCCAGGTTAGAGGCAACCGTCGATTTTCCAACGCCGCCTTTTCCGGAAGCCACCGCAATAATATTTTTCACTTTCGGCAATAAGGGGCCGCTGGACGTCTTTCCGGAAGTAACGTTGGCAGTCATGTGCACATTCACATTCGCTTCTTTATCTACAAAATGCAACACGGCGTTTACGCAGGCCTTGTGAATCATTTCCTTCATCGGGCAAGCCGGAGTAGTTAATACCACCGTAAAGCTCACATTCTTACCTTCCACTTCCAGGTCTTTGATCATCCCCAGGGTCACCAGGTCCTTTTTCAAATCCGGATCATCTACATTCTTTAAGGCCTCTATAACTTGTTCTTTCGTAATACTCATGGTCTTTTCCTGCTAATTTTTTATCAGCGCAAAGATACTAAAAACAGGCAATGCCGGGGAGAAAAAAAGGAGATTTTCTGATCAGGAAAGGAGTTCAAAAAAGACAGCATTCAAGCCATTAAAAAGCATTTTAAATAATTTCCGGAGCAAAAGCATTTAGCTCCGGAAAGAGCATCCGCCCGTTTCCGCTTCAATCTTCCCGCGAAAAGACGGGAAGGATTTCCACTACAACCCTTCGTTTCGCTGACCACGTTCGCTAAAGTTATAGCGGTGGCGCAAGCTTTAGCGAACGAAGCGGGGCTAGAGAGCCCGGCATTCCTTTATAAAGAATGTCTAAGAAAAAATTCATCCGCCTTCATTTTCAAAATAATTCTGGCAGCATTTTTTAGTCAGGAATAGAAACGTTTCATCCATGCGCTACCTTAGCTTTATTTTTACGGTTATTTATCTCCTCTTTGCTTATCTGCAACTGAATGATCCTGATCCGATATTGTGGGTAACCTTGTACCTGCTTCCTGCCTTTATTTCATTCCGGGCTTTTCTCAACCAGTATTCAAGCGAAACATTGATCTTACTAACGGTCTTATACTCCGCTTATGCTATTAACTCTTTTTTGCAGATGACTGCGTTTGAAGGATTTTCTACCGAAGGACAAGGCCTTGCCATGAAAACAAGCAACCAGGAATTGCTCCGCGAAGGATCGGGCTTATTGATTTGTATTGTTTCTTTCCTGACTTACCTCTTTTACTTTTCTTTTAAAATGCGCTATTCATTAATAAGAAGCAAAGAAGAAATTACATTTTCTGAAGATGCTGAAATGCAGGAAATTTGATGGAGTTATTGTAACCTTCCTTCCTTAGGTCTTATAAATTGTCGAAAGAAATAAACAGCCTACCTGCAAGAAATCAAAAAAACCAAAAACGACTTACCATAAGTCAATCGCTATAATTGTATCAATTAAGAGCGTTTCATTGCAAGAATGCAAAGAATAAACATCAAACCTTTTTATGTTTTAAGCATCCGCCTTTCAAACCAAAGGGGGCTAATTGTCCTTAATGAAAGAAGCGAAATAATTTTAATGGCTAATGAATACTTGTTTGCTTTAGGAGCCCCTCTGATAAGATGAAATTTCAGCTTTTGTATATTTGGTTAGCAAAAAAGACTCAGGGGTCAGCTTTTTGCACAGCGAACGACAATCAAACGCAATTCAACGACAAATATCGTGCTTTCATCGCATTTTCTTCAAATAGCAACGTTTTTGGTTTATCAATCAATTAAAGTGGTATTTTTACGCGAACTTTTCATGAAAAAACATGCAATTTTCTACTAACTACTCAACACGTTTTGCTTAAAAAAGAATTTAGTTACTGCTTTACTTTTTTTACTGCTTTTTTATTTTTTCTGTTCGTTAGCTCCGCCAGTTCAAATAACATTCTGTATTCTAAGACTAATTTTGGGAAAGGATTTTCCATTGTAAGTCTTCATGAAGATACATCAGCGTCTTCTTCTAATACTGTAATTCAAAGTGCCCATGATTCTGCATCTCTCTATTCGAAGGCGAAGGAATACGTTAAAATTTCCGGTGGTCTTGGTTTAACCGGGGCATACTATAACTCTTTTGGAGCTCCTGCTCAAAGAGACCCTTTTTACTGGCAAATTGCAGGGAACCTTGATATCACAATCGGACAGATCTACCTCCCTTTCTCAGCAACTTTCAATCAGCAGGAAAGAAGCTTTACACAACCTTTCAATCAATATGGCGTTAGCCCGAAATATAAATGGATAACAGCCCATCTGGGTTATCGTTCATTAACTTTTTCTGAATATTCACTCAGTGGCAATCAATTTCTTGGTGTCGGACTTGAGCTTGCACCCGAAAAATTTATTGTGAAAGGGAAACTGGTATATGGTCGTTTTGCAAAAGCTGTAGACGGGTATTATACCGACGGACAAGTAAGCGGGACACCAAGTTACGAAAGATGGGGAATGGGGGCGCTCGTGCAAGTTGGTAAGCCGAGGAACAATGTTTCAGTTTATGCATTTAAGGCAAAGGATGATAAAAACTCAATTACAAATTTTACCGACGACGTTACTATTAAGCCTGCAGAAAATTTAATTGTTGGGTTTTCTACAATCCAGGACTTAAAGAAAAAACTGAGCTTCGCATCGGAAATAAACTTCAGTGCTTATACGCGTGATACCAGGGTTGGAGAATCTGTTTTAGAAGGCTATACCTATATAAATAATTTGGGTAGCTTATTTTATGCCAATGCTACCTCCACGTTTAATAAAGCGGTAAAAGCAGAATTAACTTATACCGAAAAGAAATATAAAGTAGGTCTTTGTTACCGGAGAGTTGATCCTGATTATTTAAGTATGGGCTCTGTTTACTTAAACAATGATTTTGAGGATCTTCAATTCCAATCATCTTTCCGAACACTGAAAAACAAATTAAACTTGAGTTTTTCCGGTGGCTTCCAACGAAACAACCTTAACAACGACAAAGTCTCAGAAATGCTGAGGCTAATTGCTTCCTTGTCGGCAACCTATACAATAAACGAACGTTGGACGACTACGCTAAGCCTTTCTAACTTCAATACTTCCAGCCACATGGTAGTTGTCAACTCTCTGGATACGATGCGATACGCCCAGGTAACGCAAAATGTGGCCGTTCAGATCATGTACAACAAAGTGTTTAAAAAGGTACGTTTTGGAACAGGATTGAATGGTAATTACCAAAATGCAAGGATCTTTCAGAACGACACCCTGAATGTTAACTCAAGTTCCCGATTAATCAATGCGAATTATTCCTTCCAATTAGGAATCCTAAAATCGGGATTGAATATTTCTGCCAATATTGGTGGAGCGATCAGTGAATTTGGGCTAAAACAATTATCAACGCTCGGACCAACTCTTTCTATAAGTAAACGTTTTAAATCAGGAAAAATAAACACCTCCTTTTCCGTCTCTACCTTGAAATCATACAGCAACAGTGTTCCTTTAGGATACATCCTTAATTTGAAAAGCAATAATAGCTTCCGAATTAATCGTCATCATTCCATAACGAACACGCTTTCTTATATTGAAAAATCATCACCGAATAAAAAGGTTAAACAATTCATCGCAACAGTAGGATATAACTATGTTTTTTAATTACAAAATGCTTAATTTAATTCGCAGCGTTTCAATTGTTGCTCTCATTCTACTTTCATTAATTGGAAAGGCGCAGGTAATGCCTGTTTCAGCCACTATAGTGATGAACCCGCCCAACTCTCCTTTTGTATCGGATTATTACAGCCTGGAATCAAATGCTTTTCAATCATATATCACCCTTAACGATTTAAGTGAACCTTCCTGGAATGTTAAGCTGATTATCCGGATTGAAGGACAAGGTATTGTAATTGAAACAAAAAGAACCTTCCTGCCGCTTCAACCTATTAATCTTATTTCAGGCGTGCCATTGCTTATTGATGGAGCTGATCTTGAGCCTTATTTAAATGTTAACAACTTAAATCTTCAGGGGATTTCTGCCGCTACATTAAATCAAAATGGAAAGCTACCCGAAGGTGCTTATCAATTTTGTGTGGAGGTTCTGGATTACCAAACAGGAATTCCTTTGAGTTTCAGAAGCTGCGGCACCGCTTTTATATTTTATGAAAATCCTCCGGTACTATTGGCTCCTGCTTGTCAGGTTGCAATTCAGCCGACAGACCCGCAGAATGTTTTCTTCAACTGGCAAATGTCGGGCGGTGCTTCACCAACCATTACTGCCAACAGTAAATATAAATTGTTTGTATATGAGCTGCAAGATGAAAATGAGAATCCCTATTTCGCTGTTCAGAATAGTAAAGCATTATTAATTTTCGAATCCGATTATCAGCAATCAACATCGCAAACAATTGACTTCGGGATTTCCAATTCTGCACCGCTTATTCCGGGCAAGCGATATATTTACAGGGTTCGTGCGCTTGATGCCGAAGAAAAAAACATTTATAAAAATGATGGCTATAGTGAATATTGCTGGTTTTTCTATGGCTATCCGGAGGATGGTGAACTTGTTGTTAATACTCCTGCAGACAAATATATATTTACAAAATCGCAAAACAAATTTTTCAATTGGCAAACCAGCAATAAGGCTGTTGCCGGTCAGGAATTTGAATATGTAATAGTAATAAAAGAAAAAAACATCGGCCAGACCAAGGAACAGGCTATGGATAATAATCCGGAATGGCATTTGGAGAATCAGCCGGCAACAACATCTTTAACCGGAGGCGATTTTCTTCTTACCAAAGAATTCGAATATGGGAAGAACTATGTTTGGCAGGTAAAAGCAATGACCGGTACTCAGCAAGTTGCGAAAAGTCCGGTAAATGAATTTTATGCTCCTTCGGTAGTGGATCAGTTTCTGGCAGGTAATTTCCCTGTTAAGATTGTTACCATGACCAGCTTTACCAAAACGGGAACAACTTATTCCAATTTAGTTGGAAAAGGAAGAGTCCAATTATCCTCCGATCCTACTGATGTGATAGATGCTGATTTTTCCGGAATCACTGTCCAGGACATTTCAGGATTGATGTATATGACCGGTGGAAGTTTTTCGATCGATCTTTCTTCCAGAACACCAAAAGAGCTGCAACCTGCATTGCCGGAAAATGGACCTGCATATTTCTATTATGCAAGCGGTGTAATCGATAAGACTGGATTGAAAATGAGTGGAAGGGTGGAATGGCCTTTCCCATTGGCTACATCCGCAACGGAATTGCAAGTTGTCAAATCAGCAAACGCTGTTTTTGTATTGAACTCAATCTATGCACTAAATGGAGAAACGAGCATGGCTGCTCCAAAAACATACAACTTATTAGAGCCACATGACCTTGCAATTAGCCTGGACGCTTCTACTACCATTAGTATTTATGCTGACATATACAGCCTGCAAATAAATGGAAATATCCTGACTAACCCAGATGTAAAAACGAACGATGCAGCGCCCTACGCTATTAAATTATATCAGCAACCACAACTTTTTTATTTCAATGCATCGAATCTATTAATCACTAGCTCTAATTATCTCAAACCCATTGCCGGTTTAAACATGGGCTTTATGCCTAAATCTGCAATAATTGATTTTAGTGATCTGCTGTCACCCGATAAATTATCGTCAAATCCTTCCTGGAAAGGAATATACTTTCCCGAATTCCAGGTAAGATTATTCAAATCAGGATTCGATAATGGCAATCAAGTTTTAATACCTTCAAACATCGACTTTTTTGAAGATCTTACGTCACACGACTTTTGGATTTCCAACCAGGGCCTGCAATTAAAATATGAATTCAATTCAAACGAAACCGGAATCACATTTAATAAATTCAAGACTGCATTAAATGGAAAAATAAAAATAACCGACAATGAAGCGGTGAGCTCTTTATTAAATGGAGCGATAAAAATTCCGGTCTTGAATGAATCCGACTTATTTCTTTTTGAGATACCGATCAATACCCAAGGCTTACAATTAGGATATCTAAACGAAGATTTAACACTTCGGGAGTTTGTGTTTAATCCTTTCGGCGGAGAAAACAGAGTAGATGTTAGTATCAACAGAGCTGTATTTGCCGATAACGAGCGATTGGACCTGGAAATAGATGCGGAATTGGCGGGCTTCAAGACTACTATTAACGGCATCAATGATTTTCGGATTTACGGCGACAATGTTATAGGCATCGGTTCTAAAAACGGATCAAAAAAATTAGATACACGCGTTGCCGGAACTTATAATTCATACAATGCCTATATCACAGAAGTTGGTGCGGCGCTTTCCGGTGGAAAATACATATTCTCTTACATCGCTGAAATGGATATGGGCGATGATGTATCTGGCCAAAACGGCCCACCGGTACTTTCAATTTCAAGCGTTACGCCTGTTGGCAGTGGCGTAGAGATCCCTTCCGACGGGCTTCCTGAGCCTTCAATTCCTGTTCCAACAGAAACAGAGGTTGCATCCAGCCAAACAATTACATCTGTGGAAATGTACATTGCTATCGTTAACTCAGTTGTAGATATTTCAGGGTATATTAAACTGAAAGCAAATGATCCGGTTTGGGGTAACTCTTTTGCCGGCGGCATTAATGGTAAAATTAAAATACCAACAGAAATTCAAGCAGGAGCCAACATCGTAATGGGTAATCGCGAAGGGTTGAAGTTCTGGTATTTTGATGCATGGTTTAATGATAAAGAAGGAATGGGCCTCAAAGTAGGGACATTGTTTAACATTACCGCGATGGAAGCAAGGATTTACCATCATATGTCGAAATCGATCGATGGATTCACTCCTGATGCCACTTTAGCATTTGGAGCTGCCATGTACTTGCAGGTGATTGATCCTAGTGGCGGTGGAATAGTTGCTGCTGATATTGGAGCCGAATTAAAAGTATATACGGACGGTGAGTTCACACTTGCAATGGATGGCGATGTCGCTTTATTGAATAAAACAAAAAGGACAGCATCTGTCAGCGGAGGAGCAATTTCGGCTGTCGGACAGGCCGTCGTTGAAGCTGCAGTGGAATCAATCGGACCACTTACATTAACCATTGAAGTTGCTGGTGGCTCTTTGGCTGTAACAGCCACAAACATAAAAGCAGGTTCGCTACTATTTACTAAAGGTGATATGAGTACCGGCTTTTCTGCCGATGTTTCTGCTACCCCTAAAGTAGGATTTAACTTTTCAAAAGGAGATTCGAGATTTGATGTAAATGCAAGTGCTGCCGGTGAATTTGGATTAGGTGTTGGAATCGGAGCGAACCATGTCGATTTAGGAATTTCCGGAACGAATGGCGGTTCCCTGGACTTGAACTTTGATGGTGCCACACTGGCTGCTGATATTAATCGTTCGGATCGTACAGGTAATTTTGATTTTGCTTATGATAGTAAAGCCCTTGGATTAGCTGTTTCTCCTAGTAGCGGAGAATTAAATTTACAGCTATCCCCTACCCAAAAATTTGGTGCCGGATTTAATACTGCTGGTTCGGCTTTCATCGGTTTGCAATTTGACAATAATAAATTTAGTATGTCTGGAGACGCAGCTACTAAATCGGGAAGTATGGGCATTGAGGTGGATGGATTTAAAATGGATGTTGCAGGAAATGGCGACGAAAAATCCGCATCGTTTGCATTAAATATGGCAGGTATCGATATTGATATGGCAGCCAAAGTAGGGCAAGGCGGTAACTTCAAATTAGCCACAACAGATTTTAAACTAGATATTGAAGCTGATATTCCTTCGAAAACAGGGTCATTGGACTTTTCTTTTGATGGCGGCAATAAAGCTTTTTATGCTGGACTTGATGGCGGATCAACTGGCAAAATCAGTTTCAAAAACGGTACGCAGCAATTTGGCATCGGTGGAAACTCCGACGGCTCTGCAGGAAGTGTCAGCTATAAAGATGGAAGCAATGAATTTTCAGTAACGGCGGATCGTACGAATAAAACCGGAAGCTTGGTTTTAATGATGGATGGACAAGGATTCAATTCAACAATCGATCCTGATTCTTCTTTTGCATCCTTAAAGTATGGCGCTTACGATTTCGGCGTTGGTGTTGCTTCATCCGGGTCAGGCGGATTAGCCTATAAAGATGCTTCTAATTCCTTAGGATTTTATGGAAATCCAGCGAACAAAAAAGGAGAATTCAGTATCGATTTCAGCGGAAATAAAATTGCTTTATCAACTGATATTCCAAATGGAAATCACTCAATAGTTATTGATGCAGGAGGAACAAAATTTTCCGGTTCAACGAACACCAATAATATGGATTTGGAAGTTGGATTCCAAAATCATCTTGTGAAGCTCTCCAAAGCCCCTTCTTCTTCTGGTTCCGATGCAGCATCAGGAACTGCTTCTTATACCGATGGGTCTAACACGTTTACATTAACTGCCGACCCAGGCGCAGGAACGGGAAGTTTAACTGTTGATTTAAACGGGAGCGGTTTAAGCTCTTCTATAGATTCCGATTCGTCTTATGCAACATTTAATAGCGGCGATTATGTTTTTGGAACAGGATATTCGGCCAATGGAACAGGCGTAATCAGATATTCTCAACCGAACAATACTTTTAAAATAAGCGGCAACCCTGGTGAGAACAGCGGTGCAATAGATTTGAAATTCGGAACAAATCATATTGGGTTATCCAGTAATTTAAGTACGAAAGCACATTCCATAGCTGTTGAATCATCCGGAATTACCTTTAGTGCTGAAAGCACAACCTTAAATAAATCATTAACTGCAACAACCGGAAATTATTCCTTTTATGCGAATAAAGAATCAAGTGATTTTGGCGTAGGATTAAGAATCAATGACAGAACTATTGAAGGTGGGTCCGATAATAATATTCCAAGAATCGGTTATATCGGAGATGGAATCGATCTGTCCTTAGCAACCAACAAAATCAAACTTTCATCGAATGGCCATTCACTGGAATTAACTTCCGCGGCTCTTCTTTTGGACGGACTTTCTGTTGGTGAATTTACTGCAGGTATACAAAAAACCTACACGCAAAAAATAGAAAACATTAATACAACTGCTATTTTAAATTCAGGTGTTTATTCATTAGCATTTAATTTAGGTGGCAACAACTATACGATTACCACCTCCGATTTTGTTAGCGGAACAATGGCTTTGACAGTTGACGGAGTTGCTGTGGAACTAGCCCGATTAAATAACAAATACACCTTAACCAAAGACGACATTCAGGCAGCATATGAAGCCGGTGAAATTTCATTACAAAAAGGCCCTGAAAGAAAACTGACAGCTAGTTTGGATAAAATCACTGTTGCTTATGACAGTTACAATGTCTCTGTTTCCCAAACGGAAGTAAAATATGCCGATGCTCAAAACACCGCAACTTTAACAGCAGAGGGTTTGTCGCTTAAAAGAGGTGATAACGAGTTATATGTTGGCCAGACTAATTTCGGCTTAAAAATGGGAACTGATAAAAGTGTTGAATTAACAAGAAATTCCATTGCTGTAAAATATGAGAAATTTACAGCCTCTTATAAAGCGACTGAACCAATCGAAGTGGCTTACGATGTTTATTCCTTAGGATTTAATGCGGGGAAATTAACCTTAAAGCAAGGAAGTAACCGGACTATTGAAGTTGGCAATAAATTTTTAGGTGTTGATTTTGATGGCTATGCGTTTACGGCTGCACCAACTGAATTCACTTTCAAGCATGATGACCTTACTGCAGGTCTGTCGCAAGCTGGCTTATCATTAGGCTATGCTCAAAATAATTTATTCCTCAACGAAACCAATTTTGGCATCAACTCGGGCGCTGCCAAACATTTAATTTTAACCCAATCATCTTTAGAGGTTAAATACGATAACTATGAAGCGTCATTCAGCACTTCTAAATCTTTATCATTTACCGACGGGGTAAGAAACTTTGCGCTTTCAACATCCGGATTAGCGATGAGTGACGGTGATAAGACGATTTCAATACTCAATGAGGGAGGTTTGCCTGCTATCGCATTACAATACGGAACCGAAAAATTCGAACTCAATCAAAAAGGATTTGCTGTTGAGTACCAAGGAAAGCGCTATGTGGTGAACGAAACAGAAAATCTAAAAATAGATATTGATGCAACACGATATGCTTTACTCACCACGCATGGTATAAAATACTTTGAAGGCAATTATGAGCTGATTTTATTGGGCGATGAAAATTGGATTGAATTAAAAGATCAGAACAGAAGCTTCGCTTTATCGAAAGAGCAAAAAATCGTTTATGCCGAAGGGAAATACAAAGCAACGCTAAGCAAAGACTTAGCGGTAATGTTTACCGATGGAGCTCGCACGGTAACTTTATTGGACGACAAACACTATTTAACGTATGAGCAAGACGGTTATAAATTTGGAATAAGAGGTGCTAATGGTGCCAAACCGGGGATCGATTTTTCTTATTCAGGGTATACCTGTTTTGTTGAGGGTGAAAGAAATAAAGATGTAACTGTTGGAGTTGCGCATGAAAGTTTTGGAACAATCAGTGCAACTGTCGACAGCAAGAAAAACATTTCCGCACACTTAGATGTAAGTGCCACAGATGTTTATGGCTTCGCTGTTGAAAATGGCGGCCTAAGAATTATAAATGGTACTTACGGCACCACGGAGCCTGAACACCTTGCAGGTGCACCAAGCATTCCGGCATCTGATGGGCCGGTTTATTTAACAAATAGTATTTCAGATGATGCAGGAGGAAGCATTCGTGGTGAAGCATATATCTTCTTCGATAGTCGCCAGCAACGATTTATGCTAAATGCCGCAGTTGCCGGCAATAGCCCTGTTTGTATCGAAGGAGCGATGGCTCTGGATATTTCTCCCGGGCAATTTCATTTGGATTTAGGAACCGAACAACAACGTGTTGAAGTTTATCCGCTTTGTAGTGGATTTGGCGGCGGTGGCTGGTTAGGCATACACAACACCAACGTTGATCTTGGAGTTTTTGTTGGCTGGAGAGCCAGCGGAGGAATTGAAATCGGCAACTCTGTTGTTGGTGCAGGCATAAGTGCTGCGGCAAGTGCAGAATTAGGAGTAAAAGCAAACCTTGACCTTTCGCCTTTCCATATTAACTCTGCAGGAGTTTGGGTCGACATATACGCAGGCGTTTATGCCAGATATTGGGCAGTCGGTGCCAGTGGATCGATAACGATTGCTGAAATCAGATTAAACGGAAAACTGGATGTCGTTTTTGCCGATAAAACAAAAATTGATGGTTCATTGGCCGGCAGCATAACTGTTTTAGATATTATTCATGCGGATTTCGATATGTCATTTAGTACCACTATTTAAAATTATATGAGATTAATTTTTACGATATTCTTTTTCACTTCTTTTCTACTGAATGCCCAGGTTGGATCAAAATCTGCTGAAGTTTTTTGTACAAATGGTTATAATGGAACTTCAACGGTGAAGGTGAAATGGTTGTATAAATCAGTTTACGAACCGGGTGGATTTGATGTTTACCGTCAGGAAGCCGGAACTTCTTCCTGGGATAAATTAAATTCAGTTCCGGTGACAGTTACTACTGTATTGCCTGCAAATAACAAATTAGACAAAGAGGCAAAAGACCTCCATAATTTATTGGTAAAAAGTGATTTTAAAGAATTCAGTATCGGCATATCCAGGGCCTTTGTTTTAATTAAAGCAATTTATGTGGACGAATTGGCCGATTACATTGGTATTACGTATGATGATAAAACTGCGGTTAGTGGAAAATCGTATCAATACAAAGTTTGTTTAGCGGGAAGTTCTGTTGCGCAAGGTCAAAGTGTTTCAATACGTGTTGCTGATTATGTAAAACCATTGCCGCCGGAACAATTGAAACTCACGCGAACAAAAAAGCGGGTGGATATTTCTTGGAAGCCGGATGTATACCGGTATTATGCAATTGATGTTTATAAAAGAACAACGGAAGAACAAACCTTTACCAAGGTTTCTAAAGTGCCACGCGCAATTCAAAAAGACCAGGCAGATAAATATTCCGAAAAATCAATTTTCTTTCAGGATACAAGTATCGTTTATAAGGCCAATTACATTTATAAATTTATTGCCATTGATTATTTCGGACAGTCTTCCGAATTCACAGTCGAGTACAATGTAGCAGCCCAGGATTTTATTCCACCGGCAGCTGCTGCTGATGTTGTTCCTACGGCATCTTCCGTCAACAGCTCTGTTCGCCTGGATTGGAAACTAATTGATGAGAGTGATTTAGCTGGCGTGAACATCTATTCTTCTCTATTTTATGATAGCGCATATGTAAAAGTGAATGCGGAAGTAGTTCCGAAAACAACATTGAGCTATACCGATAAAAACCTTCAAACGGGTGGCCATTATTACAAGCTATCAACAGTTGATGCTGCGGGCAATGAAACTTTCAGCCCGCCTGTTTTCAGTGAAATAAAAGACATTACACCTCCTGCAAAGCCACAAGGCCTTGTTTCGGAATCAGCCGAAGGTGCTATTACATTAAAGTGGCAGGCAAACACGGAGAAAGATTTACGCGGGTACCATGTCCAGCGTTCATTAAAAGTAAATGGCAATATTAACAGCAGTTATGTAAATGTTACGAAAGAGCCCATTACACAAATTACCTATACCGAGCAACTGTCGAAAAACATACGCAATGAATTTGTTTATCGCATTGTTGCAATCGATACGTGCTTCAACAGAAGTATACCTTCCGAAAACACGTTAGCGCAAATGCCTGACGTTATATCGCCTTTACAACCAGTAATTAAAAACATTACCTCCGACACTCTGAAAGCGAATGTTTCCTGGTTGCCAAATGCAGACATTGATATTGCGGGATACAATCTTTACCGTGCATTACATGGTGATACCATCGTAATCGCAAAAGTTAATTTCAGTTTGATTCCTGCCAGCTTATCGTCCTATAACGACCGCGAGGTAAAGCCGGGCGCCGAATACGATTATTACTTGGAAGCTACGGACAGCACAGGAAATAATTCAAAACGCTCACCTGCATTTTATTCAAAAATACCGGAACTTAAGATCAGAGGAAGCATTCGCATTGATGAAAAAAAATACAATGCAAAAAAAGGAGTGCTGAGAATAGAATGGACGGCGGAAGCAAGTGAAGAGATAAAAGGCTATGTGGTTTACCGGCAACTTTCAAAAGAATTGCCTTTTAAACCAGTTAGTGGATTGTTAACCGACAATCAGTTTGATCTGACAATCGGAGAAAAGACCAACGGTTTGATTCAAATAAAATGTTACACCCAGCAAGGTAAAATAATAACATCCGAAAATTTCAACATAATTACTGAATAAATTAAAATTAAAACAACACCATGAAAAAGTCCCTACTAATTTTAATTGTTTTTCTTTCAACGGTCCTGGCTTCATCTGCGCAGGTTGGTATTGGAGGAGTTCCAAACACGAATAGCATTTTGGATTTGACCAATGGAACTAAATGGTTGATTCTACCGAAAAGCCCGGCTTCACCTGCTTTAAATCCGACCTTCATAAGCACAGAAGCGTCCTTGTATTATTATAATAGTAAGCTTTATTTGTCGGGACTTTCGGGAGTTAATGTATTAACACCATGGCAATGGAATGGTACAGCAACCGGTTTCATCTCTTCTCCTGCGGGAAATCCTGTTGGAATTGGGTTTGTTCCTACCGTTGCGAACTTTTCATTTAGTGTTGCTCATATAGGTGAGGTAGTTGCTGCATCAGGAGGAAATGCCTCAATCATGGTAGGTGATCCTACAGCTAATCATCTTTTAATTGACAACAATGAGATTATGGCGAAAACAAATCCCACAACTGCTGGAGTATTAAAACTACAAGAGGAGGGATCAGGAATACAAGGAACAGTTGAAATCAGAAGTGCTGCTGACGCTGGAGAAAACGCTGTTTTAACAGCTTATGGAAGCGTGGATGCAAAAGGGAAAATGATGGAAAATGGCAAACAATTGTTACCCGCAGGAGCAATTATTATGTGGTCAGGCGGAGCAACAGCTCCTGCCGGATGGGCATTATGTGTTGGCGGAACAGGAACTAGAGAAGATGGTACGGGAACTATTCAAATCCCTGATTTAAGAGACAGATTTGTTATTGCGTCGGGCCCTGCCTATCCAATGTCTGCTTTACCTGCTGCTAATACAGGAGGTGCAACCACCGTTACGGTTCCTCTGGCAGCATTACCAACACATAGTCATGGTGTGGGAACTATCGCTACGACTTCTGCAGGTAGCCATACGCATCCAAATAACTATAATTTTGGATGGACAGGAGGTGATGGAGATGCTGGATCAGATTATTATTACGGAACAGAAAATGATACGGGAGGGTCAGCCGCACAAGGAGCTGCGGGTGACCATACGCATCCAATGACAGGAATTACTGATCCAACTGGCGCAGGAGCCGCTTTTGGACATATGCCGCCATATTATGCATTAGCCTTTATCATCAAATTATAAAATATTTTTTGCACCGTCTTTAATTAAAAAAAACAACCTTATATCTTTTTGAATTATGAATTTTACCGTGAAAATACAAATGGAAAAACTTCTATCAATTTTAATTGCATTATTTTCAGTTATCCTGACTTCATCCGCACAGGTTGGTATTGGAGGAGTTCCAAACGCGAATAGTATCTTGGATTTGACCAATGGAACTAAATGGTTGATTCTACCGAAAAGTCCGGCTTCACCTGCTTTAAATCCGACCTTCGTAAGCACAGAAGCTTCCTTGTATTATTATAATAGTAACCTTTACCTTTCGGGCCTTTCAGGAGTCAATGTGTTAACACCATGGAAATGGGATGGTACTGCAACAGGCTTTATATCTTCTCTCCCCGGAAACCCTGTTGGAATAGGGTTGGTTCCCACGGTTACCAATTTTTCACTTAGTGTTGCCCAGGTAGGTGAAGTAGTTGCAGCATCAGGAGGAAGTGGCTCCATTATGGTGGGTACTCCTGCTGCCAAACATCTTTTAATTGATGACGATGAAATTATGGTAAAAACCAATCCCACAACTGCGGGGGTTTTAAAACTGCAGGAAGAATCTGGCACAGTTGATATCAGAAGTGCAAGTATGCCAACAACAGCAACAGTATTAAATGTCAATGGTAGCATAAACGCTTCAGGAGTTGGAAAAATGAAAGAAAACGGAAACGACCTACTCCCAACGGGCGCTATAATTATGTGGAGTGGTTCCGCAATACCTGCCGGTTGGGCATTGTGTGATGGAGGATCCTATACAAAAATGGATGGTACCGGTTCAGTAACAACGCCGAATCTAATGGACCGATTTATCGTTGGAGCTGACCTTACTGGTGGAACAGGGGCTGCTGTGGGTTCTTATGCAATAGCAAATACTGGTGGTGAAAATACTCATATTCTTACAAATGCAGAAATGCCTTCTCATAATCACACCGGTTTTACCTCAACAACGGGTTCTCATGATCATGGTGGTTTTACAGGTGACGCTGGTTACGCTGCAAGTAGTACAGACCCTGCAGTTAGTTGGACAACAACGAATGTAGCTGATGATTCTGGAACCCATAATCATACTATTGCTCCTGACGGTGATCATCAACACACCATTCCTTTACAAGGCGGAGGTATCGCCCACGAAAACCGTCCACCTTTTTATGCTTTGGCTTACATCTATAAATTATAAAAGATTTTCTTAATCCTTTATAGTATTACGAAAATTTAAACTAATGAATTTTGCAGTATGAATACAACAGCAAAAAAACACTTTTGGAACATGAAGAAGAATCTTTTTCTTTTTGCGTTTCTTCTTTTATCCTTGGTGGGTAAAGCGCAAGACAGCTTAGTGCATACCGGTGAGCTTATGCAAATAGCTGCGGGCCAGAATGTATACATGATGGGGAATTTCACTGATTTATCCACAACGCTGGTTGTCGCTAACGAAGGCACAGTGCACTTACAGGGAAATCTTAGAAACAACGGCTCTGTAAATATATTCGGCCCGGCAACAACAGGAACACTTCGCTTTTTTGGCGGCTCGGCTGTTTTCAATGCAAGTATTTTCGGAGCCAACCCAATTAACCTTTGGAATTTAAAAATCGATCTGGCTAATCCGGCTTTAATTGGAAATGTTTTATTACGAAACAATACATTAAATGCTTCCGGAGCTGTTAGTTTTTTATCGGGAGGATTTGATCTCGACGACAATGTTTTTAACCTGGTGCACAATGCGTCTTTTCCTGGTGCCGGTATTATTGCCGAATCGAATACCGCACGTCCATTGTTATTAACGGATAATCCCGATGGTAAAATTGTTCTTTTAAATTATCCTTTTTCTTCCGGTTTAACGTATTATAACGTAAAAGGAATGGGGCTCGGCTTTCACTTGGTGGGCTCACTAGGAGGCTCCTCTTCTACATTAACAAGAACATTTCAAAGCCAGCCTTGTGGTGATAGTGTTGGGCGATTTGGCAGCATTCAACGTGTGTTCCGAATGGAAGGAAATACGAATGCGCCACTATTCACAAATGCCAACATCAAATTCTTAAACCCTTCGGAGCTTGCCGGAAACGACCAGGATTCCTTGCGAATCTCTGTGAGTGAAGACCGTGGCCAGGTTTGGCGTCAACGGATTAACAACACCGGCAGCATCGACTCAGTGACCAGTGATGGCACAACCTTATTTTCTTCTGGCACCGACTATACGGCAATTACGGCAGCCACTTATCCTTGCAATGGAATGGATTCGATCCTGATCAACCAGATCATTACCGGTGTAACACCAAATGATACTTTATTTTCAATTGATTCCGCAATTTCATGTAGTTCTTCAGTTGTAAATGTTCAGTTATATGCTACCGGTGAAGTCGGTGCCTATTTCGAATGGCGCAATGCTTCTACCTATTCCTATTCCCCTCAAAACGGTCCGGGATATTTTAATGCAACTGCTTTGGGAACCTATTGGGTACGCATGACCAATATCCGAGGCTGTATGGATTCGTTGTCTATTGTTGTTGTACCTGTCGCTCCCGGCAACTCGGCTATCGCAGCGCATGCTCCGCAAATATGCTTAGGAAGCAGCATTACTTTTAATCCTGCGGTCCCTGTTGGTACATCAACCTATGCCTGGGATTTTGGTGACGGCGCTACTGCATCCACTTCAAGTGCTTCGCATCTTTATGCAACAAATGGAACCTATACAATCACCTTATCAGTAACCACGGCACAGGGATGCTTGTCTTCTTCCACATCAAGCATTCAGGTAAATGCCTTTCCTGTTGTTTCTTTCGCAACAAGCCCGGCCTGTCCTGGAATTCCAATTAATTTCGATAACAATACAACAGTTGTTTCATTACCAACATTCGTTTCACTTAACTGGAATTTCGGTGACCTGACTATTGATTCTTCTACCGCTAACACCAGCGGTACCGGAGGAAGTGGTGACATTATACACAGCTATGTTTCCGGAGGATCTTACAGCGTAACACTTACTGCGACTGCAAATGGCTGTACTGCTACTTCTACCCAAACGGTTACTGTGTATCCTTCTCCGGTTGCCTCCTTTACTTTTGGACCAGCTTGTCAAGGTTCCAATGTTGCCTTTACAAATACATCAACGATATCGCCTTCCACTGCGCTAAGCTATTTATGGGACTTTACCGGTGTGGGACCAACAAGCTCCACGCAGGATCCCTCTTATTCATATGGGCCAACCGCTACCGGCACTTATAATGTTACCTTAACAACAACAAGTACCAACGGCTGTGTTTCAGATACCACACAAACAATTTCGATTTCATCAAATCCTATTGCCAGTTTCACTGCAGCCAACGCTTGCGAAAGCGCATCTGCAACAAGCAATTCCGCAATATTTACCAATACAACTCCTTCGGTAGGAACGCCACCATTTACCTATGCCTGGAATTTCGGCGATGGTAATTCGGGAACACTTTTGAACGAGTCCAACTCCTACCTGTCTCCTGGTACCTATACCGTTTCTCTTATCGTGACTTCCGCAACCGGATGCCTTGGTTCGGTTACCAACAGCGTGGTTATTTTTCCTAATCCAACGGTTGGCTTCTCTGCCTTGAACGCTTGCGCAAATGTTCCAATCAATTTTACAAATACCACCACCGGTGCTGTCTCTTATCTTTGGAACTTCCCATCGATCTCTACTTCGGCAACGAGCACAAACACCACCCAAACGTTTAGTACTTCGGGAACATTTCCCGTAACACTCACAGCAACATCCTCCAATTCCTGTCAAGCCATTTATAACGATTCGATAACAATTGACCCACTTCCCGTATTATCGTTGGGTGGAAGCATTACCACCTGTGGAACAACCTATACGCTGGATGCAAGTCCCGGAGGAATTAATGCCGGCAGTTCGTTTTCGTGGAATACCTTAGCAACCACTCCGTCTATTATCACAACGCTTGATGGAACATACACAGTTACCGTTGTTAGTCCGCTCGGCTGTGTTAATTCCGAAAGTGTAACCGTTGCACTGAATGGTGTGGTGATGCCGACGCTGGGACCCGATGCTGTCGCTTGCGACAATACTATCCTTGACGCAGGATATCCTTCCGCATTAACTACCTATGCCTGGAGTACAGGAGCTAGCACTCAAACAATATTTGTTACAACAACTGGAACCTATAGTGTAACAGTGACGGATCAAAATGGATGCGTTGGAACAAATACAGTGAATATTACCATTGTTCCCAGCACACCGGTTTCGCTTGGAATGGATACCATTGCCTGCGCTTCAACAGGCGTATTATTAAATGCAGGAACCGCAGCTACTTATCTTTGGAGCGACGGATCTTCGGCAGCTACTTTACAAGTCCCTGCAACTGGTTATTACTGGGTGCAGATAACCAACTCAGGCTGTAGCTCTTCCGACACAATCCAGGTGACACTCAACGCATCGCCAATATTTTCGTTGGGGCCCGATGCAATTGCCTGTGATCAATTATTGCTGAATGGGTTTATGGGTTCCGGATATAGTTACTACTGGAATACAACCGACATTACGCCTTCCATTACCGTTACAAGTTCTGCAAATTATGATCTGACGATTACAAATAATCTTACTTCATGCAGTTCAAAAGATACCGTGGGTGTAACAATAAATCCGCTTCCAATTGTT
>DASWNK010000126.1:0-29039 GCA_036399275.1 Bacteroidia bacterium | reverse complement strand
CTCTAAAACTATTTCAGAGTACTCAATAATCATTTTACAGCTCCGCAATATAATTTTTAATCACTCTGAAATTGTTTGGCAGTACTCGTAAATCATTTTCGAGTACTCTGAATTTATTTTTGAGTCCCGCAATATGTTTTTTCGCTGCTGTAAAATCATTTTCGAGTAATCAGGAATCATTTTTCAGTACTCTGAACTTATTTTACAGCACTCAAAAATAATCTTTGAGTACTCAAAAACTACCTTCGGGTACTCAGAATTAATTTTACAGATCCTTAAAATCATTTTGCGCTACTCGAAAACTATTTTCCAGTACTCGAAATTAATCTTACAGATCCTCAAAATCATTATGCGCTACTCGAAAATGATTCTGATTACCTCGCCGTTTCATCTTTAGTGCTGTAAACGTAAACTATTTTGCCCCGCTGGGGCAATTATAAGCGCTCTTCTGTTTTAAAAATGTTGAGCTCCTCCGGAGCTATATCCATGAAACCTCAATCGCCGAGGAGTCAAATATTTTTAAATAAAATCTTTACCGGCCCCGGAGGGGTCAAACATTTTTAGAAGAAATAGCATAAAAACGTCGGTTGCCTGGAAGGGCAAAACCTTGGTAAAATGTTGCTCTCTCCGGAGCTATTATCCAAGAAAACCTCAACCTCCGGCGAATCGAATATCTTTAGAATAAAATCTTTACCGGCCCCGGAGGGGTCAAACATTTTTAGAAAATTAGCATAAATACATCGGTTGCCCTGGAAGGGCAAAACCTTGGTAAAATGTTGCTCTCTCCGGAGCTATTATCCAAGAAAACCTCAACCTCCGACAAATCAAATATTTTTAGGGGAATCATAACATGGGACGGGTCAAACATTTTTAAAAGAATCCAAGATGCCTCAACCTCCGACAAATCAAATATCTTTAGAATAAAATCATAACCGGCCCCGGAGGGGTCAAACATTTTTAGAAGAAATAGTATAAAAACGTCGGTTGCCCTGGAAGGGCAAAGCCTTTCCGTAAAATATTTTCATTGTCTGAAAATTATTTTTTTGTTTTATAAAAAATGAAATACATTTGCCTTGGTTTTTAACCGGTCATATACTCCGCCGGTAAAAATCCGGTTCGGCTGAACCAGGCATGAAGAAAGTTTACTCCCATAAACGATCATCAGCAAAGAAAGAAATTTACTCCCTTTCATTCTTGCTTTAAAAGCGAAAGGAGGATAGCATCCACAGTTAAAACCAACAGCAGATAAGTAGAGAAGGCTAGTTACAGGGGCCTGTATAATTATCTGTAGCGTTCCGCTAATTAATCATTTATACAAAGTCTGTTTTTTTGTATCCTTCAAAATAATAAAATAGATGTCAATTGGTAATACTTATTTGCCTGCGAATGATTCGGAGAGAGTGAGCTGGATCAATAATATATCTGTAAAGTTACCTGCTTATCAAACGGTTTTAGGTTTGTCGGCAGCTGAGATTGCTCAGGTAAAACAGGACAGTGATATGTATGCATATACGGTCAACTTTACAAATATCATTAAACAAACGCAGCAGAATGCAACAGCTTATAAAAATCTGCTGAAGCATGATCCCGATGGGCAGATCATTGGCGGGCTGCCTTCGTTTCCTGTGCTGCCTCCTCCGCCTCCTGCCGTACCTGCCGGAATTTTTGACCGTACAAGATACCTGATCCAGCGGATAAAGAATTCACCGGGTTATACTAATTCAATTGGTCAGGACCTGGATATTATCGCTCCTGTGAATGCGATTGATTATTCTCTTCTCTGCCCGGAGCTGAAAGGGAAACTAAACGTTGGCCGGCCTCATTTGAAGTGGCAGAAAGGTGTTGCAGCAGCGGTAGACCTGTACGCCGATTACAATGATGGTAAAGGCTTTCGCTGGATCGGGCGCTTTTTGCGGAAAGAATTCATTGATCAGACGCCGATTGCCGATGGTAAAGTGGCCGATGAATTCAGGTACAAAGCAGTCTATGTGATCAATGATGACCAGGTTGGGAAGATGAGCCAGATCTTTGCAATCACCGTATTAAAACACTAATCCTTCTGCCTGTAATAGACCGTTCTCAGCAACTGTATCCACAGTGGGCTGTAGAGCGGTTTATTGATTATTATTGTATCTTGGCATAAATTTTCTGGAACCAATACAACTATCGCCATGAAAAGTAATAGCGTTAAAATATCTACTGTGGATTACTACATCGGCAGCTTTCCACCGGATACTCAATTGCTTTTGGAACAGCTTCGCGCCACCATCCTGAAAGCGGCGCCCAAAGCAGAAGAGCTGATCAGTTATCAGATGCCTGCTTATAAATACCATGGCGTACTGGTTTATTTTGCCGGTTACAAAAAGCACATTGGGTTTTATGCCACTCCAACAGGACATAAAGCATTTGATAAGGAACTTTCTGTTTACAAAATGGGGAAAGGTTCCGTTCAGTTTCCGATCGACCAGCCGATGCCTCTAAAGCTGATCACTAAAATTGTGAAATTCAGGATGAAGGAAAACCTGGAGAAGGAAAAACTGAAGAAGAAATAATCATTAACGCTTCCATTCGAATAATGAATCCCCAGGATAACGAAATTATGCCGTTATCACTTGATAAATTGCTTATTTTTAGCACAAATCCTCTAAAAGAATAAACATGAACAAAGCCGGCCCGATTATAATAATAGAAGATGACAGAGATGATCAGGAAATACTGCTCGCCATATTTAAAGAGCTCGATTATAAAAATGAAATTGTTTTTTTTGATGAAGGCGAAAAGGCACTTGATTATTTGACGGCAACAGCGATTGAGCCTTTCATTATTTTTTCAGATATCAATTTGCCCAAATTAAATGGCATGGAATTAAGAGAGAAAATTATTGAGAATGAAGATTTGAGAATTAAATCAATTCCTTACTTGTTCTTCTCCACCAGCGCCGAACAAAAGCATGTGGTGGATGCATATTCAAAATCCATACAAGGCTTCTTTATTAAGCCCGACAGTTACAATGAGATAAAGAATACGATAAAAATAATTGTAGAATATTGGCAAAAATGTGTGTCGCCCAATTACATTAAATAATAATTGATGCAGCAATAATTAAAAACGCTCCCGGATATTCTTCGGGAGCGTTTTTAGTAAGTTGATTTGTTGAATGGACCTTAGTACACAATCACCTTCATTACATTCGATTGTTTGTTTCCGCTGTATATGCTCACGAAATAAACACCTTTGTTCATTCCGGAAATGTCCACTTTGCTTTGCTGAATACCCTTGGTGCCGGTGTCGCCCTTTATGCGCTTCACTTCCTGTCCCAATACATTACTGATGGAGATCTCTACCACCTCATAACTGTTATAAACAATATTCAATTGGTTGGTAGCAGGATTCGGATATACATTTTGCATTTCCAGTGTGCCTGCTGTTTCCAAATCGCCAAAGCCTACCGAAGTACAATAATTCTGCACCGCTTTTACCGACTTGAAAAGGTTTAGTCTCCCCCCCGTTACTGTAATACCTCCGCTCATGGAAGGAATTACATCTACAGCGCCCAACAAGGAATCTTTTACCATCAAAGCCACGCCAGCCGGATCGATTTTAGAATTAGAAATGAAGAGCGGACAATTGACAGAATACATTAACGCTACCGCACCTGCCACATGTGGGGTTGCCATGGATGTTCCTGAAATGGAAGAATACGTATTCGACGGATACGTAGAAGTGATACTGGTTCCCGGTGCACCAAGGTCAATAGTGGTTGCGCCAAATCCGCAGCTGCTGTTTTTTGCATCGGTACGGGTTGTATTGGTAACCGAGATCATCCAGTTGCTTGCACAGGATGTAGGAATATCGCCTTGTGTATCCACATTGTAATTTGCATTGGCTGTAGCAGCAGCACTTAAAATACCTACGGAGCCTAAAGAATCAAACATGGCACACCATAAAGGATAAGCAGATGGGAAAGCCAGATCAACACCAAAGGAGGAATTGGTAGAAACAACAAATGCTCCTTTTGCCCCATTTGTCTGATTGTATAACCTCCGTTGATCCATTGCAAATCCATAAGAAGCAACCACATTCGCTTCGAAGCTTCCGCCACCGGAGCCGTAAGAAATTGCCATTACCTTTACATTCCAGTTGACACCGGTAACACCGATGCTGTTATTTCCTTTTGCACCAACTGTTCCTGCCACATGTGTTCCATGGCTGGAAGCGGCGAAATTATCGGTTGAAGTAGCGCCATTCCATCCGTCACGATCATCAATATATCCGTTTGCATCATCATCAATACCATTGTTCGGAATCTCCTGGTAATTTTTCCAGAAATTAAGATCCTGGTGCGTAAGGTCGAAGCCTCCGTCTACCACAGCAACCACAATACTATCGCCGTCGGCTGTTAATCCACCGGTAGTAATGTTCCATGCTTCCGGCGCATCAATATCTGCATCGGCAATACCGCCGCTTGTCCCTGTATTGTGCATATCCCACATAACGGAGTATTGCGGATCATTCGGAGTTAAGCGGGCCTCAAACGTATGATTGAATTGCGCGATCCTCACCAGGTGATTTCGTTTTACAGCTTTTAACAGCAAGTTTTCATTCACCGCTGTTTCGTCGAAGCTCATTAAATAAATGTGCATGGATGCCGATAACGTGCGTTCTGTTTTCAGGCCGGTGCTCACACCATTAATAGTGGAAAGCTCTTTGGTTAATAGGGCCGCGTCCTCATCGGAGTTAACCATTACTAAAAGGTTTCCGGGAACGATATTGGTTTCCTGCGCGAATGCCGGAGGCAAAGTGCCTGCTAATAAAGTAAGAAATAGAAAAGTAGATTTTTTAATCATGGAAGATGTTATTAAATAGTAGACGGATACCCGAATTGTAAAATAAGTTGAAAGATCAGTTTTTACTATAACAATAATAAACATTAATTACGTAATTTGCAATTACATTCAAATACTCATGCCAGATAAGAATTTTACGGTTTATAAATCATCTGCAGGTTCAGGGAAAACCTTTACCCTGGTGAAAGAATACCTGGCACTGGCATTGAACGACCCTTCCGATTCCCCGCAGGCATATCGCCATATTCTGGCGGTAACTTTTACCAACAAAGCTGCTGCCGAAATGAAAGAACGGATCATCAAAGCGCTCAAAGATCTTGCTGAAGATGATTATTCCAGCATTTCGGCCGGAAGCCGCACGTTGCTCTCCATTTTAAAAGAACATAAAAAGCTCAATGCTTCCGGGCAACTGGACGATGCAATCATCCGCAAAAGAGCGAAGAATGTGTTGACAGCCATTCTGCATAATTATTCTGATTTCGCCATTGGCACCATTGATAGCTTTGTGCACAAAGTGGTGCGCACTTTCGCTTTTGATCTCAAGATACCGATGAGCTTTGAGATTGAAATGGATGATGATAAATTATTAGGACAAGCCATCGATCTCCTGATTGCACAGATCGGCAATGATGAAAAGCTCACCAAAGCCCTGGTGGAATTTACTGAAAGCAAAACCGATGATGAAAAAAGCTGGCACATCGAACATGATCTTCAGCTCTTTGCGAAGAATTTGCTGAACGAAGAAGGCGCTTTCTACATTGAAAAGCTCAGGCATTTAAGTGTCGATGATTTTTTTAAGATCAAAGATGTATTGTTCTCCGAAATAAAAAAGTTTGAATCTTCGGTAATAAAAGCAGCGGAGAAAGCCTGCACGCTGATTAAAAACAGCAGCTTAACCGCCAAAGAGTTTTATTACGGCGATAAAGGAATTGCGGCTTATTTTGAAAAGCTTTCTAAAGGCAGGATGGATTACATTGCTCCAAATACTTACGTGCAATGCACCTGCGGAGAAGATAAATGGTATGGAGGGAAAATTTCCGAGAAGGCAAAAGGGGATATTGATGCTGTGAAATCTGCTTTGCTGGATTGCTTTAATGCGATTCAGATCATCAAAGACAATGATCATTCCGATTATATTTTGTTTGACCTCATCAACAAGAATATTTATTCATTAGCGGTATTGAATGAGATTGAGAAATTGCTGAATGAATACAAACAACAAAATAACATTCTTCACATATCGGAGTTTAATAAAATGATCGCGAAGATTGTTCTAAACGAGCCCATTCCTTTTATATATGAGCGATTAGGTGAGCGCTACAACAATTACCTGATCGATGAGTTTCAGGATACTTCCGTGATGCAATTTCAGAATTTGCTTCCGCTCATCGACAATTCACTCGCTCAAGGCCATTTCACCATGTTGGTGGGCGACGGCAAACAAGCCATTTATCGTTGGCGTGGAGGAGAAGTGGAACAGTTTGCTTTGCTTCCTGAAGTGTTTAAGCACAACGACAATCCTTTGGTATTAGAAAGGGAAGAAGCCCTGATTCGAAATCATGATCCGCAAGTGCTGGATAAAAATTTCAGAAGCAAAAGGGAAGTGATCGAATTCAACAATCTGCTTTTCAAATGCCTTTCGGATAAGCTCAACGATAAATACAAGAATATTTATAAAGGACTGGAACAAGGTTTTAATCCGGCGAACACCGGCGGCTTTGTACAAGTGGAGTTCATCGAAGGAGAGAAAGAAGAATTCCGCGGCGAGAACATGAGCCGTACGCTGGAAATTATTCATCAGCTGCAAACCGATAATTACAAGCTGAAAGACATCGCGATACTTGTTCGCAAGAACACCGACGGCAGCGAAATTGCCAACTACCTTACAGGAAAAGGAATTGAAGTCATCTCTTCCGATTCATTGTTATTAAGCAATTCTGCGGAAGTAAATTTTTTGCATTCTTTGCTCAAATATCTTTCCAATACCAGTGATACGATCATACAAACAGAAATTCTCGAATACCTGATCGCTTCCGCATTTATTAAAACAACCACGCTCGAAGATACATTGAACAGCCGCACCGGCATTAGCGCAATTTTGCACAATGCAAAAATAGATTTCAGTGTTACCGTATTGTCGAAAATGGCATTGTACGAATTGTGCGAAGAGCTGATTCGCATTTTCCGTTTAAACGCGATCCCGAATGCCTATATACAATTCTTCCTGGATGAAGTATTGAATTACAGCATTAAGAAAAACAATAACCTCAACGATTTCATCGTCTATTGGGATGAGAAAAGAACCAAAGCTTCTCTCATTGTGCCGCAAGGAATGGATGCGGTGAGCATTATGACGATCCATCGCTCAAAAGGATTGGAGTTTCCGGTGGTAATCCTGCCTTTTTCCAACAGTGAAGTGAGCAGGGGAAAAAAGAATCTATGGATCGATCTGGAAAATGAAAAACTTCCTGATTTGCCAGCCGCAATTGTTCCTGCAAATAAAAAGCTGAACGAAACACCGTACGGGAATTTATACGAAGAGGAAACCAATAAATCATTGCTCGATAACCTGAATGTGTTGTACGTTGGCCTCACCCGTGCCGAGGAGCGCATGTATGTGCTTTCCGGAAAACCGGGCAGAACGCCTGCAAACTTTGGCAGCACCAGTGATATGCTTGCTTATTATTATCAGAGTAAGGGGGAATGGCAGGAAGAAAAAAAGATCTATACGTTTGGAGAGGCAATGAAGCATGTTCCGCATAAAGCCCAGCAAGCGGTTTCCAGCTATGAGCTGTTGACCTTTAATTCCAACCGCTGGAGAGAAAATATTAAAATGCGCGCAGCGGCGCCTAGTATCTGGAATACCAATGCCGCAGAAGTTAAGAAGGATTATGGCGTGCTCGTGCATACCGCCCTCGCGAAAATAAAAACAGCAGCAGATGTAATACCCGCCTTAAATGCCATGTGTGGCGAAGGCTTGATCACTACCCGGGAAATGGAAGAGCTGACAACAACACTTTCCAAGATCGTCAGGCTTCCCGGATTGGCTCCTCATTTTGCTGAAGGATTGACCGTAAAGAATGAAGCCGAAATTGTTACGCTCACAGGTGAATTGTTTCGCCCCGATAGAGTGGTGATAAGAAACAAAACAGCGGTGATCATTGATTATAAAACCGGCGAAGAAAGAAAAGATAAGAAATATGAGCAGCAGATAATTGGCTACTCAGATCTATTGGTACAAATGGGATATGTTGTCACAGAACGCTTGCTGGTATATATTGAGAAGGAGAAAGTGGTATCGTGTTAGATAATCCCTACCCAGATTTGTATATTTGTATTCATTGGTAATTTGTAAACCCAGCAGCATCACCCAGATTTGTATATTTTGTATTTGTTTGTAATTTGTAATCCCCGCCTCCCCATTTATCCCTGAAAACTGCCATTTAACAAAATCATTTTGCCATATTGATGATTTAAGGTAAATTCGTTCTCAAATTTAAAAAATATGAACTCTATAGTTAAATTTTCAATGCTTGCTTCGGTTGTCGCACTTGCATCTTGCGGTGGTGAATCTAAAAAGGAAGAAGCAAAACGTCCGAATACAGGAATTGATATGGCGAACATCGACAGCACTGCAAAGCCTGTGGATGATTTCTATCAGTTTGTAAATGGTAAATGGCTGGCAAATAACCAGATTCCTGAATCAGAAAGCCGCTGGGGTAGCTTCAGCGAATTGGAAAAATTGAACAAAGCCAAATTGCTGGCCATCCTTGAAGAGGCTGCTGCTGATAAAACGGTAAAAGCAGGAAGTAACAGACAGAAAATAGGCGATTTCTATTCTGCTGCAATGGATTCTGTTAAATTGAACGCGGATGGCATTACTCCTTTAAAGGAAGAGCTTGCTGCCATTGAAAATATCAAAACAACGGAAGATCTTCAAAAATCAGTTGCTCATCTTCATACTATTGGAGTTGGGGCTATGTTTGGCGAATACATCGGACAAGACCCTAAAATGAGTACCGAATACATCACTCAGATCGGACAAGGTGGTATTGGTTTGCCTGACAGAGATTATTATACGAATACGGATGAGCGCACGGTGGGAATTCAGAAAGCATATGTGAAACACATGGCAAATATGTTTGTGCTGTTAGGTGATAAGCCCGAAGCGGCGGAGAAGAGCGCAAAGACTGTTTACGGAATTGAAACCGGATTTGCTAAAGCTTCTATGACCAAGATCGAAATGCGCGATCCTGAAAAACAATACAACAAAAAAACACTGAAAGAATTAGCGGAACTTACTCCGAACTTTAACTGGAACATGTTTTTTGACATGAATGGCATCAAAGGAGTGAACAGTGTTGTGGTTGCACAACCGGCTTTCTTCAAAGCCCTGAACACTTCCATCAAATCGGTTTCTTTGGCTGATTGGAAAACCTACCTGCGTTGGTGTCTGATCGATCAGACAGCTAGTAAATTAAGCGATAACGTAGTGAACGAGCATTTTGATTTCTATGGTAAAACCTTGCTGGGAACTCCAGCTTTGAAGCCTCGTTGGAAACGCTCATTGGAAGCTACCGATGCTTCTTTGGGTGATGCACTTGGCCAGATCTTCGTAGAAAAACACTTTACTCAGGAAAGTAAGGACCGTGTGGCTGAGATGGTGAAAAACCTGATCGCGGCATACCGTGTTCGTATTGCAAGCCGTGATTGGATGAGTGAAGAGACCAAAAAAGCGGCGAACCTGAAATTGGATAAAGTGATGTTGAAATTGGGTTACCCTGATAAATGGAAAGATTATTCTTCGTTGGATATCAAACGTGATTCCTACGTGCAGAACTATATGCGTGCAAACATGTACGCTTACAAAGAAATGGCGAATAAATTAGGTAAGCCGGTTGATCGTACCGAGTGGGGAATGACTCCTCCTACAATCAATGCTTATTACAATCCTACCATGAATGAAATCGTTTTCCCTGCTGGAATCATGCAGCCGATCTTTTTTAATCCTGATGCTGATGATGCTGTGAACTACGGTTGTATGGGCGCAATCATCGGACATGAGCTGACGCACGGTTTTGATGATGAAGGTGCACAATTTGATGCCGATGGTAACCTGAAGAACTGGTGGACACAAACCGATATCGCCAATTTTAAAAAGAAGACAGACATGCTGGTGACGCAATTCAACAATTATATTGCAATCGACAGCATGCACGTGAGAGGTGAATTGACTTTAGGAGAAAACATCGCTGATCTTGGTGGTTTGACTATTTCCTACTATGCATTGAAGAAATCAATGGAAGGCAAGCCTGCTCCTGAAAAAATTGATGGTTACACTGCTGAACAGCGTTTCTTTATGTCGTGGGCTCAAGGATGGAGAGGAAATATGCGTCCTGAGTTCTTAAAGAACATGGTGCAGACGAATCCTCACTCTCCGGGTAACTTCCGTGGAAATGGAGCTCCGAGCAACATGCAGGAGTTTTACGATGCATTCGGTGTAAAAGAAGGAGATAAAATGTACCGTCCTAAAGCTGAAAGAGCTGAGATCTGGTAATTTATTGTTTGTGATTGAATAAAAAAACACCCCGTTCATTTGAGCGGGGTGTTTTTTATTGTAAGAATGTGATAGTTAGAGATGGATGATAATTCAAAGGAGGATGTCAGTTCGAGTGATTTCTTCGATGACAGGAGAAGAAATTGTCCCGAGGCTTCGGGACGAGAACATTTAAGCAGATCTGCCTAAGCAGTTATGGCTCTCTCAAGCAGAGCAAGATATTCCTCTTCATCAATCACCACCCAATTGTCCTTATAATCAAAGGTCATGTCATAAATAAAATTCCTGTCGGGCATAATATTGACAGTAAAGCGATGCAATAGGTGCTTGCTGCCTATAACCTGTATCTCTTCCCATTCTGTTGAAGAGATGATTTTAAAATATGCTTTATTGTTGGGATATTTCCGGTACTGAGGATACGTGATTTCCATAATTAAAAGTCAGGGCAGCTTGTTGCATTCTTTTTTCCAAAATGCAATTTTTTAAACCATGTTCTTATCGGATGCGTTTTGTTTCCTGCTTTTTTCTTCTCCGCTTTCTTTTCTTTCTTCACAGTCGTATCCATCTTGCCTTTTTCTTCCGGGAGAGCGGCTTCTTCTTTTACAGCAATTGGTTTCGTTTGCTCCGGTTTTTTCACCACAGGAGCAACGGTAGTTGCCGCAATTTCTTTTTTATCAGGAGCAGGGATTTGTCTGGTTAGCTCCGGCTCAGCATCTTTTATGGCGGCACCTGTTAGTGTTCGTGGTTTTACCGATGGAGAACCAGTCGGCGCAACCGGAACCGGCGAAGTGTTGCGATACCTCGGAGTATTGAAATCCCTCGGTTCAGCCGTTGCTTTTCTTTTACTTAAGTACGCGAAATAAGAAGCTTTGCTCGCCGGTTGTTTTTTATTCCAGCTCGGACAAGCGTCTGTTGAAGGTTTTTCAACTGTGGTTGCTGTTTGCTTTTGTGAAAAAGCACTTGAGATACAGATGATCTGACTAACAACTAAAATAGATAGGGCCTTTTGCATAATCTTATTTCTTTTGCTTATAACGCATCCATATTCCCGATTAGTACTTTATCTTTACACTTTAGAAGAAATTACTCTAAAATTACACTTATATTGATTAAGAAATGCAGTCCTTCCTCGAAAAATTAGTCAATCATCTTTCCGATAAATACGGGGATGATGTAAGCGAGATCTGCATCGTCCTGCCCAACCGAAGGGCCGGACTCTTTCTCAAGACCCATTTTGCCAATAACCTGAAGAAAACATTCTGGAGCCCGGAAATCCTGGCCACGGAAGATTTTGTTGCTTTACTGGCAGAGCTGGAGATAGCTGATTCCACCACCCTTTTGTTTGAATTATACGAAACGGTTAAGAAAGTTGGGAAGAAAGACCTGGAAAGCTTTGATGAATTCAGCAAATGGGGACAAATTCTGTTAAGTGACATCAATGAAATCGACCGGTATCTGGTAGACGCCTCCCGTTTGTTCGGAAACCTGAAAGATATTAAAGAGCTCGAATCCTGGAGCCTGAACAGTGAAGAGGAGCTGACTGATTTTCAAAAACAATACCTTGAGTTCTGGAAATTGCTAGGGGAGTATTATGCTGATTTCTCTCAGCGCCTGCTTTCCAAACACCAGGCCTATCAGGGACTAGCATACCGTATTGTAGCAGCTAAGGCGGAGGAGCGCGCGAAAAAACATCCCTGGAAGAAGATCATTTTTGCAGGCTTTAACGCGCTGAACAAGGCAGAGGAGAAGATCATTGAAACGTTGCTGAACAGTGGCAAGGCGGAGATCATTTGGGATACGGATGCTTATTACATCAACAATGTACACCAGGAAGCCGGCCGTTTTATCCGAAAATACAATGAGCTTGGAAATTTTAACAAGCTTAAAGACAATAACATTATTATAGAGGAGAATTTACTTTCTTCCGAAAAGAAATCCATTACCGTAATCGGCGCAGCAAAAAATGTGGCGCAGGCAAAAGTGGCGGGAAGCCTGGTAACGGAATTAAAGAAAACGGATCCTTTATTAAAAACGACTGCATTGGTGCTGGCGGATGAGAACCTGTTATTCCCTGTATTGCATTCCCTTCCGGAGAACTTGCAGGACATCAACGTGACGATGGGCTATCCTTTAAAAAATACTCCTGTCGCAGGTTATTTTGATCTTGTTTTTGCCATGCATGAGAACGGATTAAAAATGGCCCAGGGTAAAGCGACCTATAGCTTTTATCACAGCGATGTGATCAAATTGCTGAGTCATGCTTACACTGCTACTGCTTTAGCAACCGTATCGAAGGAGTATAGTATTCGTAAAGTATTGCAGGCGATCCAGGCAAGAAACATCGTGTTCGCCAGCAAGAACATGATCGCTTCCATCTTCGCTGAATTTAATTGTGAGAAAGAATTTCAAGTGCTGGATACATTATTCAAACATTGGCAGGTTCCGGTGGATGGAATAGCGTGCGTCAGCTACCTGATAGAAACCCTGAAGGAAGGAATTATTGTTCAGCAGGATAAACAATCGGAAAACAAAGCCAGTCTGGAGCTCGAATACTTATTCGCTTTTACAAAGATCATTAAGCGCATCCAGGTATTGATGGAAAGTTATCCCGAATCCATCACTGATCTTAAAACCTTGCGCAGTATTGTTAATCAGATTGTGAGAAGCAGTACTTTGCCTTTCTACGGTGAGCCGCTGAGAGGATTGCAAGTAATGGGAATGCTGGAAACGCGTACCCTTGATTTTGAGAATGTGATCCTGCTTTCCTGCAATGAAGATATTTTGCCTTCCGGAAAAGCGGTGAATTCTTTTGTTCCCTTTGAATTGAAACGGGTATTCGGATTGCCAACATACAGCGATAAAGATTCTATTTTCTCGTATCACTTTTACCGGTTATTGCAACGTGCTACCAACATACATTTGCTTTACAATACCGAAAGTGATGCTTTGGGCAGCGGGGAAAAAAGTCGTTTCCTTACGCAGCTGATTTATGAGCTGCCGAAGATCAATCCCAATGTAACAATCACTGAAAAGCTGGTCAGCATTCCCATTATCAGTGACACAACCGATGATGAGATCACTATTGAGAAAACAGCTTTCATTCTGGAGAAGCTGCAATCGAAAGCGGAATACGGTTTTTCTCCTTCATTGCTGAACACCTACCGGAATTGTTCCTTGCAGTTTTATTTCCACGCTATTGCAGGATTACGCGAAGCGGATGAAGTGGAAGAGACGATTGGTGCGGATACATTGGGAAATGCGGTGCATGAAGTCTTGGAAATATTTTATCAACCTTTTGTAGGTAAAAACATTAAAGCAGCGGATGTAAAGGAAATGAAGAAAGAGGTGGAAGCAACCACCATTGCTGTTTTTGAAAAAGAATACAGCAAAACGGAAATCAGCTACGGGAAAAATCTGCTTACTTTAAAAGTGGCTTTGAAGTTCATCAATAATTTTCTGGATGCAGAGATAGAATCGCTGAACAAGCTGGAGAAAGCCGGCGTGCCAATGATGATAAAAGCGCTGGAGCAGGAATTGGAAACAACGATTGTATCCGGTTCACAAAGCATCAAACTCAGAGGAAAAGCCGATCGTATTGACTCCATCGGTGCGCAGATCCGCATTATTGATTATAAGACCGGATTGGCGGATAATAAAGAATTAAAATTTGAAGAGTGGGATGCGATCCGAAACGATGCAACACTTGCAAAAAGCTTTCAGTTGCTGACGTATGCCTGGATGTACCAAAAAATGAATCCGGCCATTAAGGACAATATTGTTTCAGGCATTATTACGTTCCGTGACTTGAGCGCAGGATTAAAAACTGTGAAAGCCAATAATTCAGATGCCTTGGATGTGAATGTGCTGACGAAGTACGAACAGCAGTTACAACTGTTGCTGAGTGATATTTTTGATCCGGCTTTGCCTTTTAGCAAAGCGATCGATCACGCTAATTGCGAGTATTGCGTTTTTAAGGGCATTTGTAACCGATAATTATACAATCTGTATCTTTTTGCCAGAAGTAGCATTATGATACCAAAATTTGAGCATTTCGTGAGTCTACACCACAAGTCGGAAAATGATATTCAGCAGGAGTTGCAGCTAATTCAGGCAGCAAAAGAAAATCCCCTGCGTTTTGGTGTGCTGTACGACCGGTATTATAAATCCGTTTTCGTTTTTATCTACCGAAGAATAGAGGATGAAGAAGTGGCAGCTGACATTACTTCTCAGGTGTTTTTAAAAGCGCTCATCAATATTAATAAATATGTATTCAAAGGCGTTCCATTTTCGGCATGGTTATTTCGGATTGCCTTTAATGAAATAAATATGTATTTTAGAAAACACAATGCACAGCGAGTAGTGAGCCTGGATCAGGGCGGAATACTGCAAATAGCGCAGGAAACAGAATCAGAAGAAAACCCGGAAGGAGTGAAGCGCATGATGGAGGCTTTAAAAAAATTGGATGGCGATGATCTGCAATTGATTGAGCTTCGCTTCTTTGAAAAAAAATCGTTTGCCGAAACAGGTGCTATTGCTGGAATTACAGAGAACAATGCGAAAGTGAAAGTATATCGTATACTTGACAAGATCAGGAACATAATGGGTAACAGGAAATAATGTCAGACGTAAAATTTAATATAGACAAGCCCGATTTGCCGGATGAGCGGATCAACAAGCACAAGGATTTCAATAAGCTGATGTATAATTATCAGTCAGCTACCAAGCCTTTGTACAAAACACCTTTGTATAAAAACAAAAAAGTGTTTGTGATCATTCTATTGATACTCTTGTTGATGTTTGTGATCATTGAAGTGATGGAAAAGGAAGAGGCGGAGAAAAAGCCGGTGAATAAAGAGCAAACAAAGTAGTTATAATGAATAAACTCACATGCATATTTATATTGTTCTGTAAATTATCTTTTTCCCAAAATCAAGATTTAAAAGGTTTAATAGAATACACCTATCAGGATTCCGTAACGATTGATGCCAATATATTTATTCCTTCCTTTGATGTGCATGACTCAAAAATGATCCCCACAATTATTATTGAAAAAAAGGACGTCGTCGAGATTTTATTACATTATGTATATAATTCAGAAAGAGAAAAGCCTAATTTAGAAGATACCTGCTTTATTGCTACCTATATGCCTATGGAGTGGGAAGGCTATGATCCTGTTGAAGCTCCTTGCTACGGAGATACTGGTTACTGTTATATGGGCGGTATAGGCTCTGTCGGGGAATATACGATTAGATTCCGCAAAGGAAAGAGTGTTAAAACATACAGGTTGGTCGTTAAATAAACTAATCAACAAACTTATAACCGACACCGCGAATAGAATGAAAGTGCTGTGGCTCGCGCTGGTTTCTCTCAAAATATTTCCTGAATGCCAGAATGTAATTATCAATCGTGCGTGAAGAAGGATAAGCGTCCAGCCCCCAAACTTTATCCAAAATCTCTTCCCGTGATACCACTTCTCCTTTACGCTCAATAAGTAACTTTAGCAAGGCAATTTCCCGTTTGCTTAATTCGGTTTTGCCGTTAATCCCTTTGATCTCATAGGTGATGAAATTCACTTCATTCTCTCCAAACGTATATTTTTCAATGCCTTTTGTTGCTTCTTCTTTCGGGCTGCCTCTTTTTACCAGGATCTGAACTCTTAACAGTAATTCTTCCAGGTTAAATGGTTTGGTGAGGTAATCATCGGCGCCCAGCTTTAAACCTTGAATTTTATCACTGCTCGAGCCTTTTGCGGTAAGGAACAAAACCGGAACAGCGGCATTTTCTTTTCGGATCTGCTCACAAACATCGAACCCGCTCATTTCGGGAAGCATTACATCCAGAATGATGAGATGAAAGTCGCCTTTTCTGAATTCCTTAAGTGCTTCTATGCCGGTTACAGCAGGGGTAACAGCATATCCTTCCAGCTCCAGGTTCAGTTGGATCGTTTTCAAAAGATGCTCTTCATCTTCCACTAAAAGGATTCTTTTCAGGCTCATTGCTGCAAAGATAAGTACATCCTTCATACAGCAAACAATTCCATCCTCCATTTGTTATTAAACACGACAAAGTGTAACTTTACGGCATCAATTTCTATTTTATGCAAACACTACCCATTTCTTCTGTTTTATTGAATTCCACTATTTCTAAAGACTTAAAATCAATCGCTGAAAAAGTATATGCAAATGAGCGCATTACTTTCGAGGAAGGCGTATTGCTATACGAAAAGGGGGAGTTGGGATATCTGGGTTCTTTGGCAAATTACATCCGCGAAAAGAAGAATGGTAACAACGTTTATTTCAACCGTAACTTTCATATTGAGCCTACCAATATTTGTGTGTTCGATTGTAAATTTTGCTCCTATTCCCGTTTATTGAAACAAAAAGATGGCGCTTGGGAATTATCGGAAGAGGATATTTTGAACCTGGTCAGGAAATACGATGGCAAACCAATCACTGAAGTGCACATCGTTGGCGGTGTTCATCCGAAAATGGGTTTGATGTATTTTGCAGAGTTGATTAAAAAAATAAAGACCATTCGTCCGGACCTGCACGTAAAAGCATTTACGGCTGTTGAGCTGGAATACATGTGCCGGAAAGCAAAAGTGAGTTACGAAGAAGGATTGCGTACCTTGAAAGAACATGGACAAAATTCATTGCCCGGCGGTGGCGCAGAAATATTTGATGAAACTATCCGTAAAGAAATTTGTGAAGATAAATGTACATCCGCGCAATGGCTGGAGATCCATGAAACAGCACACAAGCTGGGAATGCCTTCCAATGCGACGATGTTATACGGGCACGTGGAGAAATTCGAACACCGAATAGATCACATGAACCGTTTACGCGAGCTGCAGGACAAAACAAAAGGCTTCAACACTTTTATTCCTTTGAAATTCAGAAATGGCGGCAACCAGATGAGCCACATTAAAGAATCTACGGTAATTGAAGATCTGCGCAATTATGCAGTGTCGCGTATTTACATGGACAATTTCGGGCATGTAAAGGCTTACTGGCCGATGATCGGAAGAACTACCGCGCAATTGTCGTTGGCTTTTGGTGTGGATGATATTGACGGAACAATTGACGATTCTACAAAAATATATACAATGGCTGGTTCCGAAGAGCAATCGCCTGCATTAACCACTCAGCAATTGGTAGAGATGGTGAAGCAGGTTGGCCGCACGCCGATTGAGCGTGACACATTATACAATGTAATCACTGATTACAGCAATTATGATTTCAGCAAAGAAGAAGTGATTGCGCAATAAGCAGATCATCTCTTCTGAGTTTCTTTCCTTGTATTGTCCGTAACACAGGACATTCTTTATTCATGTGCAATTTCCTCTACAAAAAGAGTCATCCTTTTACAGCTGATCAGCAGTGATTTCAGGAGATCTGACTGTTTTCCTTTCTTTGAATTAACAAGCATACTTTTTGTGTTAATTGCCTGAACAAACAATCATAATGTATGGCAACTTCGAAAAATCGTTTCGCAGATCTCTGGCAGATCACTAAAAAAACTTCCGTATCCTGGTATAATTCCGATCCCTTCCGGCAAGCAGCTGTAATCTCTTATTATGCTATTTTTTCCATTCCTGCTTTGCTCGTGATTGTTATTACAACTGCAGGTTTTTTCTTTGGAGAAGAGGCTGTGAGCGGTGCGATCTCCGGGCAGATCAGTTCTGTAATGGGAAATGAAACAGCACAGCAGATCGAAGATATTGTCGCTAAATCCAGCCAAACCCAAACTTCCATTATCGCAACCATTATCGGTATTATTACATTGATCCTTGGTGCAACAGGCGTTTTTGTACAGCTTCAGAAATCGCTGGATCTTATTTGGGAAGTAGAACCCAAGGCAGAAAAAGCCTTATTAAAATCCTTAAAAGATCGCTTGTTTTCTTTTGGTTTAATTATGTCTATTGGTTTCTTATTGCTGATCTCTTTGCTGATCTCAGCGGGCCTTTCTGTTTTAAGTGAATGGATAAGAGGAATAATGCCCGATGTAATGATGGTTCTTTTTCGTGTACTCAGCTTTGTTATTTCGTTTGGTGTAGTTACTGTTTTGTTTGCACTGATGTTCCGCATACTGCCCGACGTCAAGATTCGCTGGAGAGATGTCTGGTTAGGAGCAATGATCACCTCCTTGCTTTTTGTTGCCGGAAAGTTCCTGCTAGGATTATATTTTGGAAAAGCAGATCCTGGTTCAGCATATGGTGCAGCAGGATCTATCATCCTGATCATGTTGTGGGTAAACTACTCCAGCATGATCGTGTTTTATGGCGCTGAGTTTACAAAACAATATGCTTTGCATCATGGAAGAGAAATAGAACCGAAAAGGGATGCGGTGGTGATTCGCGCAACCGAAGCTGAAAAACAAATCGCGGAGAAAAGGCACGGCGTGAAAGGAGTGGAACTTGGTGGGTCCCATTAGTTCATCCTTTATTTATTCATGTCGTGCAGAACAGTCATGTCAAGTGTTTGCAGGAACTCGCCTTTATCGTTGATGAAATCAAAATGCCAGGTGATCGCAATGCTGTCTCTCTTCTGGACATTCATGGCCAGGACCTCAGTTTTACAATTGACATTCATGTTGGCATAAATTGGTTTCAAAAATTTCCAGTTATTTATTTCCAGTCCGGCCATAATGCTTTCTTTAAACAAGCTTAGCCATCTTGTTTTATAAAATACATTGAAAACATGCGGGCCGCTGCTGACTAATCCTTTAAAAATGCTTTTTTCTGCTGCTTCTTTATTTGTGTGAAAGTCGAGTGGATCAAAGAATTCTGCAAAATCCATGATTTCTTTTTCTGTGAGAGAGATGCTCCCCAGATCAAAAGTGTTTCCAGCTTGAAGTGTCTTAATAAATACTCTTTCCATAAATTTTACAGTATTAAATTTTTTCTTGTCCGCTTAACTTATTCACAGTGCGGATCTTTCGGATAAACAATAATACCACTATTAACCCTAAAACAGGAATGGATAAAATCGCAGCCCAATAGCCAAATTGTTCATACAAAAATGAAATTGGCGCCCAGAGGGAAATGCGTTGTTTGCTTCCTGATTCCAGCTCATTCAGATCGAAAATAGTTATTAATGTAAGGAGAGGGAAAGCGAGCAAGCTAAGATGGATATATCTTTTATAGAATTTTACTTGTTCTTCAATTGTAGCATTCGCTGAAGGAGCATATGCCCTTTCTTCTTCTTTTGCGGTTATACTGCTTTTGAAATTTGTATAAGAAAGCCAGCCAAAAAGTAAAACGATTAAAAAAGTAAAGATAAATCCGATTTCATCTAATTCATTCCAAAGAGGCACACTCAGAATAATAAATGCACTTGCAACGTATAACCAGGCTCTAAGGAGATGATAATGTTTCTTTTTCATATTGTTTTACCAGCGTAAAATAAAAACGCCCCGATATTCCGGAGCGCTTTTTACTAATATATACCATCTTCCTATCTTAGTTCTCCACTCTCCGCTCTCCACGCTCTAACTATGCTTTCAGAAAACCTAATATTTTCTCAACGCTGTCTTTCGCATCGCCATAAAGCATTTCAGCATTCGGCTTGTAGAACAACGGATTTTCAACACCTGCATAACCAACAGACATGGAGCGTTTCATGATGATCACTTTCTCTGCTTTCCATGCTTCAATTACAGGCATACCATAGATCGGACTTGATGGATCGTCCTGTGCACCGGGATTTACAACATCGTTAGCACCAATCACCATCACTACATCCGTATCTGGAAGATCTTCATTGATCTCGTCCATTTCCATAACAATATCATAAGGTACATTCGCTTCTGCCAATAATACGTTCATATGTCCGGGTAAACGGCCTGCCACAGGGTGGATCGCGAATCGTACTTTTTTGCCGGCTTTTTGTAAAGTTTTCACCATATCATAGATCGGATATTGAGCTTTTGCAACTGCCATTCCGTATCCCGGGACAATAACAACAGATTTTGCTTCTTTCAAAAGGTCAGCAACTTCTTCATGGTTCAATGCAGTTACTTCACCTTCCATTGCCATTGCCTCACCCGTAGCAGTAACTGCTCCAAAACCTCCGAGGATAACTGAGAAAAAGGATCTGTTCATTGCTTCACACATGATGATAGAAAGAATAGCTCCGGAACTTCCAACCAATGCACCTGTCACGATCAACAAATCGTTACCTAGCATAAACCCGGCAGCGGATGCAGCCCAGCCTGAATAAGAATTCAACATAGAAACCACCACCGGCATGTCTGCACCACCGATAGCCATCACCAGCATAACACCGATAAAACCGGCAATTGCTGTCATAACATACAGATACATCATTCCGGTTATGCCTTCCGCGCCAGCGAACATAACGCCCAGCACAATAACTACCAGAAGCAAAATAACGTTCACAGCATGTCTTCCCGGATACAACAACGGCTTGCTCATGATCTTGCCTTCCAGTTTACCCCAGGCAATAATGGACCCGGTAAATGTAATTGCTCCAATAAATACACCAATAAATACTTCAACCAGGTGTATTGTATGTTCCGTTGAGCTTAATGTATGGGTTGCTGGGTCAAGGTATGAACCATAACCAACTAACACTGCCGCTAATCCAACAAAACTATGCAGGATGGCAACCAGCTGCGGCATAGAAGTCATCTCCACTTTACGCGCAAGCAACGTTCCGATTATTGCAGCCACAGCAATTGCACAGATAATGTAAACATGTCCTTCAACACCTTTGCCTAAAACGGTTGCAAGGATAGCGATAGCCATACCTACGATACCATAGAGCACACCGCGCTTTGCTGATTCCTGTGAGGACAGGCCTCCCAGACTTAAAATAAACAGAATACTTGCAAATAGATACGCTGCTGTTTGAATTTCCTTTTCTATAAAAATCATAATTTCTTTTTTTTATCTTTTATCCATCATTGCTTTTTTATCCTTCGAAGTTTTACGAAGAAGGAAGCGAAGTGAATTATTTTTTGAACATTTTCAACATGCGATGTGTAACTACAAATCCACCAACGATATTTATGCTGGCTACCAAAATAGCAATGGACGCTAAAACAGTCATCACCATTGAACTTGAAAGATCATCTTTCGTTTGCAGCAAACCACCAACGATAATGATACCGCTGATAGCATTTGTCACAGCCATCAATGGCGTGTGAAGCGAATGTGAAACATTCCAGATCACCTGCCATCCAATGAATACCGCTAATACAAATACCGTGAAATGCTGCATAAACTCGCCTGGTGCAAATTGTCCCATTGCCAGTAAAAGAGCACCAATCACGCCCAGTTTAATGATCATAGAAGTTGCTTCTTTTTTATTTTTTCTTGCTTCAGCAACCTTATGGTCAACTATTGTAATTTCCGTAGCTTTTGGTTTTGCCGGACTAACCGGAAGCGGTGCAGGAGGCCAGTTGATCTTTCCGTTATAAGTAACCATTGCTCTGGAAACAACAGCGTCTTCCATGTCTATTTTCCATTTCTCCGCCTTACCCATATCATCGAGCAAATGGCAGAGATTATTTCCGTATAGCTGTGACGCCTGGCTTGGGAGCTGGTTTAGTTTTCCGATAATGATTACACCATTAACGGTTGTATAAACTTCTCCGTTTTTGGTTGCTACACAATTTCCGCCCGTCGAAGCTGCAAGATCGACAATGACCGACCCTGGCTTCATAGCTGCGATGTGATCAGCCAAGATCAGCTTAGGCGCTTCTCTTCCTGGTATTTGTGCGGTAGTAATGATGATATCTACTTCAGCCGCTTGTGCTTTGAACAAAGCCATTTCTGCGGCAATGAATTCCTTGCTCATTTCTTTTGAGTATCCTGATGCTGTTGCTCCGTCTTCTTCAATTTCAACGGTCAGGAATTGTGCACCCATCGATTCGATCTGTTCTGCAACTTCCTTTCGTGTATCAAATGCTCTGACAATCGCACCCAGAGAATTTGCAGCACCAATAGCGGCAAGTCCGGCTACGCCCGCACCGATTACTAGTACTTTTGCTGGTTCCACTTTACCGGCAGCTGTTATCTGACCGTTAAGGAATCTTCCAAAATGGTAAGAGCCTTCAATAACGGCTCTATATCCTGCGATGTTTGCCATTGATGACAATACATCCATTTTTTGCGCTCTGGAAATACGTGGGATCGCATCCATTGCAATTGCATTTACTTTTTTATCTGCTAGTTTTTGAAGCAAGGGCTGATTCTGAGCCGGCCAAAGGTAACTAAGCATCACCAAGCCTTCTTTCATCAAATCGACTTCTTCCATTGAAGGTTCTTTCACCTTTAACACAATATCCGATTTGGCATAGATCTCAGCAGCAGTGCTCACGATCTTAGCGCCGGCGTCTTCGAAGTCTTTATCAGAAAAATTTGCTTTTACTCCCGCGTCATGCTGGATATAAACTTCAAACCCTTGCTTTTGCAGTCGTTTGACAGTTTTGGGAGTTGCAGCAACCCTTAACTCATTTGGGAAAATTTCCGATGGAATGCCTACTTTCATAATTGAACTATATTATGTTTACTTGTATGTTGAGTAACAAAATTTGCGTCCCGAAAGTAATGAAATATTGCAATTTGACCAAAAAAATGGATATTACCCTGATCCTCAGGACTCAAGCTGCTATCATCAGGTCACTGATTTCCTGAACTGGCAGCATTCCTCAACTTTATCGCAAAATCCGGGTAATCTGTTATAAAACCATCGGCTCCGAAATAAATAAGCCGTTTCATGTCTTTTACGGAGTTCACTGTCCACACAATTACCTTGCAGCCATGATCATGCGCTTGCCGGATTGTTCGAGCCTTGCAGAGTTTTAATGAAGGATTGTATGCATAAGGTCTGAACCCGAGCTGTTGAATGTTGTGTGCTACGGAACGAAGATTGGCAACCAGGAGACCGATCTTAAAGATGCTGTCCAGCTTATGGATTTCCTGCAGGCATCTGGTATCGAAGCTTTGAATTAAAACCCGGTCGCTGATCTTATATTTTTGAATGACATTATTGACTAAGCCTGCAACCATGTTTGCCGCCGGATGGTATTTCCGGTCTCCGATTTTGCTATTCTTTATCTCAATATTGTATTTTATGGGAGGGAGATTATTTTCTTTTACATAGTTTTCTATGGTTTCAATCACTTCGCTCAACAAGGGCTTGTACTCTGGTAGCTTTATCTGTAATGGAAATTTTTTATTGCCCCGCTTGCCACAATCGTATTTTTTGATGTCGCAGTAATCAAGGTGGTGAAGATTTTCCTGCTGTCTTCTTTTTACAAATTTCCCATTAGGTTTGGAGCAGGTGGCGGAATTGAACCAGGGCTCATGTGAAACCACGACCTGCGAGTCTTTGGAAATAATTACATCCAGTTCAATATAATCCACTCCGGCTTTTACGGCTTCCAGAAAGGCTGTCAGTGTATTTTCTGGAAATAAACCACGAAAGCCCCTATGCCCGTGAATTTGGAATTTGGGCTGCTCCTGAGCATTGGCCAGAAAGCCTGAACAAATCAATAGAAGAAGAAGTGATCTTGGCATTTTATTTACCTTACAAAAGTAATTAAAATCTTCGGGAGTGCTTGTGTCGTACATTTGTAAAAATCAATTAAAATGAAAAACGTTTTTCTAGCTGTATTTATTTTTCTAAATTTTTTAATGATGGCTCAAACCACTGTTCGTTATGTTGCATTGGGCGACTCTTACACCATTGGCACCGGTGCTTCTGAAAAGGAAGCCTGGCCAGCAGTTCTGACCAAGCACTTGAAAGAGAATAAAATAAATATCGAATTGATTGCGAATGCCGCCCGGAACGGCTGGACCACGGAGAACGTTCTCCAACATGAATTCCCCGTATTGGATAAATCCAACGCTACTTTTGTTACGCTGCTCATTGGCACCAACGACTATGTGCAAGGTGTGAGTGTGCAAACATATCAAAAGAATCTCATTAAAATTATTGATCACATTCAAGCTCAGCTGCCCGATAAACGCAAGCTCATTCTACTTACCCTGCCGGATTATAGTGTAACGCCGGGCGGTGCCAAATATGCTGTAGGAAGAAATGTTTCAGAAGGAATAAAAGAATACAACAAGGTTATTTTGGAAGAAGCGAAAAAAAGGAATTTGAAAACGGTTGACCTTTTTACACCTTCCAAAGAAATGGGGAAAGATAAAACACTGGTTGCTCCTGATGGTTTGCATCCTTCCGCCAAAGGTTACGCTGCCTGGGAGAAGCTGATTTATCCGGTTGCCTTGGAATTATTGAAATAAGGACGCAGGCTATTCCTTCCTTTTCGTAATTTTGGAGCATGCAACTGGACAAATTAAAAGAAGAGGCGACAAAAGCGGAAGCTTCTTCCAAAATATTATTCGAGCGATTAAAACGCAGGAAGCCAAAGAATCTGGATGATGTTGTTCATGAATTGCATGAAGAAACATTCGAAAAAACCGATTGCCTGAAATGTGCCAATTGCTGCAAAACAACCAGCCCTATATTTTACGATCGCGATATCGACCGTGTTTCCAAACGCCTGAGAGTACGTCCTTCCGAATTCATAGAAAAATATTTGCATCAGGACGAAGACAAAGATTATGTTTTGAACTCCGCACCTTGCCCTTTTCTAGATCATGAGAACTATTGTATAATTTATGAAGATCGTCCAACTGCTTGTCGTGAATATCCTCATACGAACCGCAAGCGGTTTTTTCAGATCCTCGATCTCACATTGAAAAATACGTATGTTTGCCCGGCAGCCTTTCAAATCGTTGAAGAAATGAAGAAGAAGTTTTAAACGTTTGCTGTTGTAAGCGGAAACCTTTCCGGAAAAATAATCATATATTTGAATATCCATAAACACACTCCATGAGATCAAAACCTATTTTTCTATTGGCTGTTGCCTTTGCTATTTCAGCTGTGGCATATATTTCAGCTCAGCATCCTTTAAAAAAAGATAAATTCAGCATAACCGCTTCCCGCGAAGGGATGGAACATGGTGCATCAGAGCGCTCTAAATGGGAAATCTCCCGTTTAGCAGATCCTGCGACAGGAAAGATCCCTTCAAATATTCGTCAGTTGGAATTAGCGTACGCCGCCACATTGCCAAATGATCTTCAGGCCGGCCGGGGCATGGCAAGTTTGGCAATGGTCAATCGCGGGCCATATAACCTGGGTGGAAGAACGCGCGCTTTTGCTGTGGATGTTAGTAATGAGAATAGATTACTCGCAGGTTCCTGTTCCGGTGGAATGTGGCTGTCAACAAATGGCGGAACCAGCTGGTCGCAAACCAATACGCTCTCCCAATTGAAAAACACCTCTTGTCTTGTGCAGGATAAACGTGCAACGCATACAAATACCTGGTATTATGGAAGTGGTGAAGCCTATGGAGCATCAGCCAGCGGAGGTAGCGGCGCCTATTATTTAGGAGATGGAATGTTTAAATCGACTGATGGAGGTAGTACATGGTTGCCGATAGCATCAACAGCAGGAGGTAATCCCAGTTCTTTTTCCTTAAACTGGCAATTAGTATGGGACGTAGCGAACGATAATTCCGCAAATGATACCATCGATGAAGTGTATGCAGCAACTTATGGTGCTATCTACAGAAGTATCAATGGAGGTACTACCTGGACACTTGTAAGAGGATCCTCATCAGGTGCGGCTTCTTATTTTACAGATGTAGAGATTTCAGCAACGGGAGTTGTATATGCGGCTTTAAGCGATGATGGCCCTCACAAAGGGATCTGGCGCTCGCACAACGATAGTGCTTTTGTAAATATTATGCCGGCAACATTTCCAACCGCATACAACCGCATTGTATCAGGCATTAATCCAAACAATGAAAATGAAGTTTATTTTTTAGCGAACACTCCCGGCTTCGGTAAAGTAACGCATAACTATCTCGGTGATCCGGAATGGAACAGCTTCTGGAAATATACGTATGTGTCAGGAACGGGAGCAGGAGCCGGTGGAATATGGGAAGACTTGTCAATCAATCTTCCGAATACAGGCGGGCAATTTGATAAATGGAATGTTCAGGGTTCTTATGATATGGTGGTGAGAGTAAAACCGGGAAGTTCTAATACCGTTTATATTGGCGGAACCAATCTGTATCGTTCTACTTCCGCTTTCCAGGATTCAACCAATACTACATTCATCGGCGGTTATCAGCAGTTTTCTGCATTGCCGGTGATCAACTCCTATGCAAACCACCATCCCGATCAGCATGGACTTGAATTTCTGCCCTCTAATCCCGATGTGATGTTCAGCTATAACGACGGCGGTATCTTTAAAACAACCGACAACGCTGCAAGTGCCGTTGCTTGGCAACCATTGAACAATGGATATCTTACTTCCATGTTCTATACCGTAGCGATTGATCATGCTACTCCGGGAAATAATATCATTATAGCAGGCGCTCAAGACAATGGAAGCTGGTATACCAATAATGCGGCACCGACTTCGCCCTGGGTTCAGCCGCGAGGTGGCGATGGCTCGTATTGCGCGATTGCCGACGGACAAAGCAATTATTACTTCTCCATTCAAAATGCAAAAATGATGAAAGCGACTTTGGATGGGGCGGGAGCAATCACATCGTTTGCGCGTATTGATCCTATCGGATTAAAAGATCCACAGTTCATCAATCCATACACGCTTGATCCGAACAATAATAATTATATGTACCTCGCTGGTGGAAAATACTTGTGGCGAAACAACGACCTTTCCGGTATTCCGATGGCCGGCAATTGGGATTCCATCGCTACTAACTGGGTGAAATTCGTTGATTCCGTACCAACTCTAAACGCAAAAATCACCGCGGTTACAGCCTGCAAAACACCTGCAAACAGAGTGTATTATGGTACCAGCGCTAAAAAGATATACCGTGTTGATAATGCCAACGTAGGCACACCAACACCGGTAGATATTACCTCGACAACAACAGGTGTTGTATTTCCAACTGCTTTTGTGAGCTGTATTGCTACCGATCCGCTGGATGGAGATAAAGCCATCGTTACTTTTTCAAATTATGGGGTGTATAGTGTCTTTTATACACAAAACGGCGGGACAAGCTGGATGAAAATTGGAGGAAACCTTGAAGCAAGTGCAGCCTCGAGTCCTTCCGTTCGTTGGGCAAGCATTCTGCACGTGGCAGATGGAACTGTCTATTTACTGGCGACCAGCACAGGATTGTATGCTACGGACACATTGATTGCTGGTGGAACTGCTGCGGGAAGTGGAACTGTTTGGGTGCAGCAAGGCACAAGCACCATCGGTAACTCTGTTTGCGATATGATAGAAACGCGTGCTTCTGACGGACTAGTTGTAGTAGCAACACATGCAAGTGGAATATATTCTACCAATATTACCAGCGTAAACGATATTGTTACCGTAAAAGACATAGTTGCTGCAAAAGCCGATCTGCAATTGATGAATTATCCTAATCCGGTGAATCAATCGACTACCATTGAATTTGTTCTGGAGAAAAAATCAAACGTAAACCTGCAGATCTGGGATGAATACGGACGATTGCTGGAAACACTTGTAAATGAAACGATGCAGGAAGGGAAGCACAGCGTGCGCTTCGAGAGAAAGAACTTGTCTTCCGGAATTTATTATTACAGCCTTACTGCCGACAGAAAGCGAAAAACCAATAAAATGGTGATCGTTAAATAAACATTCTTTTGTTAGTTAATAAATCCTCTGTATTGGCAGGGGATTTTTTTTGCCCTTACTTTTGTTTTCAATCTGACATTATGCTGCATTCAATTTTTGGAGATTTCGATTACTACAGCTGGATCCTTCTTCCGGTGATGATATTTTGTTCGCGCATGTGCGATGTTACATTGGGAACATTACGCCATGTTTTTATTTCGAAAGGCTTTAAACAGATCGTTCCTGTTCTGGGCTTCTTTGAAGTGCTGATTTGGATCGTTGTAGTAGCGCAGGTGATGAAGAACCTTAATAATGTGGCATGTTATTTCGCTTGGGCAGGAGGTTTTGCAATGGGAACTTATCTTGGCTTAAAGATCGAAGAACGCCTGGCACTCGGACTGCAGGTGATTCGTATCATTACCAACCAGAATTGCGAAGAATTGCTTGCTGCATTAAAGAAAGCGAATCACGGGCTTACTGTGGTGGATGCACAGGGCGGGGTAGGGCCGGTAAAAATGATTTTCACGATCATTCAACGTCAGAATGTTTACCTGGTAGAGAAAATGATCAGGCAATACAATCCTACTGCTTTTTATTCCATCGAAGAAATCAAGAATACGAGCCAAGGGGTGTTTACCGGGAAGTCAACTTCCGGATTGGCTTCCGTTAAAAAGATTTTTATGTCCCAGAAATAGTGCTGCTTATGCAGTTTTAGTTGAATTACTTGCGAAAACGATTGATCAATGCTCCGATGGAAACAATGGTCCAGCAGCCTTCCAATACAATAAACGGAATGTAATTAATGAGCACTGAGGCCAGGCAGGCTATTCCTGCGCCAATAATGTTCATCAGGATATAAGAAAGCGAATCTTTGTGAAGCTTATTGGAGAGGTTCAGAAAGAATGCGATCAGTAAAATGGTAACTCCTGCAAACCCAATCCAATCGGTAAATTTCATATATGCCGGTTTAAAATAAAA
>DASWNK010000125.1:0-25277 GCA_036399275.1 Bacteroidia bacterium | reverse complement strand
TTTTCAGATAGCGTAATCCCCCTACAAATGCAGATACACCAACAATAAACAGTGAATAGGATGTTGCGTTCACCGGCTGGATACCAATCAGATATACAAGTACCGGGATAGTGAGTATTGAGCCCCCGGCCCCGATCAGGCCGAGTAAAACTCCAATTAATACCGCGGATATATATCCTAAATACTCCATTCAACTAAAGTGGGAATTTTTTTGCAAAGATACTGCTGATAATCCACTATTAGTTATTAACTGTTTTCCACTATTAGCAATTGATACATGCCAGCTTTGGCAACTCTTTCCTCTTTCTCCTTGTTTTGCTGACTATTCTTAAAAAATTAACAAAAAAACGCCCCGATAGTTTAGTATCGGGGCGTCCTCAATAACTTAAGGTTTATTCTATTCGAATGCGCTGAAACCGGTCACATCCATACCGGTGATTAGTAAGTGGATATCATGTGTACCTTCATAAGTGATTACGGATTCAAGGTTCATCATGTGGCGCATTATCGGGTATTCTCCTGTGATTCCCATTCCACCATGAATCTGACGAGCTTCACGGGCAATCTGTAAAGCCATATTCACATTATTTCTTTTGCTCATGGAAATTTGAGCAGGAGTAGCACGGTTCTCGTTCTTTAAGACTCCTAATCTCCAGGTCAATAGTTGTGCTTTAGTAATCTCAGTGATCATTTCAGCAAGTTTCTTTTGAGTCAATTGAAATGCGCCAATCGGCTTTCCGAACTGGATGCGTTCTTTGGAATAGCGCAATGCTGAATCATAACAATCCATGGCAGCACCAATAGCGCCCCAGGCAATCCCATAACGTGCTGAGTTCAAGCAACCTAAAGGCCCCTTCAACCCTTTGATATCGGGGAAAATATTTGCTTTTGGCACTTTCACATTGGAGAAAACCAATTCGCCGGTTGCGCTCGCACGCAAGCTCCATTTTCCATGCGTTTCAGGAGTTGTAAATCCTTCCATTCCTCTTTCCACTACCAAACCACGTATAAAGCCTTCTTCATCCTTCGCCCAAACAACAGCAATATCAGCAAATGGTGAATTGGAAATCCACATTTTTGCGCCATTCAATAAGTAGTGATCGCCTTTATCTTTGATGTTTGTAATCATCCCGGAAGGGTTTGAACCATGATCAGGCTCTGTTAAGCCGAAACAGCCCATCATTTCACCGCTTGCCAGCTTTGGAAGATATTTCATTTTTTGCTCTTCGGTCCCATAAGTATAGATCGGATACATTACCAATGAGCTTTGAACAGAAGCTGTGGAGCGCAAACCGCTGTCGCCACGTTCTAATTCCTGCATGATAATACCATAAGAAATCTGGTCCAATCCTGCACCACCATATTTGGTAGGAATATACGGTCCAAATGCACCCACTTCCGCAAGGCCTTTTATCCATTGTTTCGGAAATTTTGCATTCTGACAAGCGTCTTCCACAATTGGGCTAACTTCTTTCTTCACCCATGCACGTGCAGTTTCACGGATCAGTTTATGTTCGTCGGTTAACAACTCATCCATCAAATAATAATCATGAGCTTCAAATCTATCTGTTGCCATTTTAAATTGGAGTTAATTTTTGCGTGACAAAAGTAAGTAAATAAATTATATGGCAATAGGGAATAATTATTCCCGAGGAAAGGGCTTACAGGCATACCATTTGAGTACATTCCTTATAAATAAATCAACCTGATTTATGAGCAGCATATCGTCGAAGCAATTGATTTATATCACCAACAAGAGCGAAGACAAGATAGATTTTTTTTGAAAATAAAAAGCTCTTTGCGGATGCTGCTAAACGTAACATCTTTTCGCATTCAGCGTTACAGGTAGATAATTGTTGAAAACGTTTGTTAAAAAGTTTGCTATTAACAAATCGCAGGGCTAACTTAGAGAACTATTTTTATAAAAATAAATTACCACTCCCGGATGATCTATACAACCAAACATACATTTGCTTTAACAACGTTGTTGACCCTGCAATGTTTTTGCTTTTCTTTATTCTCGCAAACGGCAGCCAACAGAGTTCCTGTAGTTGAAAAATATGTGGTAGGCTACAATGATGTCACCAAAATGAAATTCATTAATGATTCCATTCTATATGCTGAAGGATGGAATCAGTTGCCACAGCCAAAATTCTGGCAGCAGATTATGAACCTTGCGCCCGACTCCGCAATTGTGAATGTGGGCTCAAGCCGTAAAACGCTGGACAGGATCTCTACCAAAGAATGGAGCAGATTAAGTGATGTTCAGAAGAGCTTCTATAAAGATAGTATCAGGAAAGCGAACAACATACCTGACAGCAGTAGTGTGCTGATTACCATCGGGAAAAAAGACTTTTATGAATTTAAAAAAGTGATGCCTACGATCAACCGTTCCATTGACGTATTTAAGCAAAATGGCGTAGATCCATGGTATGCACAGGCAATCTTACTGATCGAAAGTCCGGGCAAAACCACTACAAAATCAGGCGTTGGTGCGAATGGCCCTTTTCAACTAATGAAAGCCGTTGCACGCAAGCAAGGACTGATTGTGAATGGAACGATCGACGAACGGACGAATGTGGAAAAATCCGCATTAGGTGCGTCCCGTTTGTTAAGCAGGATCTGTATTCCGTACACCAAAGCCATGCTGGACAGCGCCCATGTTCCTTACAATGAAACCGATCTGTGGTTCCGTTTATTGGTGCTGCACTCCTATCATGCGGGGGCAGGCAATGTAGCGGGCGTTATCCGGAAAATAAAACCTACCGAAGGCGGAATGCAGTTGATACAAACCGTTTGGCAAACGACTTACGGAGGATTTAAAAATGCATCGCAAAATTATTCCCAGCTTGCATTGGCAGCCTTCTGCAACTTTGATCTGCTGATTATGGCGCAACAGGATTCTGTTTACCTGATTGACGGCGATCGGATGTTCAATTCATACGCCAGCTGCAAATGTGCGCCATACGATCAATGCAGCTACTTAGGAAATTGCATTACTACTTACGAGCATGATTTTGTGGATGGCGTTATTCCTTTTGATTATTTTATTTCCAAAGTAAAAACCGTACAAACAGAATTGAGCGGCTTATCGCCTACGTATGTGTATCCAAATGATGAACATTATAATGATATTGGATTTAAATTAATTAAGGCAAAAAAGGCAGAAGAAGCTTATAAGCTCTTCAAACATAACGAGCTGCAATATCCTGACTCTTGGGGAGTTTACCATGGATTGGGCGAAACATATCGCCTTATGGGGCAGAAAGAGCTGGCACTCAGCAACTATAAAAAATCGTTAAAACTCAACCCTAACAACGAAGAGAGCCTTCGAGGGATTGCCCGTCTCAACGGAAAATAATTTCCGTTTCAAAACACATTTTTGTGTAAATTAGCATTCCTGTTTTTTGATGCGCAACTTAATTTGCGAATTCCTTTTTCGGTATCGGAATCCGGACAAAATGAAATAGGGGAAAACGATCATTCGTGATACACAAAGAGGACATAGATAAGATTTTTGAAGCAGCCCGCGTAGAGGATGTTGTCGCAGACTATGTTTCACTGAAGAAGCGGGGGGCTAATCTCATTGGCTGCTGCCCTTTCCATAATGAAAAAACACCATCTTTTTATGTTTCACCTGCAAAAGGCATTTACAAATGCTTTGGTTGCGGAAAAGGCGGGCATGCGATCAACTTTATTATGGAGCATGACAAGCTAAGCTACCCGGAAGCTTTACGTTATCTCGCAAAAAAATACAACATTGAGATCACGGAAGAAGAACAAACTCCTGAGCAGCTGCAACATCAGAACGCCAGAGAAAGTCTGCTGGTGGTTTCTTCTTTCGCTCAAAAACATTTTTCGGAAAACCTTTACAATACCGATGAAGGAAAATCCATCGGACTAGGTTACTTCAAGGAAAGGGGATTGCGGGAAGACATTATTCAAAAATTCAATTTAGGATATAGCATCAATCAGCGTACTGCCTTTACTGATATTGCTATAGCGAGCGGATACAAAACCGAATATCTTGTTAAATCCGGATTAACGATCGAGTACAGAAACGAGCCGGGAATTAATCCTGAAACGGCAGAAGTCAATCCGTCGGAGGCACGTTATGTGGATCGTTTCTGGGGAAGGGTGATGTTTCCGATCCACAATCAAAGCGGAAAGGTAATTGCATTTGGCGGCAGGACATTGCGCACAGATAAAAAAACTTCCAAATACGTTAACTCTCCGGAAACAGAGATTTATCATAAAAGCGATGTTCTATACGGCCTGTACCATTCAAAAAATGCCATTCAAAAAGAGAAATTCTGTTTCCTGGTGGAAGGGTATATGGATGTGATCGCAATGCACCAGGCAGGAGTTGAAAATGTTGTAGCCAGCAGTGGAACGGCACTTACAGCCGGCCAGATCAAACTGATCCAGCGTTTCACCAGCGATATTATTATTTCTTACGACGGCGATCAGGCCGGGATCAATGCTGCCTTAAAAGGGATCGATCTTCTTCTGGAAGAAGGAATGAATGTGAAGGTACTGTTGTTTCCTGATGGCGATGACCCTGACTCCTATTCCAAAAAAGTAAGTACACAGGAGCTAAAGGACTTTATCGTCAACAATGCTCAGAATTTTATTTCTTATAAAGCAAGCATTCTCACAAAAGGTGTTCAAAACGATCCTTTGCAAAAAGCGAATGCCATTAAAAAAATTGTTGAAAGTATCGCACTCATTCCCGATGCTATTTACCGCTCGGTATATGTAAAAGAATGCAGCCGCATCATGGATGTGGATGAGCCCATCCTGTTGAGCGAGTTGAATAAAATCCGCAGCAGGAACTTCAATGAAAAGAAAAACCAGCCATATACAGAAGATACATCATCCTCTTATACGGAAGAGCTTGTTATTGAAGAAAGAAAAGAGAATTCCATCGCTGATGCAGAACACCAGGAAAGAGATGTTATTCGTTTATTGATTAATTATGGAGACCAGCAAATAACAATCGACAGTGAGGATGAAGCTGGCGAGCAGACAAAAGTTGAAGTGACAGCTGCCTATTTAATGATCCATGAGCTGCAACACGATCATATTGTAATCGAAAATCTATTATACAACAGTGTTTTTAATGAGTTTGTTCAGCACCTCGAAAAAGGAATAATCCCAGATACCAATTTTTTCATCAGTCATGATAATAGTGCGATAAGTGCTCTCACAATCGACCTTATCACAAGCCCTTATACTCTTTCCAATTGGGAACAGCATAGCATTTATATCACCAGGGAAGAAGACATCTTAAAACGCTCTATTTATAATGCAATTTACGCTTTGAAGAGCCGCAAGCTGGAAATCATGATTCATGATATTCAAAAACGGATCAAAGAAAATCCGCCGGAAGAAGAATTAATGACATTGATGCAGACCCAACATTCCCTGCTGGAAGCAAAAAAAGTATTCAATGCTCTACTCGGCCGGATCGTGGTGAAATAATTTCTAATACTCGTCGTAATAATTATTGTAATTATTATAATTGGGTTTTACTCTCTTTCTTCCGTACATGCTGAGCTCATAGCAAATATCATTGATCTGTTCTTCCACGCTTTTCTCCGTATCAATTTCCGTATTTCGAGACGAAACAATTGGGTATACCTCAATCATAGTGGAATCTTTTGGCTGAAAGCCAGCATAGTCGATGTACTTCTGCCCCCCATCCTTTTTCGTGGATTTATAAAAATAGACATATCCTTTTTGTGTGCGGCTTTGTACGTATTTCACACATACGAATTCGATGCTGTCGGCTTTATCGTTTTCTTCATCCGATCCGTATAAATAGGAATACGACAAGCTGTTTTGCGAAGTATATTCCGGTTTGATCTTATCCGCTTTTTTTATTCTCTTTAAAGAGGCGTACAAATAAGATCTGGTTTTAGGGTCCTGTGCCAAAGCATTAATTGTGGTGTCGGCTACCGGAAGATTGTCCTTCATAAGAATACTGATCAGCTCAATTCTAAAATTATCATTCTTGGATTTTAATGCTTTATCAAAACTCGATTTAACAGGTGCTTCACTGTAGAAAGGTGCCAGCAGGTTATAATAATTCAATAAAGCCCAATTCATTCCACTATTAGTGCTGGAATAATCTTCCTGCGAGTATGAGCCAGTTCCTTTTGCCTCTGCAGCCAGCTTGTCCATCATTTGCGTAATATAATCGGAATCACCATAATCAGGGGTCCCGGAAGAAGTGTTGGACACATTTTCTTCAGACGCCATTTGTCGTTTTAATTCTTCGTTTGCCTGGCGCAAAATATCTTTCTTTTGTTCAGCATACATTTGTGGGCTGACAGAAGCAGAATCCAGCGCTGAGCTGAGCAAACTGTATACGGTGTTTTTATATTCAGGATATTTCGTTAGGTCCAATAAGGAAGGGAAAAGGACTTTCGCAATTTCTAATGAATCATAAAAGGGATAAAACAATTCTTCGATCGAATATTGATCATCCGATAATGGCGTTTCCGCCTTCAGCAACTGGACAAAAGCCAGGTTGCCCTCCTTTGTTTTCTGGCTGGCAACAGCACTCAACACAGCCAACTGCAGAGAAGTAGAATCCACGTATTTCAGATATTCCTTTTGAAGGAAAGGAACAATTTTGGGATTCTTCAAGGCGCCCAGATCTTTGATCAATGATGCCTTCACCACTTGATCGGCATTATTAAAATCACCGCCTGAAATAAACTTCATAAGGCTTTCTGCATGCTTATCTTCATATTTTATTTCAGCATACAAAGCATTCACCTTTTTTCTGGTAACGCTATCGGTTGAAGCCGCATCTGTCAGGAATTGCGGAACCTTATCAATGAATGTCGATGTAGAAAGCAAGGTGTCTTCCGGAAGAAATGTATCATAAAAAGTGCTTACCCATTGACTCGGTTTGGAAAGTGTATCAGTAGTCGTTGATAAAATATACAGTACACCAGGCTTATAAAACATCCTCAGCTGAATGATTCTTATTGTATTGGTATCCGTTACCACAAGGTCCATTACCGGTATCTTGTTTTTTTCGTAAATACTCTTCTTTTTAATTTTTAAGGACGTATTATTTTTATAATAATCAATCTGCTTTTTCCAGAGATCATCAATGGTTTTATACATTCTGTAATCATTGGATTTATAAAATTCCACTTTAACGCTTTCGAAAGTAGAAGGCGATTCGATTAGCTTTTCTTCACTTCTGGAAAGATAAGGCGCAAGATCTTTCTTCTTTTTACCCAAATAACTGTACTCGCTCATCAGCTTTTCGATGGAGGTCTTTTCAATTTCTTTGTAATCTGTTTTTACAGTAAAGTGCAGCAGCGTGTCTTTATATTCTTCGAAGGGTTTGTAAACAAAATCTTTAAATTTTAAGGAAGAAAAATATTTTACAGGCGGGTTTGCCTCATTGGTTTTACACGCCATCAAAAAATACTGAGCATCCTTAATAATTATTCTTATGAATAAGTATGAGCCATTTGATTTATGCTTTGCTGTTACATCAAGCGAAGGATAGGAGTTGCAGGTGCTAAATACAGTTGATTTTAATTTATAATCCAAAGGCTCATAAAATTGTTTCGCCATTTGGCTTAATTCGAAAGTATCTTCTTCAATGTATTCATAATCATTCATCATCGAGCGATTAAAAATATAATAGTTAGCTCCTTCCGTTGCCGTTATTTTATCGATCTGATAGTATGAATCTTTCGGTTTCTCAAATACATAATTCGGAGGCAATGCTAATTCATACCCACCGTAAGATGGTGTAAATGTTTTCCATTCAGGCTCAACAGCTTTAGTTATAAACCGGATTGACTTGAAAAAGTTATCAAATTCCGATGATTTAACGTAGTCACCTGAGCCACCTGCTTTAAAAATATAGATATATTGATCGGTGGTAAATATCTGATAGCGCTGTACATCGCCACGGATAGTTTTATTCAAAATATCAAATCCGGGGCTTCCGTCATTTGCTTTTATATTTTTTTTACTGAGAATTTTTCCGGGAATGCTTTCATATAACATCTTATCAATGCGATCATATTGAAATTTCGCATCCTGCTCCATCAATGCACCATATATCTTAATCCGCTTCATCACATAATACGATCCATTCACCATGTCGGTATAAAGGTATTGTGCCATTTGGCCGCTCCTGTTCATTTCATACATTTTACCCGGAGCATCCACTTTCACTGTTGAATCAACCAAAAACTGTGTTTTAAAACTCAATGCAGTATGATCATCGCTGTAACTTGTCATTTGTTTAATACTGTTCCTGGACACCTCACTTTTTACCGCCTTTACGGTATATCCCATGCTTTGTAGCAAATTAATCACACCTTCGTTTCCCGGCAAATGTGCGGCACCTATGGCGGTGAATACGGTCTTCGTTTTCATCAATGAATCCATGTTGTGCACCATGATTTTGTTACGGTCGATCAACATATATTTTTCGTATTTTTTTGTTCTGTAGGTGAGTTTATTGAGTGAGTCGAGTGCGTCAAGATCTCCGTTCCTGTATGCACTTTCTATTTGTTCGCCTATCTGATAGGTGGAGACGTATTTTTTTGTTGTTTTGTCTTTGTCCTTTTCATCATCCGGCAAGGAAGCTTTCGTTACCATCTCAATGCTGGTTTTATAGTCTTCCAGAGAGGCGATGCTCTTCCCTGATTTACGGGCCGCCTGCATGATGAAAAGATCGAGATACGTTTGTTCTTCAAAATTTCCGGAGTAACCGCTGTAACGATAAAGCAGTCCGTTTACATTCTCAGGTTCTTTGGAAAGTTCATATTGGATGTTCTTATCCGTAGGAACATGAAAACCGAAAGCCTTTTCATAAAAATTCTGATTGTACTGAAGCAAATATTTCCTGAAGGAGTTATTATTAAAGGCGCTTGCGCTTTCATCCATTAGCTCTCCCAACCATATTTCAGGATTTGATTCCAGTGCAACAACATCGGCGCTTTTTAAACCTTCAAAGAAAGCTTCAGTAAGATGGAATGCAACTTTTTTACTCACGTGCATGGTTCCATACAAATAGGAAGGCTTTTCAAGGCCATTGCCGCTAATTTCCCACAATAGGGACTGATACTTTTTGGATTGAGAAAAACCAGAATTTGCCTGAGTAACAAGTAAAATCAATAAGAGGGCCGATTGGCGGAGTAGTTTCATAAATTCGGAATGTTTATGTACCAGGGATGATACAGAATAACTCAAATATCGCATTTTTATTGGCTTATAAAAAAATCATTCCATTTTCATGTCTTTTACATTCAGCTGCAAAGAGACCTTCCCGTTGTACTCATTTTCCTCAATAGCATAACAGGCAGTAAATACCCGCTTACGAAGCACAGCATCAAAATGCTGCGCCTGACCGAAAGCGATGGAAGAAAAGCTTTCTTTCGGATCCCCGGCAGATTGAATATCCATTTTCAGGTGATTATTACCGACGATTCTCACATATCCCTTATCCTCAAGTCCGGCACTCATGAATACAGGAGACATATTCCCCGGTCCGAAAGGTTCAAATTGCTTTAAAATCCTGTAAAATTTGGGAGTAATATCTGATAATTTCAGTTCCGCATCAATGGTTATTTCGGGTATGAGCATATAATCCTGAATTGTTGCCGTTACCACCTCTTCGAACTTCTGCTGGAAGGCAGCCAGGTTCTCGAGTTTTAACGTTAGGCCGGCAGCGTATTTATGCCCGCCAAATTGCTCCAGCAAATCCGAACAAGCTTCGATAGCATCATACACATCAAAATCTTTTACAGAACGGGCAGATCCGGTTGCTTTTCCGTTTGATTCGGTAAGCACAATAGTTGGACGGTAATATTTTTCGGTTAAACGGGAGGCCACAATACCTATCACTCCTTTATGCCAATCGGAATGAAACAATACTGTTGATTTCCGGTTGATCAGCTCTTCACTATCATCAATCATTTTCAGGGCATGTTGTGTAATGCCCACATCCAACACTCTTCGCTCAGTATTGGTTGTATTTATATTGATTCCGGAAAGCTTGGCATCAGCATGATTATCAGAAACGAGCAGAGCAACAGCATTTCTTCCGGTTTCAATCCTACCGGCGGCGTTGATGCGTGGTCCAACGGTAAAAACCAGCTCATTGATCGTCACTTCTTTTTTGATGTTCGCAAGATCCAGAATTGCTTTGATTCCTTTGCGGGGAGCTTTATTGATTTGCTGCAAGCCAAAATAACATAAGGCTCTGTTCTCATCCACTATGGGCACAAGGTCTGAAGCAATGGAAATGGCAGTGAGATCAAGATATTCTGCGAGATCGTCAAAAGGAATGCTATTCTTTTGTGCATACGCCTGCACCAGCTTAAATCCTACGCCGCAGCCGCAGAGCTCATCGAAAGGATAAGTACAGTCATTCCTCTTAGGATCAAGTATGGCAACCGCTTCCGGCAAGGTTTCTCCCGGGCGATGGTGGTCACAAATAATAAAATCGATATTCCGCTCATTGGCATAGGCCACTTTATCAATCGCTTTAATGCCACAGTCGAGGGCAATGATCAGTGAGAAATTATTTTCTTTGGCAAAATCAATTCCCAAAAAAGAAATTCCATAGCCTTCGGTATAACGATCGGGAATGTAATAATCTACAAGGCCCTGGCTGATCGGAAGCGACCTCAGGAAAGAATATACGAGAGAAACAGCTGTGGTTCCATCGACATCATAATCACCGTAAACAAGAATTTTCTCTCCTTCACTAATCGCTTTTTCAAGCCTTTCTACTGCTTTGTCCATATCCTTCATCAAAAAAGGATCATGAAGGTCGTTCAGGGAAGGACGAAAAAATTTCTTAGCGCTTTCGTAATCAGTAATATCTCTCTGCACCAGCAAGCTTGCCAGTACTTTATCAATTCCCAATTCTGCTGCCAGCCGGTCAACAATCATTTCATCAATACCTGACCGCAAGCTCCATCTTTTTTCCATACTTCTTTTTTAGTCCTGTAAAATTAGTTAAAACAATCACCATTATACAGATCGTTGATAATTTGTAAATTAAATTTTTATCTTTATAAAAACTTAATTGGATGAAAAAACTAATACTCTTAATTTCTTTATCAACTCAGCTTTCCACGGTCTTTTCACAAACTTATACAAGCACAGCAGGTGGTGGAATTCCTGATGGCGGACCCATGGTACAATTTCCGATGACCGTTTCCGGATTGTCTCCTTCCGCCATCGATACCGTTTTTGGGTTGGAAACCATTTGTTTTAACATCACGCATACCTGGGATGCTGATCTCAATATTTCTCTTCAGGCCCCGGACGGCACAATTGTAGATTTATCGATTGCAAATGGCGGCAGTGGTGATGATTTTACCAATACCTGTTTAAATGCCTATGCACTCAATTCCATTGTAACCGGCAATGCCCCGTTTACAGGAACTTTCCGGCCACAGGGGTTTATCGGAGCGATCAATAACGGGCAGAATGGAAATGGCACCTGGAAATTGCTGATCGAGGATACTTATGGTGCAGATGCAGGAAACCTGATTGACTGGAGCATTACATTTGGCAACAATCCTGCAAAACCGTTTAACTTTACATCATCCAATTTACCCATTATTGTTGTAACTACGGGCGGACTAGCCATTCCAAATGAGCCAAAGCTTGAAGTGCAAATGGGGATTATATACAATGGTCCGGGAATCCGGAATTACTTGACCGATCCTTATAATAATTTCGCCAACAAAGTAGGAATAGAAACGCGGGGATCTAGCTCCGCGGGCTTCCCCCAAAAAAATTATGGCTTTGAGACACGCGATATTAACGGCACACAAAAAGATACGATATTGCTTGGAATGCCTTTGGAGCATGACTGGATCCTATATGCACCTTATGATGACAAAACCTGTTTACGCAATGTTTTGAGCTATGACATTGCAAATAAGACCGGCCATTATGCATCACGCACTCAATTCTGCGAATTGGTAATTAACGGCCAATACCAGGGGATCTATGTATTAATGGAAAAGATTAAGCGGGATAATAACCGCGTGAATATTTCCAAGATGCTGACGACGGACATAAGCGGGGATCAGCTCACAGGCGGATACATAATTAAAGTAGACAGGGTGGATGGCCCGGGAAGTTACTGGACATCTCCCTATCCGGCTGCAGATGGGAGCAGTGTAGATTACGTTCATGTTTATCCTCAGGATGGAACAATTGTTCCTCAACAAAGAGCATATATACAGGCGTATGTTGATAGCCTGGAAGATGCTCTTGCCAGTCCTACCTTCACCGATCCTATCAATGGCTACCGCAAATACCTTGGGGTAAACTCTTTCATTGATTATTTCATTTTAAATGAAGTTAGCAAAAATGTGGACGGCTATCGTTTGAGCACTTATTTCTATAAAGACAAGCAAAGCAGTGGTGGAAAGCTGAAAGCCGGACCGGCCTGGGATTACAATCTGGCCTGGTGGAATGCGGATTACTGCATGGGTGATCAAAGCAATGGATGGGCCTACGATATAGGCAGTGTTTGTCCGGGTGGCTGGCAACCCAATTTCTGGTGGGCAAAGCTCTTGCAGGATCCCAGCTATACTGCGCAATTGAGATGCCGCTGGGACGAATTACGTTTAAGCACCCTGAGCATTCCTACTTTAAATAATTATGTTGATTCACTCGCTGTTTACCTTAATGAATCACAATCACGCCATTTTACAGCCTGGCCTATTCTCGGACAATATACCTGGCCAAATCCAAGCCCAATCCCAATGGATTATCCCGGAGAGATTGCTGCAATAAAAGCCTGGTTTTACAACCGGATCACCTGGCTGGATGCGAATTTGCCGGGAACCTGTAATGTAGGAATCAGCGAAAACAGCATGCATGAAAACAATGTGTCTGTCTACCCTAATCCATTCAATAATGCTTTTCAGCTACAATTTTACCTGCCTCATGCCGAAAAGCTAAAGATCGAAATCAGGGATGTTTTAGGGAAGATTGTAAAGAGCATTTCGGAGCAAGAATTCCCGGAAGGAGAAAATAAGATTGAAATAAAGCTGAACGATGATCTGGGAAAAGGAATATATCTCCTGAGTATAACGTCAAGTAAAGGAGTGGTAGTGAAAAAGTTAAGTAAGATCGAATAAATACCACTTTCTAGGTATTGAATGTTTGGTTCTATAGTACGAATTTTGTAGTAATTAAATTACCATGCAAAACCCGTATTTTATACAACCGGCGATTACCGAAGAAAAGGCTTCCAGCTTATGGAGCTTCTATCCGGAAACCATTGAATGCAAGAAACTGAAGAAGAAATGCTGTAAAAATTATAAAAAGGACAAGCGTTGTAAAAGATGCCCCATGAATTCATAAAAATCCCCAGCAATCAGTTGGGGATTTTTATTTACTTTTTTATTTCGCCCCTCTTGTAGTTTTCCGTTTTGATTACTTTACCGGTTTCATCATATTCCTTCCACGCCCCTTCTTTTTTCCCATGAATATATTTACCGCTTACTCTTACCTTTCCGTTTTCGAAATATTCGAAAAAATCGCCCTCTTCCAAATTGTTCATCATTTTTACTTCTGAACTAATCTTTCCATTTTTATAAAATGTTTTTTGAGGACCTTCCAATGATCCATTTTTATAATTGTACTCAACGCTTAATTGTCCATCGATATAAAACCATTTTGCTACGCCATCACGAAGGTTATTTTTATAATGCCCTTCCTCCTGCAGCTTCCCGTCCGAATAATAAATCATTTTAATGCCGTTCAGCACTCCCATTTTGTATTCAATTTCCGATTTCAGTTTTGCGCCTGAGTAATAAGCAATGCTGATTCCATTCAAGGTATCATTCACATAAGAATCCTTCTGGAAATAATATCCCGATTTATCGATTCCAATGCTGTAACCATTTTTCTTTCCGTTTCTGTATTCGTCAATGATGCTAATCACACCGTTCGCATGATAGCCGATCCATAATCCTTCTTTTTTGTCATTCACATAAGCACCGTAATAATCCGATTGAGCTATTCTTTCTTTCCACCAGCCAATTTTTTTTCCATTATTATCGGTCTTATTGGTGTCTGCAACAGCTGCAACAATGGAGGCATTGGACCATAAAGCAGCAAGAAGTAAAACAATAAATTTTTTCATTTCTATATTTATTATTGATCTAAAGCCATTTCTTTTTTCTGAAATACAGCAGCAATATTGCAATGACGGTAAACATAACTCCCAATGTAATAGGATACCCCCATTTAGCACGAAGTTCCGGCATGAAATCGAAATTCATCCCGTAAACTCCAGCAATGAAGGTTACCGGAACAAATATGGTAGTGATAATGGTGAGTACTTTCATCACTTCATTCATTTTATTGCTCACGCTCGAAAGGTAGATATCCATCATTCCGGAAAGCAAATCCCGATAGGTTTCCACCGTATCGATCACACGAATGGTATGATCATGCACGTCTCGCAAATAAATGTCCGTCCCAGGATTAATCAGTTCTGTTTCGCTTCGTTCCAGATTGCCGATCAATTCCCGCATAGGCCATACGGCTTTGCGTACAAAGATCATTTCGCGTTTCATGTAATGCAACTGTTGCATTGTTTCTTTAGTCGGCTCAGCAACCACTTCTTCTTCTAATAATTCAATTTTGTCACCGATCTTTTCAAGGATATTAAAATAACAATCTACCACTGCATCAATCAAAGCATATGCTAAATAATCCGCCGCCATCTTTCTGATCCGTCCTTTCCCTGAACGAATGCGGTTTCTGATCAGGTCGAAAGCATCCCCGCCCTGCGCCTCCTGGAAAGAGATCACCATTCCATCCATCAGCACCACACTCAATTGCTCCGAATGCAGTTCGGAATCGTAATAGATCATTTTCATAATTGCTACCACATAATTATCATATTCTTCAAACTTCGGACGCTGGTTCGTATTCACAATATCCTCCTGCGTGAGCGGATGTATATCAAAGTGCTTACCGAGCCTCTCTACCAAGGCAACATCATGCACACCATCTACATTGATCCACTTCACCATTCCGGGATTTACCTGTTCCAGGCACTTCGAAATATCATAAAATTCTTTTTCTATGAATTCTTTTTCGTTGTATTCAATCAGCGTGATCTTTACCTTATCGGTATGATCTTCTCCGAAATACACTAATGTTCCGGGAGGGGCGCCTGTTTTATTGGTTAAGTAGTTCATTTCAATTACTGTTTTTAGGAAGCTTAATCTTCTTCCTCTTCGGGAATTGGCTTGTGTTTATTTCCTTCTACTACGATTACAATTTCACCTTTTACTGTTTTTGACTTAAAATAATCTGCAAGCTCCTGCAGAGTTCCCCTTTTGTTTTCTTCAAACATTTTAGATAATTCTCTTGAAACGGAAGCTTTCCGCTCTGCACCAAAATACTCGCTGAATTGTTCCAGGGCTTTCACCAACCGATGAGGTGATTCATAAAAGATCATTGTTCGCTGTTCATACACAAGCGATTTTATTTTTGTCTGCCGCCCCTTTTTTTGAGGCAAGAAACCTTCAAAGCAAAATGAATCGCTCGGCAAACCAGAGTTAACGAGAGCTGGTACAAATGCCGTAGCACCGGGCAAGCATTCCACTTCTATTCCTTTCGCGATGCATTCGCGGATCAATAAAAAACCAGGATCGGAAATTCCCGGAGTGCCGGCATCGGTAATAAGTGCAATTTTTTCACCGTTGGCAATGCGATCAGAAATCATCTCCACGGTTTTGTGCTCATTGTGCATATGATGAGCAAACATTTTTTTGTGAATATCCAGGTGTTTCAATAAAATTCCTGATTTGCGGGTATCCTCCGCAAGAATCAAGTCGACTTCCTTTAAAATACGGATTGCCCGAAGCGTAATGTCTTCAAGGTTTCCGATGGGTGTAGGGACTATAAAAAGTTTCAAGTTTAATTTATAAAGTTTACGTTAGCCTTTGAAAATAATTCGTTTTATTCGCTATCTAGTTCTGCAAATAATCACCAAATTTAGTGATCAGTTTAAATATATCTTCAAATTCATTCAAAGGTAATGTTTCCGGACGATCGTAAATATCATGGTAGGCTTTTATTCCACCCATGGTATAAATAAAGCAGGCCTTCACTCCATTTTCCGCAAAAAAATAATGATCGCTGTTTGCTGCTTTTCCTCTGATTTTTACATCCTTAATCAGATTATTTTGCACATTGATCTCTTTCAACTTATCAAACTGTGTTTTGAATAATGTACCGTTTACTACTGTAATTCCATCTTCGCCTGTCCCCATGATATCCATGTTCAACAAAAATTTAATATTTTTTAATGGAAATAAAGGATGCTCAGTATAATATTTGGAGCCCAGCAAGCCTACTTCTTCGCCACAAAAAGCCATAAAAGCTATAGAACATTTTGGGCGGTGTTCCGGCATAGCATAATACTTTGCAAGGTTCAACAACATCGCGCAACCGCTTGCATTGTCGTTGGTTCCTGGAAAATAAACATCTTTGCCCATTTGTCCTAAGTGATCATAGTGTGCCGAATAAACAATAAATGAATCGGGATATTCGGAGCCTTGAATATATCCGATTACGTTTTGAGATTGGTGATTAGGGATGAATTTGTTTTTAATGTCAATGCCGCCACCACCATCATAAAAACCCTTATCTGATTTTGAATATGGGACACTATCGCGAAGAATTTGAATTTTCGCGTAGTTAGAAACCACTTGTGATTGGCTCCAGGTCAGTTTTTCAGTTAATTCGATTATTCCGGCCGCTTTCATTTCGTTGATCTTCGCTCTATTAAAGTAGACTGATTTGTTCTTATCTTTAACATTCCTATCATCAACAAGAATAAAATACCACTTAGGAACTTTCCTGCTAAATTTTTTAAATGCTTTTTCGCTGCAGAAAGTAGAATCAAAAACTGCTACTCCAAAATCTGCGTAGGCAGAAGGACAGGAAGCATCGATGATAAAATTTCTCCCAGGATGCCCGTTGAAACTAAATACATCATTGTCTTTTAAATTATGAAGGTTAAATCCAATATAAATGGTGCCGGGAAACGTATTAATCGGAAAGCGTAATCGTTGATAATAATCCCCTCCGAAAGGTTTCAATCCGATTTTAGAAAATTCTGTTTTAAGGTAATTCGCGGCAATGCTATCGCCGCCATTTACATAGCCTCGTCCGTGCATGCTTTCAGAAGCCATTGTATCGACGATCTTACGGGCATAGCTGTAAACGGCTCCTTTCTTTATTTCCTGGGAAGACGCAGTGATCGTGATAAAGAATAGAAGAAGAACAGAAACTATTTTGGAAGGAATTGACATGTGTGAATGATAAGATCCAATCAGGGAAAAACCGGGAATTAACTATAACGTCTGTCGACAAGATCCAGCAAACGTTTTACCGTTTCATTCTCAGCATCCCATTCGTACAACTGCTGGAGACTGCTGATATACTCCATGGCAGATTCAATGGTTTCTGCTGTATTCAATTGCTGAACAGCGATATTATATTCCTGCATATTGCCTTCAAAAAGCTCATTGGCAAACAAGAACTTATCATTCAACCCTATTGCTTTTGTAAGATCAGTGATGGCTGGTTTCTGAATTCTGCTGACCACCGGTTTTTCTTCTTTCTTCTCTACTTTCTTTTCCACCTTAGGTTTTTCAGGAACTGGCGGTAGTTCGCTCCCGAATAGATCGGTCGGCGATTTAACGGTTTCTTCCTTGGAGATTTCTTTTACCGCCTCTATGACTTGTGGCGCTACGCTCGTTTTTTCTGCAACAGGGTCTTCTTTTTTCTCAACATAGCTGGCATTCTCCCGCACCCGAGGCATAGAATTCAGATGATTGAAAACGATGGATTTCTGATACAGTTTTTCGATTTTATGAAGAATCAGCTCAAGCTCTAATTGAGGAATTTGCTCTTTATCGCCGATGTTATCCGAATGCTCTTTAATACTATTGATCAAAACGGCAATCTCTTTTCTGATTGTGGACTTATCCATAAAAGTTTATTTTATGTAGTTAAAAAAACGAGAGGCTTTTTTGATTAGTTTTGTCCTGCGTTTATCTGCACTAAATATACATTTAAATTGCGAATATTTAAATAAGATTTTTCAACAAAATCAACTCATGTTCCTGGAAAACAGCATTCACCCGCATAACCGCAAAGGCTCTATTGAAGTCATTTGTGGCTCTATGTTTTCCGGGAAAACCGAGGAATTGATCCGTCGCATGAAACGTGCGCAATATGCCCGACAAAAAGTGGAAATATTTAAGCCGTCGATCGATACGCGTTATGATGATGTGAAAGTCGTTTCTCACGACAGCAATTCCATTCATTCCACACCTGTTCCTGCTTCTTCCAACATCTTACTGCTTGCAAATGATGTGGACGTTGTTGGAATTGATGAAGCACAATTTTTTGATGACGGACTTACCGATGTTTGCAATCACCTTGCAAATAGCGGCGTGCGCGTGATTGTTGCAGGGCTGGACATGGATTATCTTGGAAAGCCCTTCGGGCCAATGCCCTCACTGTTAGCTATTGCGGAACACGTTACGAAAGTACATGCGATCTGCATGCGCTGTGGCAACATTGCCAATCACTCGCACCGTATTACAGACGATGCTGCATTGGTAGTGTTGGGTGAAACAAATAATTATGAACCTCTCTGCAGAGACTGCTTTTCTGAAGCAAAAAAATAACCGATGAACTATTCAATTCCAGGCATCTCTTCTATCATTAAAGGCAGCATCCATGGAAATGGCAATTCAACAGTTGCGATCAAAAACCTGCTGATCGATAGTCGCAAGCTTTCTAATGCAGAAACCTCTTTGTTTTTTGCCATAAAAGGAGAACGCCACGATGGTCATGCGTATCTCATGGATCTCTATGAAAAAGGAGTACGCAATTTTATAATTTCCACACTTCCTGCCTCGCTTTCCGTTTATGATGCCGCTTCATTTGTTCTCGTGGAGGATACATTGGCGGCACTTCAGCAATTGTGTTCACATCATCGGCAACTATACAAAATACCGGTTATCGGAATTACGGGGAGCAACGGGAAAACCATTGTGAAGGAATGGTTGTTCCAATTGTTACGTGAAGATAAAAACATCGTTCGCAGTCCAAAAAGCTTTAACTCACAGGTGGGTGTTCCGTTATCCGTATGGCAGATTAACGAAGAACATAATCTGGGCATCTTTGAAGCTGGCATTTCTCAGCCAAAAGAAATGCAATTGCTGGAAACGATCATTTGTCCTACTATCGGATTGATCACCAATATTGGTCAGGCGCATGATGAAAATTTCGAAAATCAGAAACAAAAAGTGGATGAAAAGCTACGGCTCTTTATTCATTCGGAGGTACTGATCTACTGCAAGGATTATTTATCGATACACGACAGTATTGTCGGCAACGGAGCTTTTACAGATACAAAAACATTTACCTGGTCAAAAAAATTACGTGCGGACCTTTTGATCGGAAGAATTACCAAAGGCACTACAGATACCGAAATACAGGGTGTGCATAAAAATGATTTTATTCGCATCACCATTCCTTTTACGGATGAAGCCAGCATCGAAAATACTATTCATTGCTGGGCTACCTTATTGTATCTCGGGTATGAAAACAAAATAATTGCGGAACGGATGCGCTTCCTTAGTCCCGTTGCCATGCGACTGGAGCTGAAAGAAGGAATCAACAATTGTTCGATTATTAACGACAGTTATAATTCCGATCTTGGATCGCTGGCTATTGCATTGGATTTTTTGAACCAGCAAAAACAACATCCTAAAAAAACACTCATTCTATCAGATATTCTCCAAAGCGGACAAAGCGATGAAACGCTCTACAAAGAAGTGGCCGAGCTCATTCATAAAAAAGGGATCTCCCGCTTGATCGGTATTGGCGAAGGGATTTCCAGCCAGGCACAACGATTCGATATTGAAAAAAGCTTTTATAAATCAACAGCCGATTTTCTGCAGCAATTTAACAACTCCTTTTTCAGGGATGAGACTATTCTTTTGAAAGGAGCACGTGTATTTAGTTTTGAAGCAATCAGCAAGGTTATTCAACAAAAAGCTCACGAAACCGTATTAGAAATAAATCTCAATGCTATTGTTCATAATCTCAATTATTTTCGTTCCAAAGTAAAGACCGAGACCAAGATCATGGCGATGGTAAAGGCTTTTTCGTACGGCAGCGGAAGCTTTGAAATAGCTAATATTCTTCAGTTCCACCGTGTAGATTACCTTGCCGTAGCTTATGCAGATGAAGGAATTGAATTGAGAAAAGCAGGAATTACAATGCCGATCATGGTAATGAATCCGGAAGAGCAAAGCTATGATTCTATGATCCAGTATAATCTGGAACCGGAAATTTATAGCTTGCGAGTATTGAGCTTGTTTGAAGAAACCTTGAAAAGAAGCGACCGTAATAATGTACAACCTATTCCTGTTCATATAAAACTGGATACCGGCATGCATCGTTTGGGCTTTGATGAAAGCGAAGTGAACGAACTAATTGTTCGCATCAGCAACAACAAACACCTCGTAATCCGATCGGTTTTTTCCCATTTGGCTGCAAGCGATGAAGGTGAACATGATGAGTTCACCTGGCAGCAAATTAAAAAGCTGAATGAAATGAGCGAAAAAATAAAATCCCATTTCAATTATCCTATTCTGAAGCACATCTTAAATTCTGCAGGTATCTCCCGCTTCCCCGATGCGCAGTTTGAAATGGTACGCCTTGGAATTGGCTTATATGGGATTGGAGCTAATGTAACTGAACAGGCGCAATTGCAGAATGTGAGTACCTTAAAAACAAGCATTTCGCAGATAAAAAATATTCCTGCCCATGAAACAATTGGCTACAGCAGAAAAGGGATCGCTTTGCGCGACATGCAGATCGCAACAGTGCCTATAGGCTATGCAGATGGCTTAAGCCGAAAGCTGAGTAACGGCGCCGGAAAAATGATCGTGAAAGGAAAACCGGCTCCGATCATCGGCAATGTCTGCATGGATATGTGCATGATTGACATTACCGATATCCAGGCGAATGAAAATGATGAAGTGATTGTTTTTGGTGACGTGAATCCCATCACGGAGGTGGCTAAAGATATTGGCACCATTCCTTATGAAGTACTCACAAATGTTTCACGAAGAGTGAAAAGGGTTTATTACCAGGAATAATAAGGTTTCGATACTCTTAATCTCGCAAATACAAAAGAGGCTGTTCGTTTGAACAGCCTCTTTTGTATAAATTTAATCAAGGGTGCAGGTCTTTCCAAAATCCGAATCAGGAGCAGAATCATCGCAGGCTTGCTGAGCTTTCTTTTTTGAAGCGGTTATGTTTGTGCTATACTCATTTACTGAGCCATCACTCAACGTAACCTTACATGTACAATCATATTCTTTCCTGCAGGATGACATTGTCATACAACCTGCAAAGAGTAATCCGAATGCTAAGAATGTTTTTTTCATGTTAGAGAGTATTAATTGGTTAGGCATCAAATATATGAAAATCAAATGAAGCTGACGTGATCCTTATCCGGCGCAATTGTTCCGGTCTATTTCGTCTTTATAACCCTTACGAACCTATACAAATTGAAATCCTTCTTTTTTAGTTCTATATCGATCTGCTTTTGCAGATCCTGTTTTGAAACACCTTTCATCTTCGTGTTCTGAATCAGACGGTAAGCCTTTTCAGCCAGCAGGTACGAGCGCTTAGTATTGACTCCGTTTTTATGATGCATATTGATCGAAGCAATTAACTCGTCTACGCCTTCTCCTTTTGTAGCTACTGCCTTTATTACCGGAATGCTCCAATCGCTCAATGGCTTTGAATGCACTAGTTGCATAATATTCTTAACAAATGTATCCGCTCCTGCTCTGTCGGATTTATTGATTACAAAAACGTCGGCAATTTCCATCACCCCTGATTTAATCGCCTGAACATCATCCCCGGATTCCGGTACCAACACCAGCACAGTTGTATCAGCCAGCCCTACCACTTCCACTTCGCTCTGTCCGACCCCAACCGTTTCCACAATAATATAATCGAAGGCAAAAGCACGCATTACGTCAACGATCTCTATCGTTTTGGCCGATAAGCCGCCCAGTGATCCGCGGGTAGCCAACGAACGAATGAATACTTTTTCATTCGTAAAATGTTCTGCCATACGTAAACGATCACCTAATAGGGAGCCATAATTGAAAGGGGAAGTCGGGTCAATGGCAATAATGCCAATTGCATTTCCCGCATCACTGAGTTTTTTTATCAGCGAATTGATCAATGTGCTTTTGCCCGCTCCGGGAGGACCGGTAACACCAATAACCGGAATATTTTGGTTGGACCGGATGTTTGTCAGGATTTCTTCATAACCCTCCAACTCATTTTCAACAATGGTAATGCAGCGTGCCAGCGCCTTTTTATCGCTTTGCTGTAATTGCTGGATGAGTGTTTTAATGTCTGACATGCTTACACAAATATAGCAGATAATTTTACTACTTTTGTCAAACCAATTCATTCTTACAAATGCCGCAGCTATCGGTTGTCATCATTACCTTTAACGAAGAAAAAAACATCGGTCGCTGCCTGGAATCCATTCTGAGTATTGCCGATGACGTGGTAGTGCTGGATTCGTTCTCAACTGACAGAACAGAAAACATTTGCAAACAATATTCTGTTAATTTTATTCAACGTAAATGGGAAGGCTATTCCGGCAGTAAGAACTTCGCGAACAGCCAGGCAAAGCATGATTGGGTGTTATCACTGGATGCTGATGAAGCTTTATCGGAAGAATTAAAGAAATCTATTCTACAGGCTAAACAAGAGGCCGAACTCAAAACCTATAAATTTCATCGTCTGACTAATTACTGCGGCTCCTGGATTAAACACTGCGGTTGGTATCCAGATACAAAAATCCGGATCTTCGATCGCTGCATTACCAAATGGGAAGGAATTATTCATGAGAAGCTTGTGATTGACTCCAAAGAACCTGCAATTTTATTAAACGGCGATTGCCTGCATTATAGTTATTACAACCTGGAACAACATTATGCGCAGAGTGAAAAATTTTCTGCCCTGGCAGCCGAAGAAATGTTTAAAAAAGGGAAGACAGCTTCTGTATTTAAGCTTTGGTTCAGCCCCTTTGTTAAATTCTTCAGCGACTATTTTATTAAACTCGGAATTTTAGATGGCGCTGCGGGTTATACTATTTGTAGGGTTTCGGCTTATACAAGCTACCTGAAGTATAAAAAGCTGAGAAGATTATATACTACCGGTTAGTCAGATTCTTCCACCAATTTTTAATTTTCACCATCACAGGCACTTTGGCTTCCGGGAGTAGTCCGCTAAATTTCTCACCCCTCTTTAAATAATAAATAGAAAGTGTGCTGGAAGTCATACCCCATTTGGAAATGAATTTATGATACCCCGGATTTTTTGTAATGCGTTTTACTGATTTCGATCCGAAATGATAGACCCGGCTCCTGCTAACACCTTTAAACAGTCGAACTCCCGCATTCCATAATTTCATGGAGAAATCAGGATCGGAGTACATACCGGGAGAAAATTCATTGCTGTATCCTCCAACTTTGTCCCAAAGATCCTTGTGAACAATATTAGGTGGCCAGGTAGCACCTTGCCAATCCTCCATTGGCAAGGACGCAAACTCCGCTAATAACTTCTGCTCATTGAAGGTAGCCATGTCTGTTCCATAATCCTTTTCAATCATGCAATTACTTTGAGATTTCGGCTCTATGGAAGTAGAGGAAATAAAAAAACTGTTGTGGCCTATTTTTTCTATTTCTTCAGAGAGCGCCATGTCCCAGCCTGGACAAGCATACATGTCATCATTCATATAAAGCACATAATCCGTGCTCATCAGTTTCCGGCAGCTATTGAGTGCATAACAAACACCTACATTTTGTTCGCTGTAAGAATAATCGATCTCATTTTGTGCTTTGATCCACTCCAATGTTCCATCATTCCCTTCATTAACATGAATGATCAATTGATGATCAAACGTGGAATTTTTCCGGATACCAGCGATGCATAATTTCAGGTACTCAATATTGTTCCAGGTAGGAATGATGATAGAGAACTTGTAATCGGTTCTCGTTGTTCTTTTTAGGGTTGTAATGGGATGATCAAATAACATTCTCCGGAATATTGATTCCTGTAAAATTAGAAAATATAACGGAACTGCTTAGGTTTTGTTCGCTGTAAAGGCGATCAATCAGCCTTCCATTTCCGTGGAATGAACAGGAAGAAAGAATTAAAAAACGCGTAAAATGTAACTCCAGCCTGCGTTTCGAGTGTGTCTTCCGTTAAAAAGGAAATTGTGGCAACCAACAGAAAAGTAATGTATAGATAATCAAACGTTCTATTAGTAAGAACCATAGGATAGAAGAGTGTTATTAAAAACCAAATCAATCCCAGCACTCCAAACGCTACAGCAATGGAAAGATATTGATTGTGTGAGCGTAATCTCCATTCGGGTAACAAAGGAGAATTCATCTTCACATATTGATCTTCAAATGCCTGTTTGATATCGCCAGTTCCTACACCAATTAAAGGATTGTCCTGGACGATTCCCAATGCTGCTTTCCAAAATTCGAAGCGCATTGTGATTGAATGACCGTTCGGATCACCTGTTGCCTGATATAAATCCAACTCCCACTTAATCTCGTGCAAACGCCCTTCCAGACTGGATAAATCCTGATAATTTGCGTTCACTACACCTCTTTCAATGGCTTTCACCTCCTCATTGCTCAGTGAATTAACCCCATCTGCATCCTTCCGCAAACCTTTCGATGCAAGGAACCTCACGAGTGTATAAACGATGTTATTCCCTTTCAGATCCTTTCCTGAATAGCTGAAGGAACTTTTCCGGTTCCATGATTCCTGCAGTTCTTTATGACAAACATAAATCCAGATATAATGTCCGTTTTCCGTTAGCCTGCTTTGTAAATCATGACTATATGGATTACCATGAGGGCTCATACTCTCCAATGCGGAAAAATCGATTGCCTCATTCTCAGGACCCGCCCTCATCAATTGACGGGTTACATAAATGCCAAATCCGACAATGAACAAAATGATTACAATACCAGAAAGCTTCACTAATTTCTTCGGGGATTTGATAATCAGGTATCCAATAGTAATTAAGGCCGAGAAACTCAATGCTGCCAAGCCTGTCATTGATTCTGATATAACCAGAAAAGAAATAA
>DASWNK010000124.1:0-2160 GCA_036399275.1 Bacteroidia bacterium | reverse complement strand
AGCATTGATTCCTGTTCCAGCCGCAATTCCGGATGTACCAGTGCTGTATGTTCTGTGCATAGGCGTAAGTACAGTAAGTGTATTTCCGCTAAGAGTATAATGCCATGTAACAATTCCTAAAGAAGCATAAACCGTAGATTCAGAAGCGAATACAAATCGGAAAGTACCATTGCCATTTGGCACAAAGCAGATAGACCCCCATTTGTAACCGTTGCTCAATGGATTATTAAAGATGGTAGTAGAACCATTATAGGTTACAACGGTTGCTGTTCCCGGAGCGGCACTTGAAATACCTTCAATGCGATAAAGCTTGATTGAATTTCCAACTCTTGTTAAAGCATATACATCCAATGTGATAGGATCGATTTCGATCTCTTCAATTGGATAAGTGAATAAGGTTGTTCCGTTCAACAATACTGGAATATCCTGACCTGCATCTGCATAATTTGCATTGGCAATTGTATTGTGTCCGAAATTCAAATAGGTAACGCCGTCCGCTCCAACATAAGCAAACACAATGGATTGTTTAGTTGCTGCTAAACCTTTAACAGTAGAAGTAGTTGAACCTCCGAAAGGCTGAGTGGTTGGTGCCATTTGTCCCCAATATGCATTGGTGGAGAAATATCCCATTTCTGTTGAACCTGCAGTAGGGTAACCGTTGTTGGAAATGATCCCTGAATAATAAGTATAGCTTCTGTTCGCTTCATCGGAAGCATTTGTTTCGTCCGACATTGCAGCAGGATTAACTCCGTCTGGTGTAAGATTTTCTTTTTTACATGAGCTTAATCCTAAGCCTAATATTGCAACTGCTACAGCAACAATGGTGAAATTCTTTTTCATTCTTTTTTTTATTAAATGGTATGCTTTACTATACACCCTTCACGCGGTTTGTTCGGCCTATGATCTTTTACCCCATTTAAGCGTTGGGATTTGTTATTGATAATGCTTTTCTGATTGACGGTGCAAATGTGTGACATCCTTTTCGAAAAAAAAGCGGCAGTTTACCGGCGGTGAGTTTGATCTCATTAACGGTGAGAAAAAAACTACCATCGGTTAAAATGGCCTGTGTTTTATATCGGCATAAAGTACTTCTGAGCGCTCCATTCCAAAATATCAAAACAAATTTGCGCAACCGAATAATTGCGCATATATTTGCAACCAATTAGTTGCATTAAATTATCATACTATGAAACGTGATGTTTTTCAGGCCATAGCCGATCCCACCAGAAGGGCTATTTTAGTGCTGATTGCCACCCAGGCCATGACGCCCAATGCGTTGGCAGAACATTTTCATTCTACCCGGCAGGCGGTCTCTAAACACATTCAGATTCTCACCGAATGCGAACTGGTGAAACAGGAAAAGAATGGAAGAGAGATTTACTATCAGCTCGATCCTAATAAAATGAAAGAAATTGACAAATGGCTGGAGCAATTTAAAGCGCTCTGGAAAGGCCGCTTTAATCAACTTGATGAAGTATTAATTAATCTAAAACCTAAAAAAAATGAAAAGTAGTCTGTTAATGAATTTTTCCGTCGACAAGGAAAAGAAAAAGATCAACGTAGAAAGAGAATTTGCCGCACCGCTTCCTGTAGTGTGGGATGCCTGGACAAAAAGTGAGCTGCTCGATCAATGGTGGGCGCCAAAACCATGGCAGGCAAAAACGAAGTCCATGGATTTCAGAGAAGGTGGTTCCTGGATATATGCAATGGTAGGACCGAATGGTGAAGAACATTGGGCTATAGCAGAATATAAATCTATTACTCCGCAGAAAAGTTTCACAGGTGTTGACGCTTTCTGTGATAAAAATGGAAAAATTGATGAAACTATGCCAAGATCCCTGTGGGACGTTCAATTCAAAGAAACAGGGGATTCAACAATGGTGTTCATCGAAACAAAATATGATAAACTGGAAGATCTGGAAAAGATCATTGAAATGGGATTCCAGGAAGGATTTACAGCTGGACTGGAAAACCTGGATGCATTATTGCTGAAGTTGAAGAGTTAACATGCAGAAGGAATGAATCGTCCTTAAATAAGTTGACAGATTTTTAATAGATCCCGGTTGCCTCAGGTAATCGGGATTTTTCTTTGTAAACCTCTTCTGGTGTTTTCATTTTCAGAGCAAGGTGAGGTCTTCTTGTATTGTACAAAGTTATACT
>DASWNK010000123.1:0-10490 GCA_036399275.1 Bacteroidia bacterium | reverse complement strand
ATTGTAGAACGCGAAAACCTGGGAGGGATTTGCCTCAACTGGGGTTGCATTCCTACCAAAGCATTATTGAAAAGTGCGCAGGTATTCGAATATCTAAACCATGCTGCTGATTATGGTATTACAGTAAAAGGCGGAGAAGCTGATTTTCCTGCAGTAGTGAAAAGAAGCCGCGATGTAGCAGATGGAATGAGCAAGGGAATTCAATTCCTGATGAAAAAAAACAAGATCGATGTAATTACCGGAACCGGTAAAATAAAAGCGGGTAAAAAAGTGGATGTAACTGCCGATGGCAAAACAACGACTTACGAAGCAAAACACATTATTATTGCAACGGGTGCACGCTCACGCACATTGCCAAATCTTCCTCAGGATGGCAAAAAAATAATCGGTTACCGTGAAGCGCTTACATTACCGAAAATGCCAAAATCAATGGTAGTTGTTGGTTCAGGTGCTATCGGAAGTGAATTTGCTTATTTCTATGCAACCATGGGAACGAAAGTAACATTGGTGGAATTTATGCCAAGCATTGTTCCTGTTGAAGATGCAGAAGTGTCGAAGCAACTGGAGCGCTCTTTTAAAAAGATGGGTATTGATGTGATGATTGAATCCAGCGTGGAAAGCGTTGATACGAAAGGCAGCGATTGCAAGGTAAAAATCAAAACCAAATCGGGTGAAAAAATTGTGGAAGCTGAAGTAGTGCTTTCAGCAGTTGGTATCCAGGCGAACATAGAGAATTTAGGATTGGAAGAAACAGGAATTGCTACTGATAAAGGAAAGATTTTAACCAATCCATATTATCAAACCAATATACCGGGCTATTATGCCATTGGCGATTGTGTTGGCGGACAAGCGCTTGCACACGTTGCTTCAGCGGAAGGAATTATCTGTGTGGAGAAAATCGCTGGGCATCATCCCGAGCCTTTAGATTACAATAACATTCCCGGATGTACGTATTGCCAGCCGGAAATTGCTTCTGTAGGGATGACCGAGGCGAAAGCGAAAGAAGCAGGAAGAGAAATCAAGATCGGTAAATTTCCGTTCTCTGCAAGTGGTAAAGCAAGTGCTGCAGGAGCAAAAGACGGTTTTGTAAAATTGATCTTTGATGCAAAGTATGGTGAATTATTAGGAGCACACATGATTGGTGCTAACGTGACTGAAATGATCGCTGAGATTGTTGCAATCCGCAAGCTGGAAACAACAGGACATGAGATCATCAAAACAGTTCATCCTCATCCAACCATGAGCGAAGCCATTATGGAAGCTGCTGCTGCTGCTTACGGCGAAGTGATTCATATGTAGGTTACAAATAAGAACCGTTACAAATTTCAGGAATAAAGGGCCCGGCAGGAATGTCGGGCCTTCGTATTTATACAATCAGTGTGCATCAAAATAAAAACGGCCGTTATTTTCAGAATGTAATTTATTCTCCAGTATCTTCATTGCTTTTTCTAACAATGCGCTCGGATTCGCATCAGCGTATTCCTGAATAAGCTGCAGTAAAGCAGGCAACGCATCGCTGTCCTCCAGGTAAGCTTCAGCGGAAAAACAAATGAAATTCTTATTTTTAAAAGTGTAGATCACCAATTGAAAATTATCATCATGATCAAATGCTACAATATGATCAATGCTGAAATCAGAAAAAAGAACATCTGCTCTTTCCATTAAAAAATAAATCGAATCATTTTCTGTTGAAATGCTTAACATACTCCTAAATTAAACTAAAAAAAATATTGCTACAAGAATATTTTTTCGGCCGGTTATTAAAAAACCAGCGATCTTACTTTAACAAGGGTTTTCGCCGGCTTATTTCTCCGATCAGAAAGCCATACGGCTTCAGGGATTCGACGTGATCACATACGATCTTAAACATTGCAATAAGCGGAATAGCCAGAATCATTCCCGAAATGCCCCATACTAATTCACCAACAATCAGTGCCAGAATAGTAAACAGGGAATTGATCCTCACCTGAACGCCTACAATTAAAGGTTCCAGCACCCAGCCTTGTATAAATTGTATAATGCCATAAGTGATAATGATTCCCAACACCAGGCTTAGTCCGCCGCCTTGCCCCACAGCTACCAGCAATGTAAGCGTAGTGCCGGTAAAATTACCGATATAAGGAACAATCTCCAGCAATCCGCAGATAATCGCAAAAAACAGTGGGTTCTTCACACCAGCTATTGAAAATCCGATACTATACATGATCCATAAACAGACAATCATTTTAGCAAGTCCCAGTAAATATTGCTGAGAGACAGAAACGACATTTGAAATAACCCGTTTCATTTCCACTGTTTTATCGGCTGGGGAAAGCTGTAATATAAAACGGTAAATATGAACTCTGTAATAAAGAAGCATAATGATGTATATCAGCATTAAACCAACCGCCGTGAAAATATAGGTAAATGAACCTGCTATGGAGGTAATAATTCCGGCAAAGGCTGATTGCTGATCTTTTAAAAGTTGATTTTGTTCTGTTTGTGTAATTCCTAAATTCGTATAGATATACTCCTGGGCTCTTGCAAACAGCTCATAAGCCCTTTGTTCAATAAATGCAGCCTCATTGGCCAGTTCAGAAACCTGCCAACTCAGTATTCCGCCAATGCCTGTAAATATTAGCAAAAGCGTTAACACACAAAGAATAGGCGCAAGCCATTTGGGAGTTGCCCTTTCGAGCCACCGGCACATTGGAAGAAAAAGCGTAGCCAGCAAAGCGCCCAAAGTAAAAGGAATGAGAAAATTCCGCGCAAAGTATAATCCTGAAAAAACAAGAAACAGCAGTAATAATATTTTTATAGCAGATACAGATGTAATTTTCATTTCGTCCTGTTAGTCTCCAACGCAATTACAGTCGCATTCTGAGAAATGATAGTTGAATGGACAAAAAAACATGCCAGACTTGCAGCCGGAGATTTAATAAATTCGGTTATTGAGGATATTATTATATTTTTGTTACGGATAAAGCTTGCACTAATTGAATACGATTTTAAAACTACTCAACAATGAATTGGTGGAACCGAACAACCGAGCGATTTATCTTCAACAAGGACATAGAGAATCCGGAAACTCATATGAAAGCAAAGTTCTTCGTTGGATCTTTGTTTTTCTTCATGATCATGTGCTTGGTTTCTGTCCCTTATTGTCTGGTAGTTCTTCCAAGTGGAGCGGCTAGCCGAAACATGCTCCTGGCCAACATGGGCTTTGTTATTTTGCTGATCTGCGCTTTTCCTGTTTATAAAAAGTATGGGGGACGAGTGCTGCTTGTCAACATTACCACCTTGTTGGGTTACATGGGAAATGCGGCAACATACGAAGCCAGTGGCGGTATTTTCTCGGTCGATTGTGTTTGGGGGATTATTATTTCATCATGGGTATTTCTTGTGGCAAACAAGGCGAGCGGCTATTTCTGGATGATTCTGACCATGCTTACCTATTGCTTTTTCTATTATGCCGATGTGAAAGGCTTTCATGATTTCCGGCAGGACCTGAGCCAGTTCCATTCTGATTATTTCTTTTACAATTATTTTCTGGCTGGCCTTTTTATGTTGCTGATTATCTCTTTGTATGAATCAACCAAACACAAGTTTGTCAGCGACTTGAAACTCTCAAAATCAGAAGTCGAGAAAAAGAGCAAAGAACTCGAAGTGCAAAAAGAAGATATTATTTCGAGCATCAATTATGCAAAACGCATCCAGTATGCCGTATTACCGCAGGAAGAAAGCATTTACAGAGCGATTCCACTTTCCTTTATTTTATATAAACCGAAAGACATTGTAAGCGGCGATTTTTTCTGGTTCCATGAAATAGACAAGGACAATTATATTATTGTTTGTGCGGATTGCACTGGGCATGGAGTACCGGGAGCTTTTATGACAGTAATCGGCAGCAGTTTATTGAACCAGATTGTGATCGATAATAAAATCACAGAGCCTGCGATGATTTTATCCGAACTGGATAAGCTCATCAACATGACGTTAAAGCAACAAAAAGAGCATGAGCATTATGTACAGGATGGAATGGATCTTTCTTTGTTAAGAGTTGACAAAAGTAAAAAGGAATTTGTTTTCACCAGTGCAAAGCGTCCGGCAATATTGATCCGCGACAAACAATTACAGGAATTTAAAGGAAGCAAATTTACTTTGGGAGGAATGGTTTCAGGCGAAAAGAAATTCGAAGAGATCAGAATGAATTACCAGGAAGATGATGTGCTGTATATGTTTACCGATGGCTATACCGATCAGTTTGGCGGACCAAAAGGAAAGAAGTATTCGATTAAACAATTGCGTGAATCGTTGCTTGGTGTACATAAAATGCAAATGAGCGAACAGAAAAACCAATTGACGAATTCCGTTGATAAATGGAAATCGGAATTGGAACAAGTAGATGATATATTACTGATGGGTATAAAATTCTAATTTCCTCTTTTCAGTTTCGCCATATAAAAGCCATCAAACCCTTCACTTGGCATTATTTTGCGATCTTCCAGCAAATGGAACTCAGTATTTTTTTCAAGAAATGATTTTACCTGCTGATCATTTTCAGCAGGCAATATACTACAGGTAGCATACACCATTATTCCGCCAGGTTTAACCATTTGAGAATAATTACTGATGATCTCCTGTTGCGTTTTTTTTACCTCTTCAATAAATTCAGGTCTTAATTTCCATTTCGCATCCGGATTTCTGCGGATCACGCCTAATCCCGAGCAGGGAACATCCAGCAACAAACGGTCTGCGCTATTTTTAAGCTTACTGAGTGTAGAAGAATTGATCAACTGTGTTTGAATGATGTTCACTCCTCCCCGCTCAGCACGCTTTTTCAATTCTATTAATTTTCGCTCTTCCACATCCATGGAAATAATCTTTCCTTTATTGTGCATCATGGCAGCCATGTGCAGCGACTTCCCTCCCGCTCCGGCGCAGGCATCTACGACCGTCATATTCTCTTTCAGCTCCATAAACGGAGCAATCAGCTGCGACGACGCATCCTGAATTTCAAATAAGCCTTGTTTGTATTCGCTTAGGTGCTGGAGATTCTGACGCTTGAATAAAATAAGCGCGTCCTTATAATCGCCGGTTACACTTGTTTCTATTAATTGTTCTCTCAACAACCGCTGCAGCTGTATAGAAGTTGTTTTAATCGTATTCACCCGCAGAACAACTTTCGCTTCTTCGTTGAGTGCATGCAGTTCCTTCGTCCAGCTTTCTTCTCCCAGTTCTTTGCTTCCAAGCTCATCCAGCCAGTCGGGAACAGATTCCCGGTATTTCCTGATCTCTGCGGCAGCGCGGTATTTTTTCATCACCTCTGCTTTATCAATGGACGAAAATTCCGGCCAGTCGGGAAGCTCTTCTTCTTTTATGATCAGCCAAACACCCACCAAGGTATAAAAATCAGTGACTGCTCCATTCTCAGATCCCGCCGCCTTTCCGATCAATCGCCACCAGCGCACCATTTCATAAGTTGTTTCCGCGATGAATCTTCTGTCACGCGAACCAAAACGGCTATTGCTTTTTAATGCCTGCTCCACTGCTTTATCAGCGTAAACGCCTTCGGCAAAGATCTGGCGGAGCGTATCTGCTACAGCTTGTATAAGTGTTTTGTGGAATTTCATTCTATTAACGTTAGGCTGTGTAAAAATACATATTACTTGTTTTATAAAGCCATTAAAACCTCAGTAAAAATGAGTAATTTTGGGTTCATGAACTTTTCATCAAAACTAATCGAAGAGGCTGTAAATGAATTCAGCAAATTGCCCGGCGTTGGAAAGCGGACGGCTCTGCGTTTTGTATTGCATTTGATGAAACAAAATCCAGCCGAGGTTAACCAGTTCGGAAATACGTTCATTAAATTACGCTCGGAGCTTCGTTACTGCGAAAAATGCCATAATGTTTCAGACAAAGCCTTGTGTGAGGTCTGCGCCAATGGCAACCGTGACCATAGTCTGGTTTGTGTGGTAGAAGATATCCGTGATGTGATGGCGATTGAAAACACACAACAATACCGTGGAGTTTATCACGTTCTGGGAGGCATTATCTCTCCTATGGATGGAATAGGCCCAAGTGATCTGAACATTGAAACCCTTGTTCAGAAAGCGGCTACGGGCGAAATCAAAGAAGTGATCATGGCATTAAGCACGACCATGGAAGGCGATACGACCAACTTTTATATCTATAAGCGGTTGAAAGAATATAACCTTACCGTTAGTACCATCGCCCGCGGAATTTCCATTGGCGATGAGCTGGAATATGCTGATGAAGTGACGCTTGGCAGATCAATCGTTAATCGTACGCTTTACGAGAACTCTCTTTCTTTCAAATAACTGATTAATGTACCGATTTGCAGATGTACCGATATACCGATTTATTAATGAACCGATTGTTGATGATGTGCCGATTTGCAGATGTATTAGTTTGATGTAATAATTTAAGATATAATGCTGTAACGCTTATGGAAAACAAAAAAGACAATCTGATTCTGGATTTAACCTTTAATTTTTCTTTAGAGATTGTTAAATACACAGAACAGCTTGAAGGATTAAAAAAATATAACTTATCAAATCAATTGTTCAGAAGTGGAACCAGCATTGGCGCAAATGTGCATGAGGCACAAAATGCAGAAAGCAAAGCAGATTTTATTCATAAATTAAAAATACCCGCCAAAGAAGCAGAAGAAACGAGGTATTGGCTGCTGATTTGCCAAAACTCATCCAATTATCCTGATTGCAAGTATCTTTTAGAGCAAATTGAGAGCATCAATAAGGTATTAGGCAAGATCATTTCATCATCGAAAAACAATTCTCAAACTTATGCCGTGTAATCAAACCATCTGCATATCTGCATATCAGTACATCTGCACATCTGTTTACGGCCGATCCATTAATATTCATACTGTTTAGCTCCAATGAAACTAACCGTTATCATCGTCAACTACAACGTTCAGCATTTCCTGGAGCAGTGTTTGCATTCCGTTCGCAAAGCTTCTGAAAATGTAGCATCCGAAGTATTTGTTGTGGATAACAATTCGGTTGATGGTTCTATGGCGATGGTCAAGCAGAAATTTCCTGAAGTACAGCTCATCGAAAATAAAAAGAACACCGGCTTTTCATTCGCGAATAACCAGGCCATGCGCATAGCAAAAGGCGAATACATATTGCTTCTGAATCCGGATACTGTAGTAGAAGAAGACACATTTGAAAAGGTGGTCGCTTTTATGGATGCCCACCCTGAAGCCGGCGGATTAGGCGTAAAAATGCTGGATGGCAAAGGCAATTTTTTACCGGAATCGAAACGCGGGTTACCCACTCCTTCTGTCGCTTTTTACAAAATATTCGGATTAGCCCGCTTGTTCCCCCGCTCCAAAATATTTGGAAAATACCATCTTGGCTTTTTAGACAAAGACAAAACCCATGAAGTGGAGATCCTTTCGGGCGCTTTTATGCTGATGCGAAAAGCTGTGTTGGATAAGATCGGCTTGCTGGACGAAACATTCTTTATGTATGGGGAAGACATCGATCTTTCGTATCGCATCATTCTCGGTGGTTATAAAAACTATTACTTTCCCGAAACCCGCATTATTCATTACAAAGGAGAAAGCACAAAAAAAAGCAGCGTCAACTATGTGTTTGTGTTTTACAAAGCCATGGTGATCTTTGCCAACAAACATTTTTCGCAGAACAATGCCAAGCTTTTTTCTTTCCTGATTAACTTCGCGATATACTTGCGTGCTGGCCTTGCGATCGGAATTCGTTTCTTAAAATCCATTGCACTTCCTGCCTTTGATTTCACTTTGATCATGGGTGGATTGATCCTTATCAAAGATTATTACGAAAAGAACATTAAATTCATCGAGGGCGGTTCGTATTCAAATGCGCTTGTTTCCATTGCTTTTCCGGCTTATATTCTCGTATGGATGTTTACCGTATACCTAAGTGGCGGTTATGATAAACCTGTACGTTTATTCCGCATCATGCGAGGCGTATTGGTAGGAACAGGCATTATCCTCATCGGTTATTCTCTATTGCCGGAAGCTTACCGTTTTTCCCGGGCGCTGATCTTATTCGGCATGGGCTGGGTGATTTTCTCCTATTTGTTCTCGAGATTGGCTTTTCATTTTTCCGGTTTACGCTCTTTCAACTTAAACCCGGATAAAAGCAAACGCATTGTGATCATTGGAAAGCAGGAAGAATTTGAGCGGGTGCACGGCTTATTGAAACAAACCAGCATTCATACCAGCTTCCTGGGCTTCATCAGCGCTGATGATAATGGAAGCACGCATAAAGATTATGTAGGTAACATCAATCAAATCGAAGAAGTGATTGAAATTTATAAGATCAATGAAGTAATTTTCTGTTCCAGAGATATTTCCTCACAAGGCATTATTGATTATATGCACACGCTGGTTTCCGCCGATGTGGATTTCAAAATAGCACCTCCTGAAAGCTTATCCATCATTGGCAGCAACTCGATTGATACGGCAGGAGATCTTTACATCATTGATGTTAACTCTATCGGCAGACCTAAGAACAAAAGGAACAAGCGACTCTTCGATATTTTGGCCGCTTGTTTATTATTACCGCTTTCCCCCGCTGTTATTTTAGTACAGAAAAACAAACCCGGCTTTGTGAAAAACCTATTCGCTGTTTTATTTGGCGGAAAGTCATGGGTTGGTTACGGTAACGACAAGCATGATCATTTACCGAAACTAAAGCCTTCTGTTCTTTCTCCGGCCGATGCCATTAAAAATATCAGCATCAATGCAGATACTCGCAATCGCCTGCATCTGGCATATTCCAAAGATTATAAGATCGAAAATGATCTGAATATTGTATGGAAGAGTATTCGCTCACTCGGTAATTAATTCACTCATTTTATCTGTGAATAAACTTTCCTGCTCTTGTTTCAGTATCTGTAACTTCCTTTATGATATAGATTCCGTGAGGAAAGTCGTTGAAGTTTATTTGAGTGATCCCGCGTCCGGCTTTTTCTGAAATCAACAATCTGCCGGTAATATCATAAATATAAATGTCGGCCGAATGAGATGAAGCTGCACAAGTGATTATCCCATCATAGATCCAATAATGAAATTCATTCTTCAGATTTGATACTTCGTTCATTCCCAGCGGCGGCGAAAATTCAAAAGCACCAATATCAATGGCACCGCTGTTTGCTCTTAGCGTAGAATCTATGGGATGAAGATATTCGTTGCTGGGTGTCAGCACATAACCGCCATTTGAAACTCCGGGATTTATACCTGCATTAATGGCGCCCGAACCCGCTGTAAGATAATAATTATAGGTTCCTGCGCTTGCAAATCCCATGGAAGAAATATTCGTAGCTCGGATATTATTGGAGCTGTCGATGACTGCAGATGATCCGGAAAGGAGCGTTCCCGGCCCGGCAAAAATATTATTGTACGCTTTATACAGCCCCATGCCGGCGGAAGGCAGAGATATGAAAGTACCCGCCGACCTGTCGTTCACAACCGTATTATTGATAAAATAAAGCTCTTGCGGGTTGGGATTTACCAAGCCTTCAAGCCCATAACCGATTATCCCCGAATTAGTGGAAGCCGGTCCTTGTTCTATTACATTTCCAATCACATAGCTTAATCCGCCGTTGGGAAGGTCGATTTCCCTGCTGGCATTTCCGGTAGCTTCGTTGCTTATGCGATTGTACATAATGTAATTCACACTAGCCCTGCTTTTTATTTCATGTCCGACTTTACAATGGTGAGTATAGTTATAACGGAAAACAAGCGTATCGATATTATTAATGTAAAGGTTATGTGTATAGCCGTCGCCGTAACCATTATAAGCGAATTCGCTGAACTCGATCACGATCTTACTCGGATTAAGCGTTCCTGCTAATATTCCATTTTCGTTATCATGAAAATAGCAATGGCGAACAGTCAGATTCAATCCTTCCTGCCGGATGCCAGCCCCATTGTTGGAAACACAGGCACATAAAGAGAATTCGATGGATTCTACTTTTGTGTTATTCCCGCCAATCACCCAAATGGCTTTCCCACCCCAACTTAGCCCGTTTGCTTTGAGATGCGCGAATCCTCCCACGCCCCTAAGCAGCAAATTACTGGCTGTCCAGTGTGCCACATCCGAATTATACACTCCTGCATCGATGGAAACTGTATCACCATTATTGACCAATCCCGAAACCTGACTGGGTAAGGTGTAGAAACGCGATGGCCCGACAAGCCAGTTAATAGAATAAGAAGTAAATGAAATGGAAAGAAGTAAGAAAAGACCGAACGTTCTCATTGTTCTCATGATCAAAGTTTTAGATCGTTATTATTTAGTTGATAAAGTGCCGGACTTATTTTGCGAACATCAGAGGATCGTTTGAAGCCCTTGCCCGCAAAAGCATGTCAAACAACTGAGCAGTAGCAACAGCATCGCCTTCTGCCCTGTGTCTTGCTTTGTTAGAGATTCCCAATGGATCGCAGAGAACACCAAGGCTGTATGATTTTTTTCCGG
>DASWNK010000122.1:0-14162 GCA_036399275.1 Bacteroidia bacterium | reverse complement strand
TTTTTGATTACGCTTGCGCTTGGTTTGTTAGGCGAAGAGAGCAGTCCCACCCGACTGCTCTTTTTTGCTTAATTATATGTTGGAAAACCGTTGCGGGCGTCATTGCGAGGGACGACCGCGTGTCGCCTTAGCTTTAGCGGTGGCACAAGCAATCTCACTCCAGTATTACTAGAAGCGAAAAGAAACGTCCCGAAGCATCGGGACGAGAACCGTGTCAGTTCGTTTTGATATCACAACATTACCCAATCATCCCCCTACCCCCTTCCAAGGGGGACATGATTTTCGTCCCAACAATCCCAATCTTCCAATTTACCAATCCATACATCTGCATATCCACACATCGGTACATCTGCACATCGCCCCCCCACCTTCCACAACAATTTTCACCGCAAGCCGTCCTGCAAAACTTTCCAATAATACAAAGCCTTCCAAGCGATCCCCCCATCCCCGACTCCTAATTTCGGCGCGTTTTTGTTTTTGAAATTTTACAATAGGGGCTTAACTTGGATGAAGAAATATAGATACAAGGTATTTTTAAAATCAAAAACCTCTCATGAAAAACACGGCCCCAGCTTTAAGTAAAACCAGAATCAAAAAATCCCAATATTCTGAAGGCAAAGGTTTAATTGAAATCACCAACAGAAAAAATCTTAGGCCTCTGACAAAGAAAAAGTCCGCTCTTGCAAAAAGCGCTATTCTATTCAAGCTAGCGATAAGGAAAGCCTTTTCAGCTTTTCAGGTGCTATAAGAAAGACAATGTTAAATGGCGCAATGTATTAGATTGGCTCATTAATTTACTGGTTCATTCGTTCAGTGGTTTATTGGTTCACTGGTTTATTAGTTCACACACAGATTAGTAAAATCCGATCCCGATAGCTATCGGGATTGTAATTTGTAATCAGCACAAAAAAAGATTATTTGTAATACTCAACTACTTCAACAAAAAAATCATGGGAAAAGCGACCGCAGTTTTAAGTAAAACACAATTCAGAACCTTTCAGAATAAAAACTATAAAAACGACCTAAGAAGGAATCGTTCAGCCGCGACGAGGTTCTTTCTATTCAAGCGAGCGCTGAGGAGATTTTTTGCAGGCATTACCAAGTCGATAAGAATGGCGTTGGTAAATGGAGCGATGTATTAGTTGGGAGTTGGTTGTTGGCGAAATTCGTCGGTACATCTGCACATCAACAAATCGGTACATCTGCACATCGGTCAACACACAGATTTGTAAATTCGTATTCATTTGTAATTTGTAGTACCACCATGAAAAAAGCCAACGAACTTCCAATTACATCAGAATCAAAAACGTCTCAGCATACAGGGTGTGAACGTTTTATTGAAAGCAAGCCCCCCGCTCAATACCCGCCCTCCCCCGAAAATGAAAAAGAATATTTTTTAAGATACGCTAAACTCAATTATAACGGAAACGGTCCATGGAGTGAGGTGCTGAATTTGCTTGCCGGCTGTTGGCTGATGATTGTTGGCTGCTGGCTATTGCTTGTGGGGTGTTAGGAGTTGGGAGTTGGTAGTTAGGAGTTAGGAGTTAGGAGTTGGGAGTTAGGAGTTAGGAGTCAGGAGTTGGGAGTTGGGAGTTGGTTGTTAGTTGTTAGTTATGGAGAGTTCCGCTTTTAATTAGTGTTATTTGTGCAATTCGTGGCCAAACACACAGCTCACACACAGATTCGTTATTCGTTCAAATTCGCTATTCGTTGGGTCAGCCCTATTTAATATTCCTTCTTACAATCCAAAAGATCAGCCCCGCAATTATTCCGGATATAGTGATCCCAATCAACAAATACCCTATGCTTTGTCCGATCTTATAACCGGCATTATAAGCATTGCTCTTTTTATCGCCTTCCACTTCAATGAATTGATCTTCCGGCCGGACATTACCATATATCCTCAGCGAAGCAAATAATTTTTCACGTTCCCATTCTTTTTCTTCCTTCATCGATTCCAGCTGCACAAATTGAATGCAATACGTTTTTCCATTAAGAAACAATAAAAGATTATCGCGTAATTGTTGCTCTTCCCCTATTATTGCAACGTAAGAAAACCGCCATAACTTCAGCTTGTTTACGTGCTCCACTGTTTCACTTACTAATTTACCATTGGTTTCGTTAATAACACCGGCTTGCACACCTCGGTAATAACCAATTAATTCACCGGGGTTCCGGACAAAAAGAGTTAGCTCGGTTTTCGGAACTGTTGTAATGAGAATCCTTGCCTGCGAAACATCGGCAGAAACGACAACAGTCCCCAAGGTATCCTTAACAAAATAATCTTTCGGGATGCGGACAGTAAAAAGACTATCTACTTCATAATCGATTTGTTCCTGTCCAAAACAGGAAATACACAGAAGCAGTAATAAAGCAGAGAGGATCTTTTTCATGTTTCGATTTTAGGATGTACAATTTTACAACAATTAATTCAGTTGTTGGTTGTTAGTTGTTGGCGATTTGTCGTTTCGTAATACAAATGTCAGTTCGAGTGTTACTGGAGCTTTGCGGAAGAATTGTATCGAAGAACATCGGGACGAGAACATTTTATATCGAAATTCGCTCCGCAGGATGTTCTCGATACAATTCTTCTCCTTTGGTCGAAGAATCTCCCGAAGCCTCGGGACGAACTGACAATTTTCTTTCGAAGGGGTTAATAGTACGAATGCACAATTATAAGATGTAATAACCTTACGGAGCACTCCCCTCTCCTTTTGCAAGGAGAGGGGTCGGGGGTGAGGGAAACCTATCTTCCAATTAAATACTGGTGTGAGATTGCCACGCCCTTTTTTCAAAGAGGGCTTTCCCGGATTGCCGGGAAAGGCTCGCAATGACGTCCGCGAAGTTCTCATCTCTTACATCTGCACATCAAAAAATCTGCAGATCATATATTAGCAGCACCTACGCTGACCGCGTGCGCTAAAGCTATAGCGGTGGCGCAAGCTAAGGGCTAAGCACATTCATTCGTAATTTGTATTAATTATTCCCCTACATTAGTACTATAATCCTTTCTCATGAAATTCAAAGCTCTACTCTTCTTTACATTCGTAATCCAATTTGCAAAAGCTCAAATAATCCCATCTTATAATCAGCATTTCGATTCTGCTGCTTGTTCCGGATGGACGCATTATGCCCTTATGGGCGCTGATCAGTGGGAACGTGGTATTCCAAACGACATGTATCTGAACGATGCATCCTCTGCCCCTAATGTCTGGGCTACCGATCTGGATGGTCCTGTAGGACTCTATGCTGTAATGGTTCTGGAAACTCCTTCTTTTGACCTCTCCGACATGAGCCGGCAATTCCTCTTAAATTTTTCGTATCAAATTTCCGCCACCGGTTCTCAGGGAGGCAATATCGATTACTCCACCGACGGTGGTGTCAACTGGAATATTCTTAACGGAACGGCTGCTGAAAAAACCAATTGGTACAACAATGCTTCCTGTATCGGCCTTTATTCGGAGCCTACCTGGTCGTATTCCAGCACTTCCACCTTCGTGATTTCTACACACAACCTTGCTTTTTTACAAGGGGAACCGAATGTAAAGTTTCGTTTTAAATATGGTTCCTCTGCTGCCGGTGGCGACGGTTGGGCGATTGATAATTTTTCCATCATCGAAAATGCTCCTAACATCCGCGGTGCACAAGGAGTCACTTTCAAAGCTTCCAAACACTTTCTTAATTTCGATGTTGTTACTCCATTATTATACACAGGTACATCATTGCCTGTAGTGAACAATACCACTAACTATTATTTTTCGAAGGACGCGATCTTTGATGCCGCCGACTCATTACTTGGGACTAAGTCCCAGGCCATCATCGGCTCTATCGGCAATTGGTCCAAAACCTTTGGCATGGTGCCTAACCTGTATTATGGCGATTACTATATATTTTGTCAGCACGATGCCGCCAATAATCTATTGGAGAATTCGGAAACCGATAATGTTGGTTATTGTATTTTACACATCGATTCTACGTTTCTTATTCCTGAATACGAAGAGGACTTCGAAGACAGTGTTGATTTCTGGAGCACAAACGCTTTCTACAGCTCATCGGGAGCTGCCAGATCTTCTAACCTCACAAAAGGAGATAATAATATTCCAAGATTGGAACATACACACTCGGGAACAAAATCCTGGTACATGCAAAACATACCGGCTACCAGCTCTTATATCTTTGAAGAATGCCTTGAAAGCCCTTACCTCGACCTTCGTCCGGCTCCTAATAATGTTGTCTGCTTCTGGCACAGAGGACGGTATCAGTACTTCTACGGAGCCTCTGCGAGTTTTTTCGACATGTCCAATACCGCTGCTACTCCGATTTTTCCTCCGGGCCAAAACATTCCTCCCCCAAGGGTTAACGATTGGGATTGCCATTGTTTCAGTATTGCAGCGCTCAATACAGCAAAAAATGCAAAGATCCGTTTCAGAACAAAATCACCCACCAGCAGTAGTCATGGCTTAATAAACCTGGATGATATATACATTGGGCAACCGAAACCCGATGTATCCATCGAGCATAAAAAAACTATTTATACACCTCAAAATTTGGTCATCGACACCTTAAGATATGTGTTTTACAACAGCGGGCTGGCGTATGCAAATGCTTCCAATTCGAAATTCTATTGGTCAGCCGACAGCATTCTTGATGGCTCTGATGTTCTGATAGCAGATGTTTCAGAGCTTGGCCAAAACGACACTTCTTTCAACATCCGGAAAGTTGCTTATACAAAACCTACTACTGCCGCTGGGAATTATTACATCGTTTATTCGTTGGATGCCGGCAATGCTTTGGCTGAAATGCGGGAAAATAATAATAGCGGATTTTATAAAGTAGTGCAGGATACCTTGCTGCCGCTTCCATACTCCAATGACTTTGAATCACAAACCATTGGCTGGTCGCACAATGCGTCGATCCTTTCCGACGACTGGATCTGTACCACTCCCACCGGTGTTTTAAGTCCGGCCTTTTCAGGAACCAAAGCCTGGATCACCAAATCTGACGGCATTATTTCACCGGGGAGCAGAATGCATTTGTATACGCCTTCTTTCGATTTCTCCACCATCTCTTATCCCGTGCTTGAATTTGATATGCGGAGCCACCTTTACAACAGAATGAATTTGAGCTATTCCATAGATGAAGGCGCAAGCTGGATCGTGTTGGATACAAGCCAATCGTTCTGCAGATGGTATTATACCATGCGGTTCGAAGACTGGGCGGGAAGGGATTTCTATCAGGGCCCCGCCGGTTCCGGCTTTTTCTATAAAGCACAGGAATGGTGCTTCACTTCCATTTACGAATACAACACCCGCGAAGTGAGCCGCAATACCCGCTATATTCTTGATCTCCGTTTCCTGACCGGAATTAAAAATGTAAAATTCCGTTACAACATAGCTTCGGATGTAACGCCTTCGGTTTATCCTTACGGCGCTATGATCGATAATTTCACCATTCGTGATGCCTTCATCGATCTCGAAGTGGTCGGCAAAAAATCATTGATGATGAGCTCGCTTAGTCAGAATATTAAATTCTTTATGAATATTAAAAACCGTGGCGATTATGTTTCCGCTCCTTCAGTCGTAAAATTTTATGTCTCTGCCGATACCATTCTTGATGGCTCTGATTTTTATTTGGGACAAGAGGTCATCCCGGCAATTCGTCCCGACATGAGCTTTTATATCAATGAGATCTATAGCGGGCCAGCCCTTTTATCGGGCTATGCTCATTTGCTGTATGAGCTGGATGCCACTGCCACCAATGCCGAATCAAATGAAAGCAACAACATTGGAAACTGGCCGCTCGCTTTGGATAACGTCACCGCATTTCCTTACGAAATGGATTTTAACGATACCATTGTGAACGGCTGGAACCATTATGTATTTTATGCTTCCGGGGTACACGCTTCCGATATATGGAGATTCAGAAATCAAACGGCTCCGGGAGAACCATTAACTTTGACACAACTGCAATCGGGCCAGATGTTTACCGAAAAGATTAACAATGTGCTTACCATGTCTTCCGTACCTTTTATGTTCCTTGAAACACCGGCGTTCAATTTTACCGGGTACGACAGCATTGATATGAAATTTGAGATGATGTGTATCGGAAGAGACTGGGACGGGGCATCGGCAAATGGTGCAAACATGCAATACACAATCGATGGCGGCAGCACCTGGCTGCTATTGGACCAGACCTATACCGGACAAGCTTACAACTGGTATAACCATCCCAATCTGTCGGATCTAAACAATGATACGGGTTGGGCTATGTTGAAAAAACCGGTAAGCCTGCTGGATTCTGTTTATTTTAATCTCTCCTTTTTACGGAATCAGCCGAACGTTGTTTTTCGCTTCCAATTCAGAAGTGATGAACGACCGATGGGATCTGATTATCCTTTCGGATTCAGATTGGATAATTTTAAAATGAATAGCTATAAGATCGACTATATAGCGAATGACTCTATGAGCCCTGTAATTTTGAACCCAGGTCTCCTGACGCTAAATGTCAATTATTCCATCGTCAATGCGGGCCAGGAAGATGGCCGCCCGACCACCACAAAATTTTATTGGTCGGCCGATTCACTCTTCGATAGTAGCGATTCATTGGTAAAGACCATTTCCGAGAGCAATATCCTTTTAGGCAATACGCTTAATGCAATAGCAAGCATTACTTATCCCTTACCGCTTACACAAACTACTTATTATCTGTTCTACTTTGTCGATGCTGATGCCGACCTGACAGAAACGAATGAGAATAATAACAAAGGCTCATTCAAGATTTCAGTCCCCATGTTCATCAATTATGAAGGCTTGGATGCTTTTGATACCATCAATGCCCTCATCGCCGTCCCAACGATTGCGGTAAATTATTCCATTCTTAATTCCGGTTTGCAAAATGGCATCAGCTCTGAAACGAAATTCTATTGGTCGGCCGATAACGTCCATGATCTTTCAGATGCAAACATACAAACCATTACAGAAGGAGGCATTTCATCACTCGATACCCTGAACGCTTTGATTGGCATCACCTATCCTACACCAATTACACAAACCAGTTATTACCTTTTTTATTCGGCCGACGCAAACAGTGCAATTACAGAATCTTTTGAAACGGATAATGAAGGAGCTTATATTGTTGTATTTGATTACAATAATTCAATTAACGAAAACAGTAATGAAGGCCTCAATGTATATGTAAATGAAAGGTTGATCTATATACAGTCGACCCTATTAAATTCCGATGAAAACTATACACTAAGCATCCTGAATTCAGTTGGACAGACATTATCCGCCAGCCAGGTAAGACTGGAAAAGGGCTTGAATAAATTCAAGATGCCGGAAAAAATCGCGTCTGGTATTTACCTGGTTGTTCTTCAAAACGAACACAGCAAATTATTTTACAAAACGGTTATTTCGAACTAAATAAAATTCTGCTAAAGCTATAGCGGTGGCGCAAGCTACGGGCTAAGTATTATTATTTGTAACCAATACACAGCACACACAGATTTGTATATTTGTACTAATTCGTAATTTGTAAATAACCTTTCGTCGCCTTAAACCCCACTTTAGTTGTGAAAGCCCCTCACACAGCACCACACAGATTCATTATTCGTTCAAATTTCTCATTCGTTTATACTAAATAGAATCTAAAACCGTTATTGACTGTCCTTCCGAACAACCTTTCGAATACGCCTCCAAGGAGCTATAAGAAAATCATGAAACGCTAAAGGCTGGACTTCCGGAAAATCCAGAAAAAACAAAAAAAACACGACCCAGATGATGTTTAAAATCGGACAATTGATTGTCGCTCTCCGTAGTCACCCCCAGGGGCATTTTCAAAAAGGAGATATATTTAACGTAAAAAGAAAAACCAGAGCTGTTTGCGACTGCATGGAATTCCTTGTCGACATAGGCGTTAAATCCCATGACCGATCACAGGTTTGCGGCGACTGCGGACTCCACACCCGAAAGAACAACCCGATACTCTGGTTCTCCAACAGGAATTTTGCACCCGCCGATTATTCTTTTGCCCGTTCTGTTATTAGAAAAGCACTAAAGGAAATGGAAGAATACCAGGAGCCGAAAAAGAAACAAAACGACGATGATGTTTCGTAACTAATGTGCAGATGTACCGATGTATGGATGTGCAGATGTGTGGATGGATGTGCAGATATGAGATGAGCTTTTTGCGTGCGTCATTGCGAGCCCTCTTTGAAAAAAGGGCGTGGCAATCTCCCACCAGTGTTTTCGCTCCGCATATGTTCTCGTCCCGAGACATCGGGACAATTTCCCTCCTTTGGTCGGAAAATCACTCGAATAATCCCAATCTTCCAATCTTCCAATTTAAAAGCCCTCACCTCCCACTCCGCCGCGGCGGATCAAATCTCAGCATTTAGTCATAATTTGTATATATTTACAAAAACTAAACGCACCTCTCTTGTACAAAAAAGGCTTACATCTTATCTCCGAATTTTCTGTCAAGGATCCTGAGCTTCTCAAGGATTGTGATAAGATGAAGACATTTCTGAATGAAGCCATTCTGAAACACGGGCTTATAAAAGTAGGAGAAGTATTCCATGCCTTCCCTGACTCTGGTTATACCGGAATGATCTGTCTTACCGAATCCCATATATCTATTCATACTTGGCCGGAATTCAACATGGTAACATTCGATGTTTTCCTGAGCAACTATATGAAGTACAATGATACGATTGCGGAAAAGATCCATTCGGAATTATTGGCATTGCTGGATGTTAAGGAAATTAACACTACCCGTTTAAACAGATAGATCTATGCTGAGCGCTATTGTCAAACGATTCAACTGCCCCGGATGTTCGGTTCAAACCGCACTTTCGCTCTCAGCACCACTTTATATAACGTGCCCGGCCTGCGGCATAACCTATCATCTCGATAAAGAAAACAATACTCAGGAATCTGCGCTTAAAAAGCGGGTGCTTCAGCCTATACAAACCATCAAGCTCGGTGCTACCGGAAACTACCTTGATAAACCATTTCAAATCATCGGACACATACGGAGCATTAATAACAATGCTATCAGCAACGAATGGCTGATGAAATTCGAGAACGGAGAAGAGAAATGGCTGGTCGAAAATGCTTTCAGCTATTTTGTATTCGATGCGGAAGGACTTGTAATATCCTATGACCTGATCAGAGGCAAGAAAGTTGGAGGGATGATAACAATCAAAGACCAGCAATATACTATTTATGATTTGGCAAAGCAGATCGAATTTCAAATGGATGGACAAATCCCGGAAGATAGCTTCAATGATCAGCCTTATTTTAAATACGAGCTCATTCATTCGCCCAGTGGCGAAATACTTTCTCTTTGCATTTTCGATAAAGAAACCATCGAAGCATTTAAGGGGCGACCTGTTGATATAACAACACTGAATCTTTCTACTTTAACCGAATTTAAAACCTGGATCTAACGGAAACAGAAGCCAACATACCTGCTACTTCAAAAGCGTGCTACAAATGTAATACGACCATTCATTCATACCTGAATTCGAATGCGTATTCCATTATTTGTCCGAAATGTGGTCTGCTCTACAACTCCTACAACGGTGCGCTGGATAAAACAACCGAAACGATTAATCTTCCGAAAGAAGAACCCTGCATCCGCATAGGAAAAAGAGGCAGCATCAATGCTATTCCTTACCTGGTAATCGGCTACGTAAAAAAATTTGAGGCCAACACAACCTATTATTGGGATGAGTATACTTTATTCAACCCCATTCACGGCATCGCTCATCTTTCGGAATACAATGGTCACTGGACCTATCTCACTGAACTAAATGCATTCCCTCAGATTGCGGGGCAAAAGCTATTTTATAACGAAGTGGAGTATCAGCTTTATTCCCGCTATAAATCCAAGATCAGCTGCGCACAGGGCGAATTCCCTTATCGGTTCTCGCTTGCGGAACAACCGAACGTGGAGGAATACATCATGGGAACTTCCATGATCTCAAAGGAAAGAACGCCTGATGGGATCTGCTGGTATAAAGGACAATACATCGCTCCCGCAACAATAAAAGAAGCATTCAGCTTGTCGGAAATACCCGACAAGGAAGGCGTTGGAATGCTTCAGCCTTTCCTTGGAAAGTTCTCCTCCGAAAGCCTGAAGGCGGTTGTGATAATTCTGGCAATCTTTATTACGCTTGCTCAATTCTATTTCGATGCTGTTGCAAAAGAGGAATTAGCGTTTAAGCAATCCTACTTTATTACCGACTCTCTGAACAAGAAAGAGATCTATTCACAGGTCTTCGAACTGAAACACGGCCTCGCGAATGTGGAGATAAAAGTTGCAACCAACATCATCAACAACTGGATGTATACTGCTATTACCTTAGTAAATGAAGCAACAGGAGATCTTTACAACCTCGACCTGGAAGCAGAATACTATACTGGCGTTGATGGTGGTGAATCCTGGAGTGAAGGGGAAAGCTGGGTCTCGAAAGTTATTTCCCAGGTTCCGGAAGGCAAATACTTTATGATCATTTATCCCGACAAGCCGACGAGTATGTCGTCGGTTAATCTCGATATCAGCGTAACCCGCGATGTATTCATTCTTTCGAACGGGCTTATTGCGATAGCGGTCCTTGGAATTTTCCCGGCTTTTTATTTTTACAGAAAAGAGCGCTTTGAAAAAAAGCGTTGGTATAACAGCAATTATTCTCCTTACGATGATGAAGACTATTAATAAAGAGAATCTCAAAGGCCTTAAGTATTACCTTTCTTTTACAGGGGTGGTGCTGACAATCTATTTGTTCTCTATGTTTACCGGCTACCGGTTCCTGAGCTTTAATGAATCGAGCCACAGTAAGGAGCGCGCACATACACGAACGTATTATCATAAATAAATTAAGAAATAAAAACAATCACCATGGAAGCACTTCATTTACAATTCCTCATTCCCGCATTGGTTTATTCCTTTCTCGGGATTATTATTCTTCTGGTGTCTTTTTGGATCATCGATAAAATGACGCCGAGAGACTTATGGAAAGAGATCATCGAAAAGCAAAACATGGCTTTTGCAGTACTTGCAGCTGCCTTTATGATCGCTATTGCTATGATCATTTCATCCGCTATTCACGGCTAAGAAATGACGCGCATCAAGAAAAAGAAGAATCAGCTTTTATTGCTGATCTCGGTCTTTGTTATTGCCACCTGTGGATTGATCTATGAGCTGATCGCCGGCACACTCGCCAGTTATCTGCTCGGTGATTCGGTGACACAATTTTCCATCATCATTGGTGTTTACCTGTTTTCGATGGGTATAGGGTCCTATCTTTCAAAATTCATCAAATCTCATTTACTCAGCTGGTTCATTCAGATAGAGATCTTAGTGGGTGTTATTGGCGGCCTGAGCTCTACCATCCTGTTCATCGCCTTCGAACATGCAAGCGGATTTCATCTGATCCTCTATAGCCTGATCGTACTTACCGGTACGCTCGTAGGCATTGAGATCCCTTTATTGATGCGCATCCTCAAAGATGAATTTGATTTCAGCGAGCTTGTCTCAAAAGTTTTTACCTTCGATTACATCGGCGCGTTGTTCGCTTCTATTCTATTTCCGCTCTTTATGGTGCCTTACCTTGGGCTCTTAAAAACGTCCTATCTTTTTGGGATCCTGAATGTGGTAGTCGCCATCATTCTTTGCTTCACCTTCGAATCTATTATTCATTACCTCCGTTTTTTGAGGACACAGGCCATCCTCGCTGTTTTGTTCCTGCTCGTAGGATTTGTTTTTGCTGAGCAGCTCCAAACCTATGCAGAATCCTTAAGCTTTAACGAGAACATTATTTTCAGCAAATCTTCTCCCTATCAGCGCATCATTTTAACAAGCGACAAAGGCATTACTAAGCTCTACCTGAACAACAATCTTCAATTCAGTTCAGCCGATGAATACCGCTACCATGAAGCGCTCGTTCATCCGGGCTTGTCGCGTATCGCTAATCCGAAACATGTTCTTATCCTCGGCGGCGGCGACGGTCTCGCACTCCGGGAAGTATTGAAATATCCGGCTGTCGACAGCATTACACTGGTGGACCTTGACTCTTCTGTAACGGCACTATTTAAAAGCTCCGAAGCATTAAGCATCTTAAATGAACATTCACTCACCAGCACCAAGCTTCGCATCATCAACACGGATGCTTTCAGCTGGATCAAAAAAACGGATCAGGTTTTTGATTTCATTATCATTGATTTCCCCGACCCCTCCAACTTTTCTGTCGGCAAATTGTACACAAATTCTTTTTACAAAGAGATAAAAAAATCGCTGGCACCCAATGGTGCTTTTGTTGTGCAGAGCACCTCTCCGTTTGTTGCCCGCAAATCGTTCTGGTGCGTGAACAAAACCATGGAATCGGTCGGCTTTAAAACATTGCCCTATCATTTATATGTTCCTTCATTCGGTGAATGGGGCTACGTAATGGGATTTAATACCTTAAACGCTCGCCCCTATTTCCTTCCGAAAGATTTAAAATATTATGATGAGTTCCGCCTTCAGGAAATGACAACCTTTCCAAAGGACATGGCCTATGAACCCACCGATATCAACAAACTGAATAATCAGATTTTAATCCATTACTTTGAAGATGAGTGGGGAAAAGTCCAATAATGCCATGAACCGTAGGACATTTTTAAAACTGGGTGGATTGCTTTTGTCGGTCCCCTACTTAAATTCCTGCAACCCATTTACCAAAGAAGAAAAATACAAGGCCAGGATCGCCGGCGCTAATTCTAAAACAGGTCACCTTCTTCGCGACAATAAATTTCCATCGCCCGTCCGGACCGAAACCATCAACACGTTAATTATCGGCGGTGGCATTTCAGGACTAAGTGCGGCGCGCTGGTTAAAAAAAAACAAGTTCAGCGACTTCAAACTTCTGGAACTCGACAACAGTGTTGGCGGCAATTCTAAAGGCGGAAAGAATGAAATAACCGCCTATCCGTTTGCAGCACATTATCTTCCCATTCCCAACGAAAAATTCACTGAGCTGATTGATCTTTTATCGGAGCACAAGGTCATAACCGGCTTTGATGCACAAGGATTACCGATATACAATGAATACTACATTTGCTTCGAGCCCCAGGAACGGCTCTTTTACAGGGGCATATGGCAGGATGGACTTCCACCTAAAGCCGGAATGAGCGAGCTCGAAAAAGAAGAGCTTATTCGTTTCCTCAAGCTTACAGAAGAATTTAAATCTAAAACGGGAAATGATAATCTGCCTGCTTTCACTATTCCACTTGAGAGCAGCAGCATGGATGAAACGTTCATGGAACTCGATAACATTACAGTTGCGGAATACCTGAAACGTGAAAATTTCCACAGCGATTTCTTACTATGGTACCTGAACTATTGCTGCAAGGATGATTTTGGAACTTCCATCGAAAACACATCGGCCTGGGCACTGTTCCATTACTTCTCTTCACGGAGCGGTAAAGCCTCCAATGCCTCATCATTCGATATATTGGCCTGGCCGGAAGGAAATCATTTTCTGACAAAAAAATTAGCGTCTGGATTGAGCGAACATCTGAACACGGAGATGCTTACTTATAAAGTTGAGCCGGAAAAGGACAAATGGAACTGTTACGTGTACAATGTGAAAAAAAATGAAAGTATTAAATATGTTTGCGAACAACTGATTTTGGCTACACCACAATTTGTTAATAAGCGCATTCTTTCCTTCGACACAAAAATAGATTGGAATGCTTTTTCCTATTACCCATGGATCGTGGCGAACATTAGTATTAGCCATCAAAAGGATTTGAACGGACTAGAGGATCTTTCCTGGGACAATGTAATCTACAATTCAAAATCACTCGGATACGTGAATGCCTGCCATCAAAGCGTTGGACAAAACAATGAGAAAACAGTGATCACCTACTACTATAATTTTTCAGAGCAAACGGCAAAACAAGCGCGTGAAGCCATCTATCAGAACGATGAGAATTACTGGAAGGATTTTATTATCAATGATCTGAAAAAAGCGCATTCACAAATAGCGGATTTTATTGAAGACATGGAAATCAATGTACTCGGACATGGCATGATCAGTCCGACCAAACGGTTTCGTACAAATAGTTCCAGGATGATTCTGGAAACAGGTTTTAAAAACCTGCATTTTGCACATTCCG
>DASWNK010000121.1:0-6512 GCA_036399275.1 Bacteroidia bacterium | reverse complement strand
CCAAATAAGATATTCGGAATCCATACGGCGAGAAGCGGTGATATTGATCTGCCGCTGGCTGCAAAAGTAGTGCTTATCTGCATGAACATAATAAAGGTGAAGCTGATGAAGATACCCAGTCCGATGTGCATCCCTATTCCTCCCCGTACCTTTCGGCTGGCAATGGAAACACCGATCAGGGTTAATACAAAAGTGGCAAAAGGAAAGGCTGTTCGCCTGTGTTTTTCAATCTCATAGACTTCAATATTATCCGAGCCTTTTAGTTTTTCGGAAGCGATGTAATCATTCAGCTCATAATAATCCATTGTTCCTACGGTATTATCTTTACGGCCGAATTCTTTTGGTGTAAAAGCAAATGTGGTATCAATTTTCTGACCTTTTTTAATGTATTCATCCATTCCATTGATGTAGCGGATATAATAATTGTTGATGGTCCATTGGGTTTTTACACTGTCCCATTTGATGTTCTCAGCCATTAACTTATAATATAGCTTTCCTTTATTGAATTTTTCGATGGAGAACTGATAGCCGGTATTCTCTTTGGTATTATACCTTCCGAGGTAAATGTAATTCCCTGGGGAGATCTGTTTGTGAATATTCAGATCGCGGTTATGAAATTCATTACGGATATAAATGTCTTCAAATTCAATTTGCTTTTTAGTGGCATGAGGAATCACAAAATTATTCAGGTATAAAGAGAGGATCGCAATTGCAGTGGCAGAAAGCATATAAGGGAAAAGCAACCGCCTGTAGCTGATGCCGCTGCTGAGAATGGCAACAATCTCGGTGCGCGTAGCCATTTGAGAAGTGAAGAATATCACGGCAATAAAGGTAAAGAGCGGACTGAATAAATTCAGGAAGAAAGGAATGAAGTTAAAGTAGTAGTCAAAAACAATGGCTTTCAAGGGCGCTTCTTTGGCGATAAAATCATCGATCTTTTCGGATATATCAAACACCACCACAATAAGGATGATGAGGGCCATTGAGAAAAAGAAGGTTCCCAAAAACTTACGGATGATATATCGGTCTAATAATTTCATTTTCTTTTCTAGTCTTTAGTCTGGAGTCATTAGTCTTTAGTCATTAGTCTGGAGTCTCTGTCTTTAATAATGGGCAGTAGTTCTAATTCCGCTCTGCTCTCCCAACTCCCAACTCCTAACTCCGGTCTCCTAACTCCTCACTCCCGTCTCCCCACTCCCCACTATAATCTATGTCCTAATTGTTGCACCATTTTATTTTTCCATTCTCTGAATGTTCCGGCAATGATTTGTTTTCGTGCTTCGCCGACCAACCACAAATAAAAGGCCAGGTTATGAATGCTGGCGATTTGTGCGGCTAATAATTCCTGTGAATGTACCAGGTGTCGAACATATGCTTTTGAATAAGCGTGGTCTACGTATGAAGTTCCGTTTTCGTCCAAAGGAGAAAGGTCGTTCTTCCATTTTTCATTTTTCATGTTCATAATTCCGTTCTGCGTGTACAACAAACCATGGCGTGCATTCCTGGTGGGCATTACGCAATCGAACATGTCGATTCCGAGGTCGATGCTTTCCAGAATATTGATCGGTGTGCCAACTCCCATTAAATAGCGTGGTTTATTGGCAGGCAGAATATCACACACCACTTCTGTCATTGCATACATATCTTCAGCAGGTTCCCCCACGGATAATCCGCCAATAGCATTTCCTTCGCGGTTTTGGGCGGCTATGAATTCTGCCGATTGCTTACGGAGATCAGGGTAAACACTTCCCTGAACAATTGGAAAGAACGTTTGATCGTATCCGTATTTGCCTTCTGTTTCATCAAATCGTGTACAGCAGCGCTTTAACCAGCGATGGGTCATCGCCATAGAATTTTTTGCATAAACGTATTCGCAAGGGTAAGGCGTACATTCATCAAAAGCCATAATGATATCCGCGCCGATAGTTCGCTGGATATCCATAACACTTTCGGGTGTGAAGAAATGTTTGCTGCCATCAATATGGGAAGTGAACTTTGCGCCTTCTTCCGTCAGTTTGCGTTGTCCGGATAAGGAATATACCTGGTATCCGCCGCTGTCGGTAAGCAAAGGCTTGTCCCAGCCATTGAATTTATGTAATCCACCTGCTTTTTCAATGATCTCTAAACCCGGGCGTAAATATAAATGGTAGGTATTGCCCAGGATGATCTGAGCTTTGATGTCTTCTTTTAATTCGTGCTGATGAACGCCTTTAACAGTGCCGGCGGTTCCAACCGGCATAAAGATGGGCGTTTGAATAATTCCGTGAGCAGTGGTAATCTCTCCTGCACGGGCTTTACTGTTTTTATCGGTATGGGAAATGGTAAACTTCATGTTAATTACGAATTACAATCCCGATAGCTATCGGGAACAAGTGTACAAATCTGTGTGTGAGACAGCGTCAATATATCAATGAATAACAACGAATAACGAATGTGAACGAATAACGAGTTCTACTGTATTTCGGCTGATTCATTCATTCGCAGGCAAATTGTTAATTACTTTGTTTAAATCATCGCAAAGATAAGAGAATACCATAGAACACTTACATCTATTTTTGTAGGGTATGGTCTGCCGGTTCCGCAATCAGCGGAAGCGAAAGGATTCTTGATTAGTATGATGGATTTGTCAGTATTTACCACGTTTTCGGTTGGGTTGTTGGTGTTTGGAGTATTTCTGTTTGCACTGGGTGTGCAGCTCCGTTATTATTTATTCTATTTCAGGCGCCTGGCTTTTTATAAGCAGAAGGACCTGTCTGCCAACACGCCTCCGGCATCCATTGTGATCTGTGCAAAAAATGAGGATGATAACCTAGTAGAATTTCTGCCCTTGATTTTTGAGCAGGATTATCCCGAATTTGAAGTGGTGGTGGTGAACGATTGTTCTTATGATAATACCGCCGATTTCCTGAAAGAGTTTGCAAAAAAGCATGAGAACCTGAAGATCGTTACCATTAAAGAGGATGAGAATTATTCCCACGGAAAGAAAGTGGCTTTGATGATGGGAATTAAGGGCGCCAAACATGAACACATGCTGTTGACAGATGCCGATTGTAAGCCCAATGGCAAAACCTGGCTGAGAGAAATGATGCAGCATTTTCATGGTGACACCGAGATTGTTCTTGGCTATGGTGCCTATGAAAAGCAAAATGGCTTTTTAAATAAGCTTATCCGTTTTGATACATTTATGATAGCACTTCAGTTCCTGTCTTTTTCCCTGGCGCGTAAAACATATATGGGTACTGGCAGAAACCTGGCTTATAAAAAGTCTTTGTTTTTTAAAATGAAAGGTTTTGCATCCCACTATCATATAGAATCGGGTGATGATGATCTTTTTGTAAATGAAGCGGCCACCAAGCGAAATTCCACAATAGAAGTAAGTGTGGGGAACCATACGGTATCGAGGGTGAAGCGCAGCTTTAAATCCTGGTTCCGCCAGAAGCGCCGGCATGTAACTACGTTTAAACATTATAACGGGGGGAGCAAATTTCGTCTCATAACAATAAGCATGAGCCAATACCTGTTTTTCACATCCTTTATTGCCTTGCTGATATTGCAATTTCAGCCCATCATCGTCTTGTCATTTTTTGCCTTGCGCGTATTGGTACAAATGATTATCTTTAACAAATCGATGAAGCAGCTTGCGGAGAAAGATCTGTTATTATTGGCTCCGGTGATAGAAATTGTATTGTTGTCAATTTACCCGATGATCTCTGTTTCCAACGTGTTTGTGAAAAAAAATAAATGGAAATAAAATTATACCAGCTATGGATGAATTAGAATTCGACTCAAATCTTTCGGTTAAAGCGGTACACGATTACCATTTGATCCGTTCTGCTCTCGATAAAGGAGATCAGAAAGCGTATGCTGAACTGATGGGCCGTTATCGCGATTCTGTTTATTTCATGCTGCTTAAAATGGTCAACAATAAGGATGACGCAGACGATTTGACCATTGAAGCATTCGGTAAAGCGTTCAAACGATTGAGTCAATACACGCCTAATTATGCATTTAGTACCTGGCTGTTCAAAATAGCTTCCAATAATTGCATTGATTTTATCCGAAGAAGAAAGATGACCACCTTTTCCATTGATCGTACTTTTGAAAACGATGAAGGAGGAGAGATGAGCATGGACATTCGCGCAGAGGGGTTGAACCCGGAAGAGAATATGGTGAAGAAGCAAAAGGTGAAGCACATGAGGGATGTAGTGGAGAAGTTGAAGCCCCGTTATCGAGTGCTGGTGGAAATGCGTTATTTTGATGAATTGTCCTACGAAGAAATCGCCGATAAACTGGAGCTGCCCCTGGGAACTGTGAAAGCACAGTTGTTCCGCGCTCGTGAGTTCCTGGCAAATATTATGAAGAACAGCGAAGGGAAGATATAATCTATAGTCTATAGTCGTTAGTCTTTAGTTGTTAGTTGTTGGTTGTTGAAAGAGCATTCTCGGTCATTGATGTAATAGTCTTTAGTCTATAGTCGTTAGTTTTTAGTTGTTGGATGAGCGTTCTTCTTCGTGATGACTATTTTCAGTAAGCAGAACCTACCCAGATTTGTAAATTTGTACTATTGTAATTTGTAAATCTTTATTCAGGACTTTATTTATGTCAGACATTTCCATTATTCTCAAATACTTTCCGAACATTACCAAAGAGCAGCAGGCACAATTTGCCCAGTTGCAAGGCTTATATGAACACTGGAATGCCCAGATTAATGTAATCTCCCGCAAGGACATTGATCTGTTATACGAACGTCATGTGTTGCATTCCTTAGGTATTGCAAAAGCGATGGCCTTCAAGCCGAAGACAAACGTAATGGATGTAGGCTGTGGAGGTGGTTTCCCCGGAATTCCCCTTGCCATTCTTTTTCCCGAAGTGAATTTTTACCTGGTGGATTCGATCGGTAAAAAAATAAAAGTGGTGAATGAAATTGCTGAAGCATTAGGATTAAAAAATGTAAGAGCGGAACACAAGCGCGCGGAAGAAGTGAAGGAGAAATTTGAGTTTGTGGTGAGCCGTGCTGTAACGGAGTTTCCTACCTTTTATAGATGGGTGCAGAGTAAATTCAGTAAGAACCAATTCAATAATCTGCCAAATGGAATCCTTTATCTAAAAGGTGGTGACCTGACGGAAGAACTAAAAGATTTTCAGAAACAAATTGTATTCTACAACCTTAAATATTATTTCGAAGAAGAATTTTTCGAAACAAAAAGAGTGGTGTATCTGCCGATGAAGTAATTTACGCCAGCTGCATCTGCAAATTGCTCAAACTGCGGTACATTCCGTTATCAAGCAACATCAGTTCTTCATGTGTTCCCACTTCCCGCACTTTGCCTTTATCAATCACTACAATCTTATCTGCTTTACGGATAGTAGACAAGCGATGAGCAATCACAAAAGAAGTACGGCCCACCATTAATTTGTCCAAAGCTTCCTGAACCACTCGTTCGGATTCAGAATCCAACGAGCTGGTCGCTTCATCCAGAATCAAAATGCTTGGGTCTTTTAATACCGCACGGGCAATCGCAATGCGTTGTCGTTGTCCGCCCGAAAGCTTAATTCCTCTTTCTCCTACAATCGTTTCAAACTTCTCTGGGAAGGTCTCAATGAATTCCAGTGCATTTGCTTTACGCGCCGCTTCCGCGATTTCAGAGATCGTAGCATCCGGTTTTCCGTAGGCAATGTTTTCTTTAATGGTTCCGCCGAACAATAAAACATCCTGCGGCACAATGGCCATATTGTTACGCAAAGCCGTTAAAGAATAGCTCTTTGCATCTTTTTCATCAATGTATAATGTTCCGCTTTCCGGATCATAAAAACGCAGTAACAGGCTGATCAACGTCGATTTACCCGAACCGCTTGGTCCGACTACGGCAATCGTTTCACCTATATTAGCAGTAAGGGTGATGTTTTTTAAAACCTGAATTTCCTTGCGGGAAGGATAAGTGAATGCAACATTTTCGAAACGCACATTCCCTTTCACGCGCTTAATGTCGGTCTGTGCCGTGTTAATATCAAGTGCTTCCGGATGTTCATCCATGATCTCAAAAACACGTTCCACAGAGCCAATAGCTTTTTGAAGCTGGGCATATAATTCGGCAATACCTCCAAAGGAAGCGCCTACGAAGGCAGAGTATAAGATAAATGAGATCAGATCTCCGACCCGCAATTGGTTGTGCTGAGCGAGATAAACTCCATACCAGATCACGGCAACGATGGCTCCGAACAAACAAAAGATAATGAAGGATGCAAAACCACCACGGTATTTTCCGCCTTTTATCGCATTCGTTACGATCTCTTCCGTACTTTTTTTATAACGCGCATTTTCAAAAAATTCGTTTGCGAATGCTTTTACATTGCTGATGCCTTGCAGTGTTTCTTCAATCACCGTATTTGATTCAGCGATCTTCTCCTGTACCTGCTTGGATGTTTTACGAATAAACCTTCCGAAGATGACAGCTGCGGTTGCTACCACAGGAACAATGGCAAGCATTAATAGCGTAAGCTTTGGAGATATA
>DASWNK010000120.1:0-15905 GCA_036399275.1 Bacteroidia bacterium | reverse complement strand
GGTTTGGCAATGGCTACTATGGATATCATTAAATTATCCGGTGGAGATCCTGCCAATTTCCTTGATGTAGGTGGTACGGCAAACGCAGCTCGCGTGGAGCAGGCTTTCCGTATTATTCTGAAAGATCCGAATGTTAAAGCGATTTTGGTGAATATTTTTGGCGGTATTGTTCGTTGCGACAGAGTTGCTCAGGGTATCGTTGATGCATATAAGAACATGGGAACCATCCATGTGCCGATCATCATTCGTTTACAAGGAACAAACGCTGTAGAGGCAAAGAAGATCATTGATGAATCAGGATTAAAGGTGTATTCGGCAATTGCATTGCAGGAAGCAGCTGATCTTGTAAAGAAAGTGTTAAGCTAATTTTTAATTTGAATACAGCGGCGCCCGTTCACATGTGAATTGGGCGCTTTTTTTATGCAGCAATTTAAATGTGGAAAATCTTCTCGATGGCAAGGTTGATCACTTCCACCAAGATTAAAAGAATTACTACCATTTCGAGGAGACTGCTTTTCCTATGGTGCATCAGGTCGATAAGCAAGCTGAGATTTTCTTTTATAATTTCCAGCTCCTCCTGAATATTCCTGTAACGGCTTTGCAGGTCGAAGTTTTTTTTTAATTCCATGTCAATCTTGTAGAGATTTTCATCTTCCCAGGTTTCCGGAACAGAATCAAAAATGTAAAGGTTCTCATTGATTCTGTTTCTCAGATTGATAGTTTTGCCAATAAAGCGCTTGAGTTTAGTGCCTGAAATATCTAGTTTCCCTTTCTTTTCCAGGAATAATGTATGCTGATGGCTTTCCATCAGTAAATATTCAGTTTGATTGGAATAGTAATCCAACGCCACAGACTGGGAAACGTTCAGCATAATAATCCTTAAAGCATCCACGTTTGTTTTCGCCAACTCGATCGTATTGTGGCCAAATTTATTCTCAGGTGCATTTGTTTCTACTGAAAATTCTTCTGTTAATTCGTAATCAAAAAAATTCTTGCAGTAAGCGGCAACGAAATGGATGAATTCTTTCATGCTTTTCTCATCATGATTGCTGAAAGCAACCACTCCATACCTGAATATATAAATGAACTGGTTAGTACCAAGCTCATAAAACAGCTCATCCGAATCGGAATGAACCAGTTTCTGCTTATAGGCAGCTCTGAGCATCTTAATATCAATGCTATCAGCAATTTGGGAGGATAATATTTTTATCATTTTAAGATATGTGTGACCTTAAAATGAAAAAAAGATGCCAGAATTAACCAGTAAGGCGTATAAAGTACTAAAAAGTAAAATCAGAACTTCAGCAGCTCCTCATATAATTCCCTCACCGGAAGTCCCATAACATTGAAGTAAGTTCCTTCAATTTTTTCGATCGCAATATAGCCGATCCACTCCTGGGCACCGTAAGCCCCGGCTTTGTCATAAGGGTTATAATTGTTGATGTAGAATTCAATTTCTTCTTGTGAAAGCGTTTTGAAATACACTTTGGTCAAAGCATAAAACGATTTGGTTTTATGCTTTGATTTTAAGCACACACCTGTATATACTTCGTGCATTTTCCCTGAGAGGAGCTTGAGCATACGAACAGCATCGTCAAAATTTTCCGGCTTATTGAGCACTTGTCCTTCAATCCATACAATGGTATCGGCAGTGATCACAATGGTATTGTCCTTGAGTTCTTCATCAAAAGCTTCGGCTTTCTTCTCACAGAGATAAAGCGGAATCTCCTGCGCTTTCAGGTGTTCCGGAAAGCATTCATCCACTTCCTTGGTACGCACTTCAAAATCGAGGCCCAATTCTTTTAATAAATATTGTCGGCGCGGCGATTTAGAAGCCAGCAGCAATTGGTATTTGTTCAGGTCACTAAATTGCATGCAGGTAGAAATGAAAAATGTTATAGGCAAATACAAAAAGATAGCAAATGCCCATCAGCATTATGAATTTAGAGAAGTTTCCGGCAAAGCGAAATTGTTTTTTCTCGTGCGCCGTCTTTATTTTATAGATGAGAAAGAGAAGAGGTAATTGCAGGGCAACAATAATATAGATAAAAGAAATGGTATCACCTCGCTGGTAAAACTCCTGCTGAATGAGGCCCAGGCATACGATGGTAGCAATAGCAATAACTATCGCCACATTCTTGCTGGAACGAATTCCGATAACAATAGGCATTGTTTTACAGCCAAATTCACGATCACCGTCCACGTCTTCAATGTCTTTAATGATCTCTCTGAGAAGAGTCGTTATAAAAGCAAAGAACGAAAGCGCTCCGCCGTAATACCAGATAGGCAGAAAGCTAAGCTTTTCATCCAGGGGAAGATACTGACGGTACATTGGAATCAATTCATACACAATAACAATAAGAGGCACCAGGGCAGTAAATGCTGCTATCACCAGGTTGCCGATAAGGAATTGACGTTTGAAAGTAGTGGAATAAAACCATAATCCGCCGGCACATACGAAGAATACCAATGCCAGTCGCCAGGAACCTATTTTATAGGAAACATACAATGCGATTGCAACAGCTAAAAAGTTGATCACCGTGTGTGCACCAATCGCCACGCGTCTTTTTACACCTTTGTCGATCACAAGTCGTTCCGGTTTATTGACCTTGTCGATCTTTACGTCAAAATAATCGTTGATAATATAGCCGGCAGCAGCGATCATGACAGTGGCAAGCACCAGCAGAAAAAACTGAACTTCTGTCAGCTGCAATTCATAATACAGACTTCTGGTTTTAATCAACGGGTAAATGAGGCACCAGCGCACTACATATTGCGTGAATGCAATGATAAGTAAATTCTTAACCCGGATTAATTTTAAGAAAGCGATCATAGTTTATTATAAAACTTTAAACTTCAAAATTTTCAATTCGTATCTCCATTCCAACTTCCAACTTTCCAACTTTAAACTCCCAACTAACATTACCAAACAAAGCCTTCTGTACTGAACCAATTGCCCTGCGCACGCATTACCTGTTCGATTACATCCCGTACAGCGCCTTCTCCGCCTTTTTTATCGGAAACATAAATCGAAATGTTTTTAATTTCAGGAGCAGAATCATTCGGGCAGGTTGGAACGCCGATCCGCTGCATTACTTCATAATCAGGAAGATCATCCCCCATGTAAAGGATCTCTTCGGGGTTTATGTCATTGCTTGCAATGAAGTCATTATAGGTATCTATTTTCGTATGGCTTCCCAGGTAAATATCTGTAATGCCTAATCCATTCAGGCGTTTTCGTACCATCTCTGATTTTCCGCCGGATATAATAGCCACTTTATAGCCTCTTTTTACTGCCAGCTGAAGTGCATATCCATCCTTAATATTCATTATACGCACTTGTTCGCCATCTGGCATCAGGGTAACGGAACCGTTGGTAAGAACGCCGTCCACATCGAAAATAAATACTTTTACGCGGCTGAGCTTTGTTTTAAAATTTTCCATCACTACTAAATTACACTTTATTTTTTTTACCGGATGAGATTATGCTCTCACTGAGTAATGTATAGATTCTCTGCAGGTTTTTCTCTTTGCCAAGCAATTTCGTATGGGCTCCGATTGTTGCTTTATCGCCACGTATTGCCGGACCAGTTTGCATCTTAGCAGGCGCATTGTTTTTTATTTTATCAGCAGTTTCTTGTATTAAAGGCCTTAACAGATCAAATGAAAGCTTGTCTTTTGCCAATAGCTTGTCTGCAATAACATACATATGATTGCTAAAATTGCAGGCGAAAACAGCTGCCAGGTGGATTTTTCTGCGTTGCTCAGAATTTACTTTTTTTACATTGCCGCTAATGCTCTTTGCGAAATACTGCAATTGATCAGAAGTTTCTTTGCTATTTGCTTCAATGCAAACCGGCACTGTTCTGAAATCAATTTGCTTATCTTTCGAAAAAGTCTGGAGCGGATAAAAAACGCCATAATTTTTAGAAGCAGTTTTTAAAACATCCATGGGAACGCTTCCCGAGGTATGAACGATGAGCTTATCCTTTAGCTTTAATTCTTTGGCAACCAAAGCGATTGCATCGTCTTTTACAGCAAGTATGTATACCGATGCATTCAGGGCAAGCTTTTTTAAATCGGTGATAGCTTCGGCATTTATTCTTTTTGACAATGCTTCCGCAGAACGTTTGGTTGGACTATAAACCTGAGAAATAAAATAACCGGCTTCATGAAGCGCTATTCCAAGCTGCGTTGCAACATTACCGGAACCAATGAGTACAATAGTATGTTTTTGGGTAGTCACAGGGTTATGAGTAGATTTTTAAGAGCCTCTTTTTACGCGTTCCCAAATAGCAATGATAGTTCCGATGGCCATTACAATACAACCGATCCAAAGGATGTTGATGTAAGGAAAGATCATCGCCTGCATTACGATATAATCGCGAACATTTGATTTTTTTTCCTGCAACGAAATCTGGATCTTTCCATCTTCCGGATTGATCTGCCAGAAATTAAATTTTAATCCTAATGGATCAACAGAAGCAGGAATGGATTGGATGGCGTTATTATGGATCACATACACCGGAGCGGCTTGGTATTTCTCTTTTACATCGAGTACGCTGAAATGCGCTTTTACCGCAATGTCGGCCGGATCTATCTTGTAAGCAGCCTTGTCGAAATAAGTGGAGAGCGAATCAAAAACAATAATCGCATTGGAAGAAAAGATCGTATCGCCTTTTTTTAAGGTAAAGTCTTTTGCTATAGCGTATTCGTCCTTGCTTTCTTTATTCTCTTTCGTGTTCAGAAGTTCAGCATAGGTTATGTGCGTATAAACATCAAATGTCAGGAAGTGGCGTGTATCCGGCTCAGCGACATTCCCCATTCGTGGATTTAGCTGAAGCAAGGGAGCTAAAGAAAATTCCTTATTCAGTTTTCCGGCTTCATTTTCTGTAAAATAATCCACATCAAAATAAATGTTGATCCCTTCTTGGCGCCTTCCAACGTACGTTACAAGATATTTGCCCATTTGCAATGTGTCGCCTTGTGTAAGGAGAATGTTATCATTATTGGAAAATTTCTCTCCGAGGCTTTCAATACTCTTACCTGAAGTGTTTTGAGAAATAATGTCTTTTTTAGAAGTGGAGACCAATGCGCCTAATAAAACCAACGCGAAGCCGATGTGTGCGATGGAAGCGCCGGCTTTTTTTACATTGCCTTTCAGCACCCTGAACATGTAATCGAGATTGGCTACGGCTGCAAATATGGAGGAGAAAAGCAGAACAGAATAATACCGGTCGTTGAAATTTACAGCATATTCAAGCAATACAGATAATATTATTGCAATAATAAATGAAACACTTATTTTTTTCAGGAAAGCTTTAATGTCGGTGTTTTTGTATTTAAAAAATTGTCCGACGGCAATCAGCAACGTTACTACAAAAGCAAAGGGCAATTGCCATTTATTGTAAAAATCAATGATGTCTTTTTGCGGTGCGCGGTGCATGTCGAATAGTTTATTCCATACAGGCATAGATGTATAGAACATGATCTGGAAGGAAGAAACCAATAATACAATGGCCCCGACAAACATCCAGAATTCACGCGACCAGATACCTTCTTCCTCAATTGTTTTAGGGAAATGTTTCCAATTGATAACAAGAAGTGTTATTCCCAAAATAAGGAAACAAAACAAATACATTAGTAATTGACCGGACAAGCCAGCTGTAGGGAAAGAATGTACGGAGGTTTCGCCGAGAATTCCACTACGGGTAAGGTAAGTAGAGTAGAGGATGAGAATGAACGAAAGAATGGCCAAAAAGAAAGCAGTGAACAATGATTGTCCTTTGTTACGATTGATCAGCATTAAATGTGCGGCTCCAACCAAGGTCAACCAAGGTACCAATGAGGCATTTTCTACAGGATCCCAGGCCCAGAATCCGCCAAAGCTTAATGCTTCATACGCCCATGCTCCACCCATTAAAATCCCGACACCCAAAACAGTAACACCGGCATAGGTCCAGGGTAAAGCCGGTTTCAGCCATTCGTTGAATTGCTTTTTCCATAAACCTGCAATTGCATAGGCGAAAGGAACAACGGTTAGAGCAAATCCAAGAAAAAGAGTAGGAGGATGGATGGTCATCCAATAGTTTTGCAGCAAAGGATTTAATCCACGACCATCAAAGTTTGGGTTGGAAGCATAATGCGGATCGGAGAAAAGGGGAATGGCAGAATAATCCGGATGTTCCCGCAGTAATACGGTGAACGGATTGCTGCCTATATGATAATCGAAAATTGTAATCCCTAATAACATGGAAGCAAGAAAAACCTGAACCAACGAAACAGTTGCCATTACAGGCGCTTCCCAGTGTTTTGCAGAGCGTTGTAAAATCAGGCCAAGAACAACATGCCAGAAGGTCCAAAGCAAAAAACTTCCTTCCTGTCCTTCCCAAAAGCAGGACAAAATATAACGCATCGGCATTTCGCGGTTGCTGTGATGCCAAACATATTCGTATTCAAAATAATGATTGCTGAGCATGATAAAGAGCGTGCTCACAATTCCTATTACCGCTAAGCCATGAATGCGGAATGCTATGCGGGCGATGCGTTTCCAGGAGGCGGAATCGTCCTTATCCTTTGCTGCAAAGAAATAGGAAAGACTTGCCAGCATTGCAAAAACAAAGGAAAGAATGACAAACAGATTACCAATTTTACCAATTCCTAAATGCTCTCCGATGTATTCCATAGTTAAATTAATTCAGTAGGCAATTTTACAATAGGCAATGTGAAAGTTGCTTACTGCTTAATTGCTCAATTATTTTTGTGCTGTTTCCTGAGGACTTCCTTCATTGTATTTGGAAGGACATTTCATTAAAATATCAGATGCCTGAAATTCTTCGCCCTGCATTTTACCGATCAATACAATCTGTTCTGAACGCTCAAAATCCTGTGGCTTGTTTTTATGCAATACCACTTTGCATTCTTTTCCTTTATTATCCAGCATGTAGAAAGTAAAAACGTTTGCATCCAGTTTTGGATTATAAACAGCTTCCTTCTCTTTGTTTAGTTTTCCTACAACGTGAAATTCACTGCCAGGATCATTTGCAGCCTCTGTAAAACTTGCATAGGTGCTGGTACTGTTCAATGTCGTGAATATAGCACCGATCGCTACTGCGATGATGATGATGCCTAATATGTGTATTTTTTTCATGTTAATTTAATTTGATGTTCTTCTGCGAATTACGATCCCGATAGCCATTTGGGACCGAATTACGAATCTGTATGTGTTTCTGTGCATTAAAGTACTTCCCCTAACTCCCAACTCCTAACTATTTCTTCTCCAGCTTACTGATCTTTCTGTCCAGCATCACCAGATAGCCGGCAATCCCAAGAAAAATTACTGACATTACTGCCACAACCACATAGATCTTTCCGGATTGATAAAGGCCGGTTGCCATTTCAACGGATGCATTGTCCTGCGCAAATGAAGTTTGAGAAACAACAAGCATTGCAAACAAAAACGTTACTTTTTTAAATAGATTATTCATTGAACAATTGTTTTCTTTTTAATTTTTCAAATCTTACTTTCAGTGTAAATATCCATACAAATAACAAGATCCATCCGATGACAGCAGGATAGAATACCATTTTCATATTATTATCAAGATCATATCCACCAAAACCGGGGTTGCCGCCGTTTCCCGGATGCAATGAATCCGTCATCCGCGGAAGGATCATTAAGAAAACGATCAGCAATACATAAGCAAAGATGTTATATACTGCAGCAATGCGGGCACGTTTCTGTTCTTCATCAATAGAGCCTCTCAATATAAAATAAGCAAGGTAGATCAGCATAGTAATGGCTGCACCATTCAATTTCGGATCAGCTACCCACCAGGCTCCCCAGGTGTATTTTGCCCATACAGACCCGGTTATCAACCCCAAAGTTCCTGCTAACATTCCCGTCTGCGCAGCTTGAGTAGCGATAAGATCACTCTGGATATTTGATTTGCTAAGATATTTAATGCTCTGCCAAAGGGAAACAAACAGGATGGTCATCATAGCAAACCACATCGGAACATGGAAATAAAGATTTCTGATTGATTCATGCAAAATATTCAGCGCAGGAACGGGAATCATAAAGCCGGCAATTACGGTATGCAAAACCAATAATACAGCAATTATTTTCCACCAATTCTTTTTCATTTTATTATATTTAAAAAGCACAAAAAAATTATGTGCTACATGCCGTTTTTAATTTTGCTGATCGAACTCAAATAAATAAGACAGGCTTTGCTTGTTAATCGCGCCAAAGGTAGCGAAATAATACATAAGACAATGCGATAATTATTACATTTAGAAACAGTAAAACAAGCAAATAATTCAGGTCCCAGCGCTCCAATCCATCAATGGCATTTTTCGACAGTTTAATCAGAACCATTAATAGAGGAATGATGATAGGAAAGCTTAAGATAGCCATTAAGGTAAAGTTGTTATTCGCTTTCGAGGCGATGGCTGAAACCATGGTAAGCAGAGAAGAGAAACCAAAGCTGCCCAATAACAATGTAAGCAGGAAAAGGGGGAGGTCCTGAATAATATTCCCGATAAATACCGTATACACGAGCAGACATAGTCCGGACAATACCATTAGCAATAAAGAATTATAAATGATCTTTGAAAGGATTACAGCCTGCGGACTGGCTATCGTATATAAATAGAGTAGCTTACCCTTTGTTTCGCTAATAAAGCTTTTGGCAATTGCATTGATGGAAGCAAAAAGTAGGATGATCCAGAACAGCGCATTCCAGGTAGCCGGAGTAACGATCTTTCTAAAAGATAAATAGCTCACAAACACGGTGGAAACAACATACAACAGGATACCGCCCAGCGCATACTTATTACGCATTTCGAGCTTCAGCTCCTTTATCACCAGGTATTTGATCTGATTGCCTATCATTTTGCATCAAAGATAAGTTTCAAATCAACATGAATGGCCAATTATTTTTCCCTGAACAAAACTGTTTCCGGTTTGTTTTCCGTACATTTGATACCCTAAAACCAAGATTCCTTATGAAACTAAAAATTATCCTTCTAATGCTTACAGTAGTGATACTTGCAGCCTTTACAGTTAAACAAAGCAATCCTTCCTTTTATGACCTGAAAGCAAAAACCATTGATGGCAAGGAATTCAGCTTTTCCGAACTAAAAGGAAAAAAAATTATGATTGTGAATACGGCTTCCAAATGCGGATACACTCCGCAATACGAAGATCTGGAGAAATTATATAAAGCTTATAAAGACAAGAATTTTGTGATTATCGGTTTCCCTGCCAACAATTTTGGACGCCAGGAGCCGGGAACAAATGATGAGATCAAGGAATTTTGCATGAAAAATTATGGCGTGAGTTTCCAGATGATGGAAAAAATCGATGTGAAAGGTGATGATATGAATGCTGTTTACAAATGGCTAACTGAAAAAGCGTTGAACGGCAAAATGGATTCTTCCGTTAAATGGAACTTTCAAAAATATCTGATCGATGAAAAAGGAAACCTCGTGGATGTGGCTTATTCCAATGAAAACCCAATGAGTGATAAGATTGTGAACTGGATTAACGGAAAATAACAATGACAGCCGACTCTTCTTTATTTAGCCCTTTACAGCCCAAACATAAACTAGATATTCTTGCCATTGGCGTACATCCGGATGATGTAGATTTGTCTTGTTCAGGAACATTGCTGAAGCATCTTGCCATGGGCAAAAAGTGCGGCATACTGGATCTTACGGCAGGTGAGCTGGGAACAAGAGGAAGTGCAGAATTGCGACTGATAGAAGCAGCCAATGCGGCAAAAATATTAGGAATCACGGTACGTGATAATTTAAAGATGGCAGATGGTTTTTTTAAGAATGACAAAGAACATCAGATTGCCATCATCAAAAAAATAAGAGAGTATCAGCCTGAAATTGTACTTTGCAATGCTGTTTCGGATCGCCATCCCGACCACGGAAGAGCGGCGAAATTGATCTCTGAAGCTTGTTTTTACAGTGGGCTGATTAAAGTAGAAACAGCCTACGATGGATTTAAACAAATTGTCTGGCGACCAAAAGCCATTTATCATTATGTGCAGGACCGTCAATTGAAACCCGATTTTGTGGTGGATGTGACCCCTTTTGTTGATAAAAAAATGGAAGCCATCCACGCTTTCAAATCACAATTTTATGATCCGGAATCGAAAGAACCGGAATCTCCTATTACGGTTAAAAATTTCTTTGAGCTGGTGAAAGGAAAGATGAGCGTATTCGGCCGTGATGCAGGGTACGATTATGCCGAAGGGTTTACGGTCGAGCGGACTGCCGGTGTGAATAGCTTGTTTGATTTGAAGTAGGCTACCAGAATTTAATCACATCTGTCATCGTGTTATCGTAATTCAGATAATAAGTGCCTTTTTCTAAACCTTTGAGATCTATTTTATTGTCTGCTCCTCTTCGGATCACATTTCCATTTTTATCGTAGAGCTCAAACATTGTTTTCTTGTTAAACCGAAGCTCATCACCCAGTTTATACGGATCAGTGATTATCTTAACATTTAATTCCATCGACTGAAACTCAACAGATCCCGAAGGCGTGGTTGCATTCCGGTAATCTAATTGCTTTATGCGGAAAAGATTCTTTCCGGAATGAGGAGCCGTTTGAAAAGAATATACGTTTTCTTGTATCTCTCCCTTTGCATCCACTTCTCCTATTTTGATCCATTTATTCCAGCGGAATTGTTCCACAATGTATTGAAATTTGGCGGGCTCTTTTTTTGTTGTCCAGTGCAGAACAGCAAGCGTATCGATAGAAATAGAAACGAGCTCAAAGGGTCTTTTCGGATGAGCATTAGAAGTAATGACCTTCGGTTTGCAATCGGGCTTGTGGAATATCTCAATCAGTAAAGAGTCGCCAGTCTGATAGTTTAAAGAATCCAGTCGTAATTCAAATGCAGAAGTATTTTCGAAAGGAATCTCCTTTCCGTTTACCAGAATTTTTTGCGTACAGAACCCCGTTTCTGTGCCGTCGGAAGGGTTTTGTATATACAAATTTGTCCCCTGGTAATTCCCTTTCAGCTCGATTTTCTGCGCTAAGCAAAACAACGAGGAACACCAAGTGATAAGAAAAATGATCAGACTTTTCATGCCACTAATTTACTTTTTTTGTACGGCATCTGCTATTATCGAAAAAGAGATTTACAAGTAATATTGTAGAAAACAGGCTCCAGGATTTCCTAGTTTAAATGCAAATCCTATCTTTGATGAAATTTGCAAAAACACATTCTCTATGGATTTTTTTAAGAAGGACACAAGAACAGCTTTACAGGCGATTGAATATGCTCAGTGGATTGCACATGCACCCATTGTGTTTCAGGCAGCGCGCGTTATGCGTGACAATGGTATTTTACAGGCCATTCAGGATTCAGGAAAAAAGGGACTAACCCTCGAAGGAATTTCTGAAAAGATAGGTCTGTCGCATTATGGTGTACGTGTATTGCTTGAATCAGGTTTAGGAAGTGGCATTGTTCTGGAAAATGATAAAAAGTATACACTGACTAAAACAGGTCATTTTCTTTTAAATGATCAGATGACCCGCGTCAACATGGATTTTGTTCAGGATGTTTGTTACAAGGGGCTTTATAATTTAGATGAATCCATAAAGAATGAAAAACCGGAAGGCTTGAAAGTGTTCGGTGAATGGAAAACCGTTTATGAAGCATTGGCGCATCTTCCAGGATATGTTCAGAAATCATGGTTTGGGTTTGATCATTACTATTCCGATGATGCATTTCCTTTGGTATTGCCCCTGGTCTTTAAAAACAAACCGAAAAAATTACTCGACATTGGTGGAAACACCGGTAAATGGTCGATCGCTTGCGCGAAATATGATAAAGATGTGCAGGTAACCATTGTGGATTTACCCGGGCAAGTGAACATGGCAAAAGCAAACATCGAGAAGCATGGCTTGTCGGATCGTTTATCTTTCCATGGAACCAATATCCTGGATGAAACACAAAAGCTTCCTAAAGGCTATGATGCCATTTGGATGAGCCAGTTCCTGGATTGTTTTTCCGAAAAGGAGATCATTTCCATTTTGAGCCGTTGCCATGAAGCAATAAATGACGATGGCTTTGTATATATCCTGGAGCCTTTCTGGGATCGCCAACGCTTTGAAGCTGCCGCCTTCTCCTTACAGCAAACATCCTTGTATTTTACAGCGATTGCCAATGGTAACAGCCAGATGTATAACTCTGAAGTATTTATGAGATGTGTTACTGCGGCTGGTTTTGATGTGGTAGAACAGATCGACCAGATAGGCGTGAGCCAGAGCTTGCTGAAGTGCAGTAAGAAAAAATAATCAGCAGGAATTCTAAAATTACTAATTCTCTAAAACCGAAAGGAGCATATCAACTGATATGCTCCTTTTTTGATTTGAGAAAGGTGGAAAGTATTCTTAGGATATACCTGGTATGAAATTCTCTTTTCGCTTTGCTTAACAGCTGTTTTCAGCGACCATTATGGGTCGATTTTTATTTACGGTTTCTCCTCAAAAATCATTAAATTCGCATTCTCAAAAAATTAAAATAATAAAATCATGTTTGACAGTTTAAGTGACAAATTAGAAAGAGCCTTTAAAGTACTGAAAGGCCAGGGGAAAATCACCGAAATAAACGTTTCGGAAACCATCAAGGAAATTCGTAAAGCTTTGCTGGACGCCGATGTTAACTATAAAGTAGCAAAACAATTTACCGATACGGTAAAAGAAAAGGCCCTTGGTCAGAATGTAATGACCTCCATTTCTCCGGGGCAATTGCTTACTAAGATCACACACGATGAGCTGACTGCCCTCATGGGCGGAGCCAGCACAGATATAAAGCTGACCGGTAATCCAACCGTTATTTTAATGAGCGGTTTGCAAGGTTCCGGTAAAACCACTTTTTCCGGAAAATTAGCCAACCATTTGAAAACCAAAAGAGGTAAAAAACCTTTGTTGGTGGCTTGTGATATCTATCGTCCGGCTGCGATCGATCAGCTACATGTATTGGGTGAGCAGATTGGGGTGGATGTGTTTTCCGACAGAGAAAATAAAGATGCAGTTTCCATTGCACAGAAAGGAATTGCACATGCCAAATCAAATGGGAACTCTGTAGTTATTATTGATACTGCGGGTCGCTTAGCGATTGATGAGCAGATGATGAATGAGATCGCTGCAGTGAGAGATGCTGTTAAACCGGATGAGATCTTATTTGTGGTGGATTCCATGACCGGCCAGGATGCTGTAAACACGGCAAAGACATTTAATGAGCGCCTGAATTTTGATGGTGTTGTATTGACTAAATTAGATGGCGATACCCGCGGTGGAGCAGCTTTATCGATTCTTTCGGTAGTAAGCAAACCGATAAAATTTGTTGGTACAGGCGAAAAAATGGATGCCATCGATGTATTCCATCCAAGCCGTATGGCGGACCGTATCCTTGGAATGGGCGATGTGGTTACCCTTGTGGAGCGCGCCCAGGAACAATACGATGTAGAAGAAGCCCGCAAGCTTCAAAAGAAAATTGCGAAGAACCAGTTTACGTTCAACGACTTTTTATCCCAGCTTCAGCAAATCAAAAAAATGGGAAACATCAAGGACCTCGTAGGTATGATTCCCGGTGTTGGTAAGGCCTTGAAGAATGTAGACATTGACGATAATGCCTTTACCAGCATTGAAGCAATCATTCATTCCATGACTCCTTTCGAGCGGGAGAATCCGGATTCATTGACCGGTAAAAGAAGAGACCGTATTGCGAAAGGCAGCGGGACCACGATACAGGATGTGAACAGACTGGTTAAGCAGTTTGATGATACCCGCAAAATGATGAAGATGATGGGCAATAAAGAAAACATGGCGAAGATGATGCAGCAGATGAAGAACATGCCGGGGATGGGGCGATAGTCTGGTTCAATGGTTTACTCGTTCATTAGTTCATTGGTTTGCAATGTGTGATGCACGAATTTTTTATTAATGCGTAGAAAGAGTAATAGTACCAATGAACCAGTGAACCAATAAACAAGTGAACGAATAGTATGATTATAGACGGTAAGCTGATCTCCCAGCAAATACAGGAAGAAATTGCTCTAGAAGTGAAAAGTATCAAAGCGGCGAATGGCAAAATTCCTCATTTGGCGGCTATCCTGGTTGGAAACGACGGCGCCAGCGAAACATACGTTGGCGCGAAAGTAAAAGCCTGTGAAAAGATCGGCTTTAAATCTACCTTGGTTCGCTTATCAGCTGAAACGACTGAACAAGAGCTTTTATACATTGTTCAGGGTTTGAACAGTGATGCAGACATTGACGGTTACATCGTTCAGCTGCCACTTCCAAAACACATTAACGAACACAATATCGTGGAAGCCATCGCTCCTCAAAAGGATGTAGATGGTTTCCACCCTCAGAATATCGGCCGCATGGCCCTGAATTTACCGACTTATCTTCCCGCAACGCCATATGGAATAATGCAATTGTTGGAGCGTTACAAAATTGAAACAGCAGGGAAACATTGTGTCGTGATTGGTCGAAGCCACATTGTTGGTTCACCCATGAGCATCTTAATGGCGAGAAATACGAATCCGGGGAACTGTACTGTATCCTTGTGTCACAGTCGTACTACCAATTTGAAAGAGTTCACGCTCAAAGCGGATATTATAATTATCGCCTTGGGCAAGCCCGAGTTTCTTACTGCCGATATGGTGAAAGATGGAGTAGTGGTGATTGATGTCGGCATTACCCGCGTTACATCCGATCAAACAAAAAGCGGCTTTAAATTGCTGGGAGATGTAAAATACGATGAAGTAGCGGCAAAGGCTTCTTTTATTACTCCCGTTCCCGGCGGAGTTGGACCAATGACCATCGCATCCTTGTTGATGAACACATTGAAGTCAAGTAAAAAAGAAGTGTATAGTTAGGAGCGGCAGATTCGATTTATTGATAATTACTGATTTCCAATTTTGCCACGCAAGTTGTAAACAATAGCAAGGCCGTACTTTTGATTAAAAGTACGGCCAATGGATCATAAAAATATATGAAATTTATTTAGCTTTTTTCTTCCCGCCTTTTTTTTCTTTTTTCTTCGCTGCTTGCTTTTCTTTTTCGAGTTTTACATTGTAACGGATGTCGCTCCAATATTCGCTACCGTAGCCAACAAAAATTTCTTCGCCCGCTTTGATATTTCTTTCCGCCTGGATATAGGCCTTGTGATTGTATATTTCATAGCAGCAATTGTTTCTTAATCCGGGAATCCGGGTAAGACCTTTTGCATCATTTGCATAGCGGGCCAATGCTTCAGGAAAATAAAAAGCATCGATCACTCTTCTTTTATTGATGTAAAAAGAATAACCGTAATCGTTCTTTTCAGCTCTGCGGTTTAATTCTCCTTCGGTAATTATTTCCCCGAGGTATTCAACAATCCGTTCTCCTTTTTTGATATCGCGTTTTGTGAACAGACCTTTGCCTGCTCCAGATAATGTTGATTTTTTTACTAGTAAGTCTTTTTCCATAATTGGTGTGTTAAGGGCGCAAAAATAACAAAAGCATTGAATAGCGCGTCATTTATTAAATTAATACTTATTCAACTCTTACACATCTCAATATTTTTGCCAGGGCCAAAATAAAAAGCCTTTGATATTTTTGCCGGCTGGCTTTTTTGGAATAAATTTATAGGCGCTAAACAGCTTATTTATGGAACCCGCGTTGAAATCGCATAAAACACAATTATCGGAGATTTGGTTTGATGAAGCCGGAATCCTATGGTTGCTGCCTACTCCCGGCTCTGAGATCGACGCTGAAGAAGTGAAAGCCTGTTTTGCGATCTATCGGGAAATGGGCATTAATGAGGATAATAAGGTGTTTCAAATTATTGATGCATCTTTAGGTGCGTCAATGAACAGGGAAGGAA
>DASWNK010000119.1:0-7631 GCA_036399275.1 Bacteroidia bacterium | reverse complement strand
AAATTTAAAATCCTATTAATATCGGCCGAAAGGCATCATTGTAATTGCAGCTCCAAGAACAAGCGCATAAATGATCCAGAATATAAAATACAACGACGAAATGCAGGTGCCGATGATTGCACACACCCGGCCTGCTTTCATATTTTTGATGGAAGTAATAGAATAGGCATTTGGATTTTCCTTTTCTAATTTCATGGCTTTTGAAGCCAGGACCAAAGCGATTATACCGCAGATTAAGCCAACGATTCCAAGACAATAACAACCAACTATGGATAAAATCCCTAAAACCAGTACTGCTGTTGAGTTAGGTATTGGGGGCTGCCCAAAAGGCTGTCCGAATTGCTGATTAAACTGTTGATTTACATTTTCCTGATTGGGAGGAGTACCTTGATTTTCCATAAATTATTTTTTTAATTATATCCGAAAGTAGTAAAGTATTCGGAGATGGGCAAAATTATTTATCCGGGAAGCAATTTATAGTGAATTTCCAGCACCTGGGGAATAAGAAGCTCCTTCTCATCATTATTAATCACGAATTGTGAGCGCTTGATCTTTTCTTCATCACTCATTTGGTGGTTCATTCGCTGAAGTACCTCTTCCCTGCTGACCTTATCGCGGTTTATCGTGCGTTTGAGCTTCAATTCCAAAGGAGCGGTTACTGCTATTACCTGATCGACCTGTTTATAAGCCCCGCTTTCAAATAAAATAGCCGCTTCCTTTATGACATAAGGACTGTGCTGCTTTTTTAGCCAGTTCTCGAAATGAATTCCTACTGCCGGATGAAGAATCGCATTCAGGTTTTCCAGCGCTGCTGTATCATTGAATACCTGTGCCGCTATTTTTCTACGATCTATGTTTTTTTGCTCATCAAGGACGGAGTTGCCAAACAGCTTTAGGATAGCGGCTTTTACAATGGCATCACTCAGTAGTTTTTTTGATTCTGTATCGGCATAATATACAGGAATGCCCAGTAGTTCGAACACTCTGCAAACAGTGCTTTTCCCACTTCCAATTCCGCCTGTGATACCGATTTTCAGCATTATTTTCTGATAATATATTCTACCTTGTCGGTGTTGAGCTTTACAGAACGCACCTGGGGAGGTACTTTTACCAACTGTACTTTCAGCTTGTTGCTTCCCGGCTCAATTTTATTATAATCCACAATGGCTCTAAAATCAAGCGCATTGATCTTCCCATAATTATCGAATGCAACCTGGTACTTTACCGATACTTTATCCGGAAAGGTTTTCAGGTTGTAGCCGCGTGGCAGGTTTTCCACCTCCACAGGCAATTCCATTACCGCTTCGGTAAACTTCGTCACATTCATTTTTACTTCCACGGCATTATGTGATAGCTCTATTTGTTTATCATCTGTAAATTTTTTGATCTCCAGCTTTAAAGCCAAGGGGGCAGAAATTTTTTTTGCCGATGCCGGAACCGTTTCAACATAGCTGATACTATCCAAGGCATCTGCAGGCCCGGAAACAGTAATATATTCAGGATCAACAATAACCGAATCGGTTTGCTGGTATTGCTCATCGAAATCGACGAAGAGGTTCACTTTTACCGGCACTTCTTTACTCTGTTTTTTATTATAATTAATAAATACTGTATCGGGTTTCATTTTTATTATTTCAATCGCGGAATTAAACTGAGAAGTGATTTTGTTCAAATGTTCATTACAGGGAATATAAAAATGGTTTTTAGCGGGCAGTCGGCGTGCATCCTGAATATCCAGCAAAATAGTTTCTTTTTGCGCTTTAATTTTATACATCAATAGATTAAAGCCGGTGGATTTCAATTCAAGATCGATGGTTTCGGGCAGATGATTCGCAATGATTTTATCCTCCGGGAGATTGACGTATTTTACGGGAAAGCTGGCTGTGATCACGTAGTTCTTGGAAAGCGACATGAGTAGCCAGAAAAAAACGGAGAGAAGGACACAGAACAAGAAAGTGATCATTCGCCTGTTTAAACGAATTGCTTCTTTAGAACCGGGTTTTGTTTTACTTTTAAATAGCAAGGATCTCGATTTACATGGTTACAGCACAAATTTAAAAAGAAAAAGCGTTGAACAGCGATAGTTCAACGCTTTTAAAAATTATTATCCCATGATTATTTTTGTTCAGTGCCAATCAGGCTTGAAGCATCCATTGAGATGGCACTTTTTTCGATTTTTAACTTTACTCCACCTTCTACGGTTATCATAAAAGTCGTTTCTTGAATATCCGAGATCTTACCATGAATACCACCAATTGTGATGATCTTATCACCCACTTTAATGTTTTCACGGAATTTTTTCTGATCCTTTGATTTTTTCAACTGAGGACGGATCATAAAAAAATAAAATACCACGATGATTAAAATCAATGGGAAAAACTTCATTATCTCTTGCATAATTAATTGTTTTAAAATTGTTTGATTAAATTAAATGATTATTGAATAGTATTAAATTGAAAAACTTATTAGTCCTCTTCCGGAACATTAACAGTTGAGGAAATGGTCAGTACTTTTGTGCTGGGTGTACAATTGGTGACCAGGGTTATCGTTTTCTGCACCAATCCTGATTTTCCACCGCTGTCGAATTTTACATCAATTTTTGCATCCTGCCCTGGTTTAATTGCTTCTTTTGGATAAGAAGGGACAGTACATCCGCAGCTTCCGGTTGCAGCTGAAATAACGAGATCAGAACCTCCTGTATTTTTAAAAACAAACGAATGAGAAACAACTTCTCCCTGTGTGATCTTTCCGAAATCATGTTTTTCTTCGGCAAAGGTCATTACAGGTGCTGTTCCCGGCACGGCTGGCTTTCCGGATGCCGTGGCCGGAATGTTGATCACATCTGTGGAAATTGCCGAATCTTCCGTTTTTTGTTGTCCGCAGGAAACAAGCGCCAGGCAAAATGCAATTGCTAAAAACTGTGTTTTCATGATTTCTAAATCTTATGTCTTGATACTTGTGTCTTGATTCTAATGTCTTGATACTTGCTACTTATGTCCTGATACTAATTTACTCCATCAATCCCCTGCCCGTTTTATTCAGCTTGTCGCCGGCTTTCAGATCAGCAACAATTTTATCCAGAATCCCGTTGATGAAGATTTTACTTTTCGGAGTACTATACATCTTTGAGATTTCAATAAATTCATTCAACGTAACCTTAACAGGTATGCTTGAAAAATGAAGAATCTCCGTAATGGCCATTTTCATCAACAATACATCCACCATGGCAATACGCTCCACTTCCCAGTTCTTTGTTTTATCGCCGATCATCTTTTCGATCTCATCATTGTTCAAAGCCGTTTGTCGGAACAGGTCCTTAACAAACTGCTCATCCTCTTCCCTATCCTTGTATAAAGTCATTAAAGCCTGGTCAGGGCTTGCATTCTCCTTATAGCCTTCGATCATTTTTACGATCATTGGATTAACGATGTAAATATCATCCCCCCAGTGCAGATTTTTTTCCTCATACAAGTGGTTCAGTAATTCAAAATCAGCAACAAACTCCTTGAACATTTCAAGAATAAAATTCCGATGCGTATTGTACGAATCATCATCCACCTTCATGTATTTTTCGAATACCGGGCTAACCTTCAGCGTATTAAAAACCTTCTTTACCAGTTCAAATTCGTTGTTCCAGCTGATCTTGCGATTGTTCATTTCACGCTTTACATGAATATTTTCTTCCAGCTGAATAATGAATTTATTCTCAATAAATTTGAGGTTAGGCTCAAGGTCCTCCGGAGTCGGCAGCCTTTTTGTTTTGGCATCTTCCATCAATACGGTTGCCACATGCTTCATTTCAATGAGAAATGCCAATTGGTAAATAAAAAGATCATAGATCTTGTCGATTCCTGTAAACAGATCACGCTCACCTCTTGCCAGGTCTTTTGTATCGGATTGAAAAAAACCGTACAATGCCTGCATCACTTTAATTCGTAAATATCTTCTGTTTAACATATCAAATAACGATGTATACTGCTTACTTGTGGATTCTATACTTCTAAAAACTTATTTTCATTTTACCGATGTCCGAAATGCGTTTTTCAGCAAGGCGGTTGGCAGCCATATATGTTGGGATGTTCTGTTCTTTTGCAATTTTAAAAATATTCAACGTAGTATCGTATATTTTTTCGGCATGTGCCATGGCACGTTCGCGGTTGTAACCTTCCAGTTCATAAAACACATTGATGATACCTCCTGCGTTCACTACAAAATCCGGCGCATACAAAATATTCTTTTCCAGCATCATTTTACCATGAACGTTCTCATCCGCCAGCTGGTTATTGGCTGCTCCACAAATAATGGCGCATTTTAAACGATTCAGGGTATCGGTATTAACCGTTGCACCTAAAGCACATGGAGCGTAAATATCCATGTCCATGTCGTAAATTTTGCTCGCATCGGTTATTACTTCAGCGCCGCTTTCTTTCGCTACAATTTTTAAACGCTCTTCGTTGATATCAAAAATGGACACTTTCGCGCCTTCTTTTATTAAATGCATTACCAGGCTCTCTCCAACATGTCCGATTCCCTGCACCACCACTTTTTTCCCGGAGAGGCTGTCGTTGCCCCATTTTTCCTTTGCCGATGCTTTCATGGATAAATAAACACCATAGGCTGTAACAGGAGAAGGATCGCCGCTGCCACCCATGTTTACAGGCAAGCCGCTTACAAAATCCGTTTCCATTTTAATGTATTCCATGTCTTTAGTACTCACACCCACATCTTCTGCTGTAATGTATTTTCCCGACAGGCTGTTCACAAACTTTCCGAATCTACGCATCAATGCTTCATTCTTTTGTGTTTTGGAATCACCGATGATCACCGCTTTTCCTCCACCCAGGTTCAGACCTGCAACCGACGACTTGTATGTCATCCCTCTCGAAAGGCGCAACACATCTGTTAGCGCTTCCATTTCATTGTTATAAGCCCACATGCGCGTTCCGCCAAGGCTAGGGCCAAGCGTCGTATTGTGAATAGCGATGATCGCTTTTAAGCCCGTATCATTATCATTACAAAATACAACCTGCTCATGATTGTTCATTATCATCTGAGCAATCACCGGGTTCTCAGCCAACGGTGATTTTTTAATATCCTGAACTTCTATCATACTTTTTTGTTTATGAAATTGCAGATTGAATCTTTATTTTTTGAGTACTTTTGAGAGCACTTCAAATGGTGCTTGTTTGTTAACCGACCGCAAAATTATATTTATTTTCCGAGTGCGCAAAATAAACAGACCGATGGGTCCATTTAACAGTTCAATTTACGGTTTATCTTGATATAAAACATTAAAGCATTTTGGGTTCCTTAAAACATATCAATAAATATCTTTTCAAATACCGTTACCGATTGCTGCTGGGCGTTGTTTTTGTTGGAATTTCCAACTATTTTGCGGTAAATTCAATTCCCTATGTTCGTTATACCATCGACTATCTGAGCGCTGATGTAAAAAAACATATCCCTCTCGACGACATTTATCATCAGCTATTCATCTACGGCATGTATTTGCTCGGCTACGCCTTCCTGAGCGGGGTTTTCCTCTTTCTGATGCGGCAAACCATTATTGTGATGTCCAGAAAGATCGAATACGACCTCAAGAATGAGATCTACGAGCATTATCAAAAGCTGGACACCGCTTTCTACAAAAGGAACAATACCGGCGACATGATGAACCGAATCAGTGAGGATGTTGGCCGTGTACGGATGTATATTGGCCCGGCGATCATGTATATTCTCAACACTTCTTTCCTGTTCCTGTTTACTATTGGTAAGATGATCGATGTAGATGCAAAACTCACCTTGTTTGTTCTCATTCCATTACCGTTTCTGGCCATTTCGATCTATTACGTAAGCAATACCATCAGTAAAAAAAGCACCAAAGTGCAGGAGCAGCTTTCTAATATTACCACTCAGACACAAGAGGCTTTTTCAGGCATCAGGGTATTAAAAGCATATGGAAGGGAGGAGCATTTCAGCAATGATTTTGAGATGCACAGCGCTGCTTACCAGAACAGAACAATGGGCCTTGTGAAAGTCGAAGCGCTGTTTCAGCCTTTTATGATCCTGCTGATCGGACTAAGCACCATTTTTACGATTTATGTGGGAGGCTCACAAGCCATTGCCGGAAAGATCAGTTATGGAAACATCGCAGAGTTTGTGGTGTATGTGAGCAGGCTCACCTGGCCCATCGCTTCACTTGGATGGGTAACATCGTTAATCCAGCGCGCAGCAGCCTCTCAAACGAGGATCAATGAGTTTCTGCAAACCAAGCCTGGAATCACGAGCAGCTCCACCTCTACTGAAAAAATAAGCGGCGATATCGAATTTAAAGAAGTAAGCTTTACTTACCCGGATTCTGGAATTACCGCTTTAAAGAATGTTTCATTTCGTATTAAACGTGGCAGCTCATTGGCCATTATCGGTCGGACAGGTTCGGGCAAATCTACCATAGCCAACCTCATCTGCCGCTTGTATGACGTAGAATCCGGTTCATTGCTGATCGACCGGAAGGATATTAAAGAACACAATCAATCGGCCCTCAGAAGCCAAATCGGATATGCTCCTCAGGAAGTGATCCTTTTTTCAGATACCATCAGCCATAATATCGCTTTTAGCATTGATGAAGAGGAACAAAAGAAAGAAAGCATTATCCAGGCGGCAAAGGATGCAGCCATCTATTCAAATATCATTGCCTTTAAAGAACAGTTTGAAACGGTTGTAGGAGAAAGGGGAATTACTTTATCGGGGGGACAAAAGCAACGAATTTCCATTGCCAGGGCCATTATCAAGAAACCGCAGATCATGATCTTTGACGACTGCCTTTCAGCAGTAGATACCGAAACAGAGGAAGAGATCCTAAACAACTTGAAAAAAGTGATGATGAACAAAACCTCGCTCATCATCAGCCATAGGATCTCCACGGTAAAAAATGCCGACAATATAATTGTGCTGGACAGAGGCGAGATTGTTGAAAGTGGTACCCATCAGCAACTCCTCGAAAAGCATGGAGTCTACTTCGAATTGCATAAAATGCAACTCCTGGAAGAGGAGCTTAAGTCCTGATTTGTGTCGGACCTAACTGTATTGGGCCGTTTCCCTCTAGTCAACAAGCTTTCAAAAGTTATTAACAAGCCTTGTTTTAGCAATTATTTTTGTAAACATTTGCCAAGCATGTAATTAAATAACGTTAAACTATACATTAACCACGATGGAAGAAGGATTTGAAAAAAACGGTATGGACAGAGAAGAAATTTTCTCGAAATCTGTTAGAGCAGGTAAAAGAACATATTTCTTTGATGTGAAAAGCACAAAAGGGAATGATTACTACCTAACAATCACCGAAAGCAAAAAGCGCTTTGGGGATGACGGGAAGTTCTTCTACGAAAAACACAAACTGTTTTTGTATAAAGAAGATTTTGAAAAATTTGCGGAAGGCCTGAACGAAGCGGTTGCCCATATCAAGTCCATATCTCCTGTGATTGAATCCAGACCAGATGAGCCATATGTATCGGCTGCTGCTCCTACTCCGAAAACAGACAGCTTCTCTGATGTTAACTTCGAAGATCTAGATAAATAATATTTTTATATTTCAATTTAAATCCCTGTTCTGTGTAAAACGGACAGGGATT
>DASWNK010000118.1:0-4054 GCA_036399275.1 Bacteroidia bacterium | reverse complement strand
ATTTAAATCCGTTACCGAAAGAGATGGCCTCAGCTCCAATACGGTTTATTATATTCAATCCGATGAAGATGGAAATTTGTGGATGGGAACAAACAACGGGATTGATAAGCTGGACCTGAATAAATTTGTCAACCAAAAAGCGATCAGCCTCAAGCATTACGGGAAGGAAGATGGCTTTATCGGGGTAGAATGCAACCAGAATTCTTTTTACCGCGACATCAGCGGAAAGCTTTGGATTGGTACGATCGGCGGAATAACAATCTATGATCCGAGCGAAGAAAAAACAAATCCTGTTCCTCCAAAAGTTCAGATTTCTGCCATTCGTTTGTTCCTGGAAAAAGTTGATCTGAAAAAATTTGCCGACAACATGTTGTACGGCTTACCGCAAAATTTAAAATTGCCTTACAATAAAAATCACGTCACCTTCGATTTCCTTGGTATTTCTCAAACCGGTCCCGACCTGGTGAAATATAAATTCATGCTGGAAGGTTTCGATAAAGACTGGCTTCCGGAAGGAAAGGAAACGAGCGCGACCTACTCCAACCTATCGGCGGGGAAATATACTTTTTTACTCAAAGCAGCAAATGCCGATGGAGTATGGAACGCAGCACCCATCTCTTTTTCTTTTGAGATCATTCCTCCGTATTGGAAAAGGCCATGGTTTTTCATTTTCCTGATTATTATCGGGCTTAGCTCTATTTTCCTGATGATAAAAATGCGTGAAAGAAGCTTACGCCAATCGCAAAGCCTGCTGGAAGCACAGGTTGCCATCAGAACAAGTGAATTGTCGGAAGAAAAGGAAAAATTGCAAGTGGCTTATTCGGAGATCGATGGTAAAAACAAAGACATTACGGATAGTATTCATTATGCGAAGCGGATACAGTATGCCATTCTCCCGCCGGATGTAATAATCAGGAACGCTTTCACAGAATCTTTTGTATTTTATCAGCCGAAAGCAATTGTCAGCGGAGACTTTTACTGGCTGGAAAAATGGGGAAACGAAACATTGATCGCTGCAGTGGATTGCACAGGTCACGGTGTTCCCGGAGCATTCATGAGCATTGTCGGACACAATATTTTAACCCAGGCAGTAAATGTGTTGGGGCTCGCAAAACCTGCGCTCATTTTAAATGAAACCAATAAGCAGCTTTCCCGAAAACTGAACCAGGATCCGGAAGAGGCTACTGTGCGTGATGGAATGGACATCGCACTGGTGGCAATCAATTATCCGAAAATGAAAATTGAATTTGCCGGCGCCAACAATCCGCTTTGGATCATCCGCGATAATGAGGTGATTCAACTCAACGGCGATAAGTTTCCGATAGGCGCTTTTGTGGGTGAAGAATTGCAACAATTCACGAATCATGAATTCGAATTGCAAAAGGGAGATTGTATTTATATCTTTACGGATGGATATGCCGATCAGTTCGGCGGACCGAAAGGAAAAAAATTCAAATACAAGCAATTTCAGGATCTCCTCCTGGAAAATCATAAAAGACCTTTTGAAGATCAAAAAGAAATCCTTGAACAGACCATCGATGGCTGGAGAGGCGATCTGGAGCAGGTAGATGATATGCTGGTGATTGGAATCAGGATTTAATCAATGAAACAAAACAGGCGACAATTTATTACAACAGCCGGGCTTGCATCGCTTTCACTTTCTCTTCTTGGAAGCGCCCCTAAAAAAAAGCAGGACGATAAACCTGTGCCCGACATGATCAGGCCGGCCGCATTAAAAGCTGGCGATACCATCGCGATCAGTTCTCCTGCAGGTGCCGTATGGGATGAAGCATTGGTGCAAAAATTCATTTTAATTCTGCAAGGCTGTGGCTTTAAAGTGAAGATGGGCGAAACACTGAAGCAGAAGTACGGCTATTTTGCCGGAACAGATGAATTCCGCGCAAGCGAGCTCAACAATTTTTTTCTTGACCCTGAAGTAAAAGCCATTTTTTGCATGAAAGGCGGATGGGGATGTGCCCGCATCTTCGATAAGCTGAACTTTGAAATAATCAGGAACAATCCGAAAATTCTGATGGGATTTAGCGATATCACTTCTCTGCTCATTGCTATCAGTTCTAAAACCGGGCTGGTTACATTTCATGGGCCTGTGGGAAACAGCGGCTGGAACGATTTTACAATGGATTATGTTAAACGCGTGCTGATCAACAAGGAAGCTGTAGTGTATGCTTATCCGGAGATTGATGCCGACAAACATTATACGATCAATGAAGGCCAAGCGAAAGGAATGCTCATTGGCGGAAATCTGGCAGTTGTTGCAAGCATGATCGGATCGGAATATTTGCCGGATTGGAAAAACAAAATTTTGTTTTTGGAAGAAACTGGTGAAGAACCCTACCGTATCGATCGAATGTTGACTCAATTAAAGCTTTCGGGCGTGCTTGGCAATATCAGCGGATTGATATTCGGGAAATGTGTGAAATGTGAAGCCGAGGAACCGGAAAAAGCATTTACGCTGCAACAAGTGTTGGAGCAGCACATAAAACCGCTTGGAATCCCCGCTTTTTATGGAGCAATGATCGGACATATCGTGAATAAATATACACTCCCTGTTGGCCTTCCGATCGAAATGGATGCTACAACCGGAATTTTGCGACTATCGGAGGCGGCAGTTATCTGATGAGTTGGATAACCGCAAGTCCCGATAAATTCGTAATTTTGAATCCTTAATCAAGCGCTTGAAAAATAAAATATATTTCCTTCTGTTACTTTGCTTTGCCTTTTCCACGAAGGGCATTTCCGGCTATTCCATCGACAGCCTGAAATCGGCATTTGAAAGCGCAAGCGACCCCGCTGAAAAATTCAATACCTGTTTTCGATTGGTAAGGGTAATGTCATCCCGCCGAAATCCGGATGTAACTACTTATTGTCAAAAATGCGTTGAGCTGAGCGCGCAATTGAACACACCTTTATTTTCTGCAAGAGCCGAATTCCTTAAGGCGATTCTGCAAAGCAATGGAGGAAAGAGTGCTGAAGCGAATCGCGATTTAGAAACTATAGTTCCCCGGCTGCTGGAAAATAGCTTAAAGGAAGATGCCGCCGATGCGTATAGCTTCATGGGTATGAACAGCCTTGCACTAGGCGATTTTAGATCCTCCATAGAGCATTATCAGAAATCAAACGTTCTTTCTAAAGAAGTAAATAAACAGGATCAGCTTTGTGATAATAATTTATACATAGGCCGTTGTTATGAAAATCTGGGGAACAATACTAAAGCCCTGGAGTATTATCAGGTGGCATTGGGCATGGCAAAAAGTCTGAACAACAGGAAACTGATCGTGGAGGTGACCATATTCATCGGAGCCTTGTATTCGGATGGGATCAATAACAACCTTGGACTGGAATATTTAGGAAAGGCCGCTGCACTGGCGGAAGACATGCAGGATACTTCCATGCTCATAAGCGTCTACACGTATATTGCCAACAATCATTATTACAATAAGCAATACATTTCTGCTCTGAAGATGTACCAAAAGGTGAAAGATTATTGCTCAACTCATGGAAGTAAAAATACTTATGCGGGTGTACTCGGCAATATGGGAAATGTATATGCCGATATGGGAGAGATGGAGAGAGCAATGGACCTTCAGTTGGAAGCCGTAAAGATATTTGATGAAATTAGTGATAAGCAGGGATTGACAATTTGCTATAGCGCCCTCGGTATTGATTATCTGAATACAAAGCAATATGATAAGGCCTTGGAATATTTTAATAAATCATTGCCCATGGCCATCGAAATGCAATCGCTGGATGATCTGATTGAAATACATTTTAATCTCTCCAGGTTGTATGAAGAAAAAAAGGATTATGAAAAAGCCTTCGACCACTACAGACTTTATAAACAATTCAGCGACTCGGTTTACAACAGCAACAATGCCCAAAAGATCACGGAGATGGAACTCAACTATCAATTCGAGAGCCAGCAGAAAGAAGCAAAGCTGAAAGAAGAATTGGTGCAGGAGCGCTACAAGCGTTTCATGCTGATTGCCATTGCGGGAACAATAATTTTGTTAATAGTGGTTTTCCTGGTTGCAAG
>DASWNK010000117.1:0-6570 GCA_036399275.1 Bacteroidia bacterium | reverse complement strand
TTTTCGTTCAGGTAATTGGTCTTGTTTTTAATTTCCGCATTTTTCTCTCCGATGTAAGAAGCGTAATTCAGCTCTTTCGGTTTTAAGATTTCGTTGATCTCGTTATGGATGGCAGCAATGTGGCGCCCGCGTTCAACCGATGAAATCTCCAATTCAGGAATCGCTGCGGTGTATGCGGTATTGAAAGCATACAGCAATTCACTTACAATGGTTGTTTTGGAGTTATGCATCTTTACCAATTCCCTGAAATCAAGGAAGTCGGTACGTACCGCCTTAATGCTTTTGATCTCTTCATTGATGCGAAGCAAATCAGTGATATCTTTTTTATTCTTCTGTGAGAAGTTCAATCCTTCATTTTCGCGGTTATCCGCAATGATCAAAGATTCTTTTAATGTTTTGTTGGTGATCAGCTTGGAGTTGATCAGGTAACGGTATACTTTCGAGAAGTTATTGCTTAATCCATCGGCCTTAACAGTATCTTCCAGCCATACAACAGCGTTGTTCTTTGTTCCACGGTGGTATACATGGTTAAACACATCCGATTTGGTGGCAAATTTGCTGTGCATTGTTCCTTTCTTATTCAGCTTCTCAATTACCTCATCGAAGCTTAATAAACGCTGGTGAGCGCCTTCGTTTTCGAAGAAATATTCTTCGTTGTATTCACTGTCGATCTTATAATACTCCAGTTCCCCATCCGTATTCCGTTTAACGAGAATACAATAGTAACCCATTTTGTTGATCTCGAAGATCAGGAAACTCTTGTTGTGTGTTGGAAAGTAGTGGTGGATGGTTTCCTTATCGCCTTTACGCTGGCCACTGAAAGACATTTTTTGGCCATCGACAACGAACAGGAAGTTTAGTGCATAAATCAATGTACTTTTTCCGATATTGTTGGGCCCTACCAATTGGATAGAATCACAATTGTCGAGCTTCATTTCGGCTTTGCCGTACCCTTTCGAGTTGATTAAGGAGATTCGTGTAAGCATGGTATATCTGTTTCAAATTTTATTTGAATTTCAAAGATAACCATTGCTTTTGCGGAATTTTTCGGAAATAAGCCTGTTAATAACAATCCCTGTAAAACAAGGCATGTGCGAGGCTTTTTGTTAAAAAAATTAAAGTTTTTAAAAGTTATAACAGGGTCTTGGTTCCTGACAAAAATTGTTTATTATGAATAACTACAAAAAAGTAGAAAGCCATTTTATCGCTTCTGTTTCGCTGGTAAGGATTTTAGTTGGAGTAATGGGTTTATTGAAGGTGATGTAAGCGTTTCCCATCAGTTTTTGGGCTATGTTCTTTACCACAAATACGCTGGCCAGGGTATATTGGTTGGCTTCCTTGCCGGATGCGTAATAGCGGGCTTCTGAGCTTGCCAGTGCAAAATCACCTGCAAGAAAAAGCAATGGGAACTTTTTACCACCCCCAATTTCAGCAAAAGCTTTAACGATGTCTTTCGCATCGTTTATTTGCAGGGTCGTATTTGGTTTAACCGAGATTTGAAGAATGCCATCGCTTCTTAGTGATACGGTAGAGGCATTCATTTCAATGGATTTTAGGAGGGTAACTTCACTCATATATCAATTTTAGCTTTTTCCGGTTTAACGAGTAATATCTGTTTTCGTTACTAAATTTCCATACATAAGAGAGGATCAGGTAAAACTAAGCCATAACAAAGACCGGCTCCGCAATGTTGGTGATCAACACAGTTCCATCGGCATCCAGCTCCTTTAATTCTACCCGCTTCAATTGATTAATTAAAGTCGCATCATAAGGCGTTTTTACTTTAATGTAATTATCAGTAAAACCATGCATGAAGCCTTCTTTATTATCTGCTTCAAAGAGGACAGTTCTTGTTTCTCCTAAATGTTGTTCATAGAAATGACGAAGCTTTTTAGCGGATAGTATCCTCAGCATCTTGTTGCGCTTTTTCCGAACAGCAACTGGAACAACTTCCTTTAAATGAACAGCATCGGTATTATCGCGTTCAGAGTAGGTGAATACGTGCAAATAGGAAATGTCCAATCTGTTCAAAAAATTATAAGTGTCCAGAAAATCCTCTTCTGTTTCTCCCGGAAAACCAACAATCACATCAACGCCGATGCAACAATGGGGCATAAGAGATTTTATTCGCGCAACCCGTTCGCTGTAAAGCTCACGCAAATACCTTCTGCGCATGGCTTTTAAAATTTTATTGCTGCCCGATTGAAGCGGAATATGGAAATGAGGAACGAACCGTCTGGAAGTGGAAACGAATTCGATTGTCTCATCCTTCAACAAATTAGGTTCGATCGAGGAAATGCGGAAACGCTCAATTCCTTCTACCGTATCCAGCTCTTTCACAAGGTCGTAAAATGTTTCCTGCTTGCGATTGCCTTCTTTGGAAGCATTATTGCCAAAATCACCCAGGTTAACTCCTGTCAGCACAATTTCTTTTACATCCTGCTTCGCAATATCGTTTGCGTTTTTAATTACATTTTGAATATTGTCGCTTCGGCTGCTTCCTCTTGCCAATGGAATGGTGCAAAAGGAGCAATTATAGTCACAGCCATCCTGTGCCTTCAGAAATACTCTTGTTCTGTCGCCAAATGAATAAGAATCGACAAAAAAGTTCGCTTCTTCTATTTCGCAGCTGTAGATCTCGGCTTTCGAGCGTTTGGTAAGGTCGTTCAGGTAGTTCAGGAGCTTAAATTTCTCAGACGCCCCTAAAACAAGGTCAACACCTTCTATATTGGCGATCTCTTCCGGCTTTAACTGCGCATAACAGCCTACCACAACCACATACGCGTCAGGGGAAACCGCGAGCGCCGAGCGGACGATCTGTTTGCACTCTTTATCTGCATTGGCAGTAACAGAGCAGGTATTGATCACATAAACATCGCTGGGCTGCTTAAAATCCACCTTCTGATAGCCTTGCTCCTCAAAGAGGCGGGCAATGGTGCTCGTTTCGGAAAAATTGAGTTTGCAACCCAGTGTATGAAATGCTACGGTTTTCAATGTAAATGGTATAGAATATTTTAGGACTGCGAAATTACTAATTTTCATTGAAATAGAGGCATGTTGGCTATTGTTAAGAAAACTGTTGATAATTGAAGCGCTTGCCCCTGATTTTACGCAAAATGAATTCTTAAACTTGAACTTGAATTGAACGCTACGTGTAAAAGGATTTTCCTTTAATTTGAATTTCGACCAAACGATTATATGAAAAAAAAGCTGCTTGCCATTTCCATCGTTCTTTTTTTATTTTCCTGTTCATCTGACAATGAAAATAAAAAGGATATAAGAACTGTTTTTAAATATAATGAAATGGAGGGCATAACCTCTCTGGATCCGGCAGCAGCCAGATCATTTGAAAACAGCTGGATAATAAATCAGGTGTTCAATGGTTTGGTAGAGCTGAATGATTCTCTGGAAGTTCGTCCCTCCATTGCAAAGTCCTGGACCATTTCGGAAGACGGCTTAACCTATACTTTTAATTTAAGGTCGGAAGCGGTGTTTCACGACAATGAATGTTTCGAAGATGGAAAAGGCCGTAAAGTAGTTGCGAAAGATTTTGTTTATACTTTTAATCGATTGCTGGATCCTAAGGTTCAGAGCGCTGCCAGTACATTGCTGACTTGTGTTGACAATAGTGATTTAAATGCATTTGAAGCCCTGAATGATTCTACGTTTGTGATTCATGCAATAAAGTCGTTCACGCCTTTTCTGGGAATTCTCAGCATGAAATATTTTTCTGTTGTTCCTCATGAAGCAATAGAAAAGTATGGCGAAAATTTCAGAAGGAACCCGGTAGGAACCGGACCATTTCAATTTAAAATGTGGAACGAAGGCTCTAAACTGGTACTGGTGAAGAATGAAAATTATTTTGAATTCGATGGCACTAATCGCCTGCCATACCTGGATGCTGTTTCGGTTTCTTTCATTAAAGACAAAGAAACATCCTTCCTTGAGTTTTTAAAAGGAAGCATTGATATGGTTTCCGGCATAGATGCGATCAAAACGGATGACATGCTTACAGTGGAAGGGGAACTGAAGGAAGAGCATAAAAGTAAATACTACCTGCAGACACAGCCATTCCTGAAAACGGATTATTTAGGATTTTTAATTGATGAGCGCCAGTTTAAAAAATCGCCGTTGAGAATTAAAGCGATCCGTCAGGCCATCAATTATGGTTTTGATCGAAAGAAAATGGTAAAATACTTAAGGCATAATTTGGGAATACCGGCTACTGCGGGTTTCATTCCTCCCGGATTGCCTTCCTTTAATGCTCAAAAAGTGAAAGGATATGATTATAATCCTGATAAAGTAAAAGAGCTTTTGTTTATGGCCGGTTATCCGGATGGAAAAGATTTACCGGAGATTATCCTCAGTACTACGGCGCAATACTTAGAAATAGCAGAATTTATACAGTCGCAATTAGGCGAGTTTGGAATCAATATCAGGATCGATGTGCAAAAAGGTTCTGTGTTGGCTGAAGCGATTGGAAACGGGAAAGTGAATTTTTTTCGGAAATCATGGGTGTGTGATTATCCGGATGAGGAGAATTTTTTATCACTCTTTTACAGTAAAAACTGGAGCCCGAAAGGTGCTAACTACACACATTATTCCAGCCCTCAGTTTGATGCTTTGTATGAAAAATCTCAGACGGAACAGAACGATTCTATCCGCTATGATTATTATCAGCAAATGGATCAGATGGTCATGGAAAATGCTCCTGTTGTTCCTTTGTATTACGATCAGGTTGTTCGTGTGGTGCAAAATAACATCAGTGGGTTGCCAATGAATTCACTGAACCTCCTTGTTTTAAAGAGAGTAAAGAAAGCTGCAGCTGCCGAGTAGCGACTTATTGCTTTTCAAGATAACACACAATCGGAAAATGATCGGATAATTCCTGCCGTATGGTTTTGAAATTATACGACTTGAAATAATTGCTGTGAAGAATGTAGTCGATCCGGAAGGAAGGGAATTTTCCGATATAGCTTCTGCCAAAACCATTCCCGCTTTCTACAAAGGCATCTTCCAGTTTCTTCGAAATTGTTCTATACGTATAAGATGCCGGCGTGTCGTTGAAATCTCCGCAAACAATAACAGGATAAGGCGATGCAGCAATGCTGGCCTCAATCAGATCGGCTTGCTGTGCTCTTTTGACGAATGCGCGCTTTAGCCGTTTTAAAATGTTTTTCGAATGTTCTACATCTTCCGTTTCTTTGTCTTGCTGTAAATCTTCAATGTATTTATAATCATCTTTCGAAAAAGCAATTGATTGTAAATGCATGTTGTAAATACGATAGGTATCCTTTGCAACGGTAATATCGGTATAGATACAAACATTGTTGCTTTTGTATCCAAAGTTTAATCTTCCTTTATTGATGATCGGATACTGACTGAAGGTTGCTATTCCGAAATGCTGGTTAGGCTTGAGGTTCGATGTGTATTCGATGTGATAATAATTAAAACTCGGGAGTTTCAGAAGGGAATCGGTATTCGCATATTTACTGCTATCACGATGATAATATTCCTGAAAACAAATTATTTCAGGAGATTCATCGTTGATCAGACCGAACATCTTGTTCCGGGTATCAATATTTTTGCTCCAGTTATAAAGGTCGAATACTTTTACATTGTAAGACATGACGGTGAGCAATTTCTTCGATCTGTCGGGCGTATTGTTGAAAGTGAATTGCACATAACGGTGCAAACTGGAAAAACCGGCAAGAATCACTATAAGGGAATAAAAGCCTCTTTTTTTTATTTGTATCGACCAATAGATAATGAATAGAATGTTGATCATTACCAACACCGGATAAGCCAATCCAAAAAAGGCGATAATCCAGAAATTTTCCGGACTAACATGCGGAGCCAGGTAGGAGATCAGCAAACCGATAGCAGCAATGTGATTAAAGAACATGGCTATCCTGTTAAAGAAGTAGCGTTTACCTTTTTTCTTTTTTTTGATCGGTTCCGGGAGTGTTTTTTCTTCTTTATTCAAATCGTTGCTTTATACTTTAATTTTTTCAACCAACAACCAACAGCTACCTCTTGCTCGCTTTAAATAGAATCTCCTTTTCGCCTTTTGTTAAACTATCGTATCCTGATTTAGAGATCTTATCCAGGATATGGTCAATGTTCTCCTGTTCCATCTTTTTGCTGTAATTGTATTCTTCGTCTGATACTCTTCGCTTATAGGCAACCGTCATTTTACTTTTCGGAGAAGATTTAAAAAGATTTTTTATCCAATCAAAGATACGATTAATGCTTTTCGACATGTCCCTGCCTTTTTTATATTGCACAATAAATAGATATCCCATCAATGCTCCGCCTAGGTGAGAGAGGTTTCCGACGATGGCCGATTGGAAAGAAATATTGACAACATCAATAAAGATTACAAATAGTGCAACATACAGCAGTTTAACCGGACCAAGGAATATCAGATTGATTTTTACATTGGGAACCAGCGTGGCTGCTGCGATAATAATGGCGGTAACGCTTGCGGATGCACCGATGATGTATTGCGAACGGAAGTGGCGGAATTCAGGAATGGCATTGATCAATAGGAAGGTTAGAATGGTTCCG
>DASWNK010000116.1:0-23313 GCA_036399275.1 Bacteroidia bacterium | reverse complement strand
TCTGTATTTTAGCAGCAATCGACTGGTCAATATCTACTTTGGCGTTGAATGCATGGAAGGTTTTACGCAAAATCGTAGAAGCTATAACTATGATACGATGAAACAGGATACGGAAAAAAGAGTGGACATTATGTACGGAGGAAAAATAGCATGGATACTTCCTTTATACAAAAGAGCTCCTCAGGAATTTTATACCTATTGATCTTCCTTGAGAATCGTATATACAATATCATTACTTTTATATAGCTTAGCAATTCACATTGCTTCCCTTTTCAATGGGAAAGCGAAATTATGGCTGAGCGGACGAAAAAATATTTTTATTAAGCTGCAATTAGCCTTTGAAAATCGTGCGAATGAAACGATCTGGTTCCATTGTGCTTCCCTTGGAGAATTTGAGCAGGGCCGGCCGTTGATCGAAAAATACAAAAGCCTTTATCCCAAGACAAAGATCCTTCTTACTTTCTTTTCTCCTTCAGGTTATGAGATTCGCAAAAGTTATGCGGGTGCCGATTATGTTTTTTATTTGCCCCTGGATACACCCGGCAACGCAAAAAGGTTCATTGAGATTGTTAAGCCAAAGGCCGCTTTCTTTGTGAAATATGAATTCTGGTTCAATTACCTGAATGAGTTAAAAGGAAGCAATATTCCTACTTATTTAGTGAGTGGTGTTTTCAGAGAAGACCATTATTTTTTTAAGTCCACTGGCGGATGGTTCCGCAAGCAGTTAAGCAGCTTTACTTATTTTTTTCTGCAGAGTGAGGCTTCGCGAGAGCTGTTACATTCGATTGGTTATACGAACGCTTTGGTTAGCGGAGATACTCGTTTCGACAGGGTTTTAGAGATTTCAAAGAATGTGCGGGCGTTTGATCTGGTGAAAAAATTTATTGCAGATGGAAAAATAATAGTAGCAGGAAGCACTTGGAAAGAAGATGAAAAACTGATTTCAGATTCAGGTATTCTGGCTTCAGGTTACAAGATTATTATCGCTCCGCATGAAATTGATGAAGCGCATATTCAATCCATAGAAGCGCAATTTTCTGCCTGTCAGCGATATTCCAATGCGAACGAAGCGAACATTAAAACCGCGCGTGTGTTGATCATTGATAACATCGGGATGTTGTCTTCCTTGTATCAATATGGAAGCATTGCTTTTATCGGCGGTGGTTTTGGGAAAGGTATTCACAATATTCTGGAAGCTGCTGCTTTTGGTATGCCGGTGATCTTCGGTCCCAATTACCAAAAATTTGCAGAAGCCAAAGAGCTCATAACCTTGGGAGGGGCTTTTCCCGTCAAGGATGCAGCTGAGCTGGAAAAGACAATGATGCTTTTAAAGGACGGGCAGGTTCTAAGAACGGCGGCTCAGATTTCTAAAATGTATGTTCAGGGAAAAGCAGGTGCAACCGAAAAAATTCTGAAATTTATTTCTTAGCAGATTGCATTTTTAGAAATAAATTTTCTTTTACATTTTCTTTCCACTCATCTTTTAAAATGCTCAGCACAATGCTGTCTCTTCTGCTTCCATCAAGTTTAATTACGTTTTTTCTCAACACGCCTTCAACCCTGCAGCCAATTCCTTTCATGGCAGCGATGCTTCTTGCATTATTATTGTCTGCACGAAATTCTACGCGCTCTATGTTCATTTGTTCAAAAGCGAACTCCAACAAAAGAAATTTGCAATTTGCATTGAGGCCTGTTCCCTGCGAGACCTTGCTGTACCACGTATAGCCTAGTTGCAAAGATTTCTGATTAAGCTGGATGTCATAGAAGCGTGTGCTGCCAACATATTGACCGATGCGCTTGTCGTAAACGCTGAACGCATATTCCTTTTTTTCTTCGCGTGCTTTTGTGGCGATCTGAATATAATTTTTCAGATTATCTTCACCGCTTGCCTGGATCAAAGAGAACTTCCAGATCTCTGGCTCGTTCAGAGAAATTGATAGTAAATTCTTAGCATCGGAGTTTACCAGAGGGCGGAGCATAACGCGATCATTTTCTAAAATGTAATCGGCTGTGAAATCAAATGTCATGGAATATTGTTTTTGATTCTATATTTAAAATCTTAAAATTTGATGACCCATTTTAGTGATGAACGCTAAATGTAGTCGCAAAGTAACCGTATGTGTGTTTAATTGCTGTGTTCGATAGCCGTCAATGTTGAAATTATAGCCATAGAACAAACCGCCATAAACATACTCAATGCCTGCCAATGGTTGTATGGAATAAGAGAAGGTTCGGAAAGTTTTGGTATTTGTTTTTACCTGCAAACCAACTCCCAGATAAGCACCGGCCCACGCGCTGACAGAAAGTGAGTGTACATTGTCACGCATGTTACGAAGGTAAGATATCGCAATTCCCTTGTCGCCATTCACTGTCCGGCTCGTTTTGGAGTCCTATTTCAAGTTCAGGTCGCATTCCCTGATGGTAGCCAACCAATAAGCCATAATGAATTCGTTCATGCATAATAAACTCAGGAACAACGTTGCGACAGGAGTCATCAGCCATTTTAATTTTACGCGCTTGCTTGCGATCAAATTGCGAAAATGAATTGCTGACAAAAAGAAAAGAAGTGATTAACAAGAGGCTTAATCTTAGCATGGGGATTATTTAAGAAATCAACACTCCAATGATGCATACATCATCCAGCTGTTCAAGCGTGTTCCTCCAGCCTTCAAAGGTATTGTAGAGCATCTTTTTTTGCTCTGGCATTGGCTTGTTCCCGAAGCTTAATAGTGTTTTTTTTAATGCGGAAGCTTTCAGTTTTTTGCCTTCTTTCCCGCCAAACTGATCGGCGTAGCCATCTGTAAAAATGTAGAGCAAGTCGCCATTCTGCAGTTGTAAGTCGTGGGTTGTAAATGGCTTCGTGTTCAGGTATTTCCCAATGGGTTGTTTGTCGGGTTTTATTTCGATCAGTTCGCCACTTCGAATGATCCAGAGCGGATTGTTTGCTCCGGCCCAGCTTAATTGTTTCGTGGTTTTGTTCAGACAACAGAGCGAAATATCCATTCCATCTTTTACCTCAGCATCGCTTTTTTCAAATTGCTCGATCACCAGCTCACGGGTTTTGTCGAGAAGCAAGCCGGGTTGTGTAAGTTTAAATTCCCGCAGGCTTCTGTTAAGCGCGTTGTTGCAAACCACGCTGACCATCGCTCCTGGCACACCATGGCCTGTGCAATCTGCGGCAGCAAAAATAACAGTGTTTCCGATTTGCTCCATCCAGTAAAAATCACCGGCGACAATATCTTTTGGCTTGTAAAGTATAAAGGAGTCCGGTAGAAATTCTTTCACAAGACGATCAGGCGGCAATATCGCTTCTTGTATCCGCTTTGCATAAGTAATACTGTCGGTAATGTCTTTATTCTTTTGCGTGATGTTAGCGTTCTGTTGAGTGATCGTAATTTCATATTCGGTAGTAGTGTTTTTAAAATAAAACACCACGGCAAAAACCAAGATCATGCCACTGATAATATTTAAATAAAATGAAAAGCGTTTGAGATCATCGCTGACATAGTCGAGCAGGGCTCCATGCGTTTCCACCCAAAAACCGCAAAATGCAAAAGTGAAAACAATACCGAGGAAAACCAGCAGGGACCATTTAGTTGTTTTAAACAAAACGAGATGAAGGGTACCAAGGAGAATAAATACAATCTGGCTGCCGCCATCCCTGCCGCTCATGAAAATCAAAAGGACAGAAACGTAGGTTACACAAGAAACGAGAAAATAAACCCTCGATAATTTGAAGAATCCCCTGTTGTTTAAAACAAGAGCAAATGAGCTCAATAAGATTCCAGCAGTAACATAAGCGGCAACAGTTGGCAATTTTAAATACAAGGCGATAGGGATAAACCCTAGTAGGTTAGCAGCTGAAACAGCCACAATTCGGTTAAGAATGGTTAATTGCCGTAGATCGCCTGGATCCTGCAATTTGTCCTGGCCGATTGTCGATAGGGCTTTCCAGAGATTTTTCAAATTGTCGGTTTGAGTAGTATTTGCTTTCAGTGAATCTGTTAAAAATCACGATCAAAACTAAGCAATTTTTGTTTGCGAAAACGGGGACAAAATAAAAAACACCCAACAATGCTGCCGCCATTCTCCAGGATCGCTGCAAATGCTTTTCGAAATAAGTGATTCCTTCCATGGATTTTATTTAATTTATTGTTAAATAGTTCAGGTGAAATTTAAATCAAAAAACAAGCCACCGAATTTAAAAAGGATAAATGGCAGTTAAATGGCATAAGTGGAAAAGTACCGCATAAATTTCTTGAAACAGGCTGCTGGAATCCCTTTTATTTCATTATTTTTCGGTAAAATATCATACTAAAATATTTATGGGAAATACTTCAACTAAAAACTCTGCATTGTTTGCATTGATATCTGTGTTTTTTTTCTGGGGCTTCTTAGCCGCCTCCAATGGTATTTTTATTCCATTTTGTAAAACTCATTTTAATTTAAGTCAGTTTCAATCACAATTGATCGATAGCGCCTTCTATGGCGCATACTTTGTCGGTTCCTTATTGTTGTACGTCTTTTCATTGCAATTCAATAAAGATATTATTAATAAAATAGGTTATAAAAAGACTATTATATACGGCTTGTTAATTTCAATTGTTGGCGCATTGGTAATGATTCCTGCTGTTAACTCAGGATCATTTATGTTCATTCTTGCTGCTTTCTTTATAATCGCCTTAGGGTTTTCACTTCAGCAGACTTCGGCAAATCCACTTGTGTTGAATTTGGGCAATCCTGCCACTGGCTCTTATCGTTTAAATTTTGCCGGAAGTGTTAATTCTTTGGGAACAGCCATTGGTCCTATTTTGGTCAGTCTCGCACTGTTTGGAAAAGTGATCGCATCGGACAGCGATAAAACAACTGCTTCTCTTGGATCGATTAATATTTTATATGTTATACTAGCTTTTGCCTTTGCCGCTGCAATCGTCATCCTCATATTTGTGAAAATTCCCAAATTGGAAATAGAAGATGATCAATCGGAAGTGAAAGTGTTGAAGCAGCCTTTGTTCTTTATTATGATAATATTGTCATTGTTGATTGCTATTTTTGCATATTCTGCCTATGATAGCAGAGATATCTCTTCGGGACAGAATTTTGAAGCGGAATATAGCAAGCTGCTTTTTCTTGTTGCAATCGCTTGTGCGTTGATTGTTTTGTTAATCGTCCTCTTTTTTCTTTATAGAAAAATCAAAAGGGAAAATAGGTTTGAATCTGAATCCTATCCGCAAGTTACATTGGGAATGCTTGCGATTTTTATTTATGTTGGTGTGGAAGTGACAATTCAGAGCAATATGGGTACATTGTTGAAAACTCCGGCTTTTGGAGGATTACAAGATTCTCAGATTAGTCCCTACATTTCTTTGTATTGGGGTAGTTTGATGATAGGTCGATGGACTGGAGCCATCGACGCATTCAATTTAAAAAAATCTACTAATATGGTTTTGACATTGGTCATTCCTTTTATAGCATTTGCTTTCGTGTTATTTATGAATCGATTAAATGGCTCGGATATTACTGATTTTTATTTCTATGCAATTTGCGTGGCCATGCTTTTAGCTGGATTTATTATCGGAAAACACCGTCCAACATTTACTCTAATGTTATTTGGTGTTTTAGGGACTCTCAGCATGGTTCTCGGATTGTTGACTGAAGGGACACTTGGCATTTATGCTTTTTTAAGCGGCGGTTTGTTCTGTTCCATTATGTGGCCATGTATTTTTTCTCTGGCAATTGCAGGGTTAGGGAAGTATACGAGTCAAGCTTCTGGATTTTTAATTATGATGATTCTTGGGGGTGCATTCATTCCTCCTGTTCAGGGCTTACTTGCGGATTATACAACCATTCATATTTCCTATATTATACCTGTTTTTTGTTTTGTTTTTCTTGCATGGTATGCATGGAAAATGAAAAAACTGCTCGATAAAAAAGGAATTAATTATGATAAAGCTTCTGATGTAGCTCATTAATAAGATTGAAGAGGTAAAATGAAAAAATTAGTAGCAGCCATTGATATTGGCGGAACAAACACAAAATTCGGTTTGGTAACTGAAGCCGGAAAAATAATTTCTGAAGATTCAGTTTTAACGAAAAATTTCTCTGATCCACGCGAATTGGTAAAAGAAGTTTCGGATCGGATTTTTAAAATGCTTCCTGCCGGTTCGGAATTATCCGGAGCAGGTATTGGCGCACCGAATGGGAATTTTTATACAGGCACGATTGATTTTGCACCAAACCTGGCGTGGAAAGGAAGCATTCCTCTCGCCAAGTATTTTTCAGAGGTACTTAATTGTAAAGCGCTTCTCACCAACGATGCTAAAGCAGCCGCCTTGGGTGAAATGATATTTGGCGGTGCAAAAAAGATGAAGGACTTTCTTTTCATCACTCTTGGAACCGGTTTGGGAAGCGGAATTGTTGCCAATGGCAATTTGGTGTATGGTCATGATTCATTGGCTGGTGAAGTCGGACATGTAATCATGTTTCAGGATGGAAGACAATGTGGCTGTGGCAGGAAGGGTTGCCTGGAAACCTATTGTTCGGCAACGGGACTAAAAAGAACGTATGCAGAATTAAACCCTCAGGCTGGGACTGTGGACTCAAAATATATTTTTGATAAAGCGAATGCCGGCGACAAAGTTGCATTGGAAGCATTCCGCCGCACAGGCGATGTTTTAGGGCTGGCGCTGGCAAACAGCGTTGCCTATACAAGGCCCGAAGCTATATTCTTGTTTGGTGGACTGGTTGGCTCTGGTGATCTGATCTTTAAACCGACCATCGAAAGTTTCGAAAGAAATTTGCTTAATATATATAAGAACAAAATAAAAATCCTACCCTCTCAATTGCCGGATAACGATGCCGCTATACTCGGAGCTGCATCTCTGATTTTAAATGACCACAATTAATGAACGAGAAAAAGAGCAAGGAGGATAAATACCTCAATTCAATTTTCAAGCTGCTATATCTGATCATTGCCTTGATGATGTTTGTCGGATTATTTGTTTACATCAATGTAGCTGGTGTGCCCGATATTCTGAAAGCGAAGGAGCCAATGGTTGCAGAGGATACTATTCAGCAACCTAAAGTAATTGCTTCGGTTACTGATGAATGGATCGCTCCGGATACCTTGAAAATACGCAAAGAGAAGGATGCTGAGCTGATTGAATATGGCCGCCGCCTGATTGCAAAAACAGCTTATTATTTAGGACCCGATGGAATTGTGGCGCATAGCAGCAATGGAATGAACTGCCAGAACTGTCATTTGGATGCAGGAACAAAAATATTTGGAAATAATTACAGCGCGGTGGCGTCCACTTATCCGAAATTCCGCGAGCGCTCCGGAAAAATGGAAAGCATTTACAAACGGGTGAACGATTGTTTTGAACGCAGTCTGAACGGAAAAGGATTGGATACTTTAGAAAAAGAGATGCAGGCCATAAAAGCCTATATCTTATGGCTGGGCAAAGATGTGAAGAAAGGAGAGAAGCCGAAAGGCTCCGGGCTTACCGAATTGAAATACATGGCGAGAGCGGCCGATCCTGGAAATGGAAAACAAATTTACAGTGCAAAATGTCAATCTTGTCACGGCGAAAACGGCGAGGGGAAAATGAATGCTGACCAGTTGGCTTATCAATATCCTCCTCTATGGGGCGAACACAGTTATAATAATGGCGCAGGATTATTTCGCTTATCACGTTTTGCCGGTTATGTAAAAGCCAATATGCCATTTGGCGCTACGGCTGGTAATCCGCAATTGACGGATGAAGAAGCCTGGGATGTGGCAGCGTTTGTGAATTCACAACCTCGCCCTTCAAAAGATCTGCACCAGGATTGGCCGAAGATTTCCGGAAAGCCGGTCGATCATCCCTTCGGTCCGTATGCAGATAAGTTCAGCGAAAAGCAACATAAGTACGGCCCCTTCGAACCGATAGCAGACTTTAAAAAGAAGAATAAAGCGACGAAATAATTTACACCGCATAACCCAACAACTAACAACCAAAGAAACTAATAACTGACACAAATGAACATTCTCACACAACCTTGGCCCTGGTACGTTTCCGGTCCTCTAATCGGATTGATGGTGCCAACCTTACTGATCTTAGGCAATAAAACGTTTGGAATCTCATCTTCCTTACGGCATATCTGCGCAGCCTGCATCCCAACCAAAGCCGATTTCTTTAAATACGATTGGAAAGCGGAATCGTGGAATCTGATCTTTGCTTTAGGAATTGTAATTGGCGGATTGGTAGCCGGATACTTTTTTGCAAATCCCAATCCAATCCAGATTTCCGAAAGCACGATTGCTGATTTGAATGCGATGGGCGTAAAAGATTATTCAGGTTTTATACCCAATGATGTTTTTAATTTTCATGCACTCTTAACAGTGCGAGGATTTATTCTGATGATCGTGGGAGGTTTCTTTGTCGGCTTCGGTACGCGTTATGCCGGAGGCTGTACCTCAGGACATGCAATCATGGGCTTGTCCAATTTGCAATTGCCTTCATTGATCGCTACCATTTGTTTTTTTGTCGGCGGCTTAGCAATGACCTGGTTTATTTTACCGTGGATCATGTCTTTGTAGCCTTTCATAAAAGTAGATTCCAGTAAACGGTTTCTGATCAAAAACTAATTAAACCTATTAATAAATAAAAAAATGAACAAATTAAAATTTTTAATCCTTGGTTTCCTTTTTGGAGTAATCCTGATTAAAGCGGAAGTTATCTCTTGGTTTCGTATCCAGGAAATGTTTCGTTTTCAGGCGTTTCAAATGTACGGCATCATTGGATCGGCTGTAGTGATCGGGGTGATTTCTGTTTTCCTTATAAAAAAGTACAATGTAAAAACTATTCAGGGCGATGTCATAAAAATTGAATCTAAAAAATTCAGCATGGGAAATATCTTCGGAGGCTTAATGTTCGGATTGGGTTGGGCCATGACGGGTGCTTGCCCTGGCCCACTGTTCGCATTGGTAGGTAGTGGCTTGCTTATTATTGCAGTAGTCCTGCTTAGCGCCATTTTTGGTACTTATGTATACGGCGTGATGAAAGATAAATTGCCGCATTAGGAACTATTTAACATTCGATACTATTATTTTATGAGTGAAGAAAAATGTAATAAGCTGGATTGTAATTGTTCTTCTGAACATGAGCCTTTGGAAAATGCTGCGGAGAAAAAGAATAACCACGATTATAAGCGCAGAGACTTTATCCGCTATGCCGGATTAGGTGCTATAGGCTTAGGGTTGGGGCCGGCGTTGACGTATTGGTTACAAGAGGAAGGGAAGATCAATGAGATCATTAAGAATCCAGCGATTCAAAATGGAAAGGCGCAGCGCTTCACCATTCTGCATACGTCGGATATTCATGGACAATTGGATATTCATGATGAATTTTTCTTTGAGAACGGAAAGCCCGTTTATAAAAAACGTGGAGGCTTTGCTGCTTTACAAACCATGTTGAAGGAATTGAAGGCGCAAAACCCATTGAATACCTTATTAGTGGATGGAGGTGATTGTTTCCAGGGAAGTGGCATTGCCTCTTTAACGCAGGGACAAGCAATTGTGCCATTGGTGAATAAAATGAATTATGATCTGGTGCTGCCGGGGAACTGGGAAGTCGTGTATGGAAAGGAAATGCTGATGCGTGATATGAATAACTATACCGCAGCAAAAGTTTGCACCAATATGTTTCATAATGATGATCTTGATCTTGAATCACTCTTTCCTCCTTATCAGATCTTTAACTTAGGCGGAACAAAAATCGGATTCATTGGCTACAATGATCCCTTAACTCCCATCCGGCAATCGCCGGCTTATTCGAAAGGAATAAAATTTACCAGGCCGCAGGTTAATATTCAGAAGTATGTAAAATTGCTTCGTGAAGAAAAAGGCTGTACCATGGTGTTTGTCTTGTCGCACATGGGTCTTGCGCAGCAGCTCCATTTATCCAACCAGGAGTATGCTAGTGGGGTGGATTATATTTTAGGTGCTGATACACATGAACGGATCCGTGAACCTTTGCAAGGAAAATATTCAAAAGTGACTGAGCCGGGCGCATTCGGTTCCTTCGTTGGCAAACTGGACATTGTTATTGAGAATGGAAAGATCAAAGATGAAGTATATGAGCTTATTGATGTAGATCCGGAAAAGTACAAAGAGGATGAAGACATGAAGCGTGCGGTGGCAAGAACCAAAGAGCCGTATAAAAAAGTGTTGAATGAAGTGTTAGGGCAAACAAAAACGCCATTGGTCCGTTATTACATTATTGAAACAACCATGGATAACCTGATTACCGATGCCGTGATGTGGAAAATGAAAACGGATATCGCTGTTTCCAATGGGTTTCGTTTTTGTCCGCCTTTGGTGCCCGATGAAAAAACAGGCTTGGCAGACATTACGAGGGATTTCCTCTGGAGCATGTTGCCAGTAAATTCGGAAGTGAAAACAGCGGACGTAAAAGGAAAACAGATCTGGAACTGGCTGGAGAATGAGTTGGAAAATGCTTTTGCGAAAGATCCTACCAAGCGTTTCGGAGGATGGTTTGTTCGATTCAATGGAATGCAGGTGACGTTTACCATCGGCAACGAAAAAGGGAAACGAGTGCAGGAAGTTTGCATCAAAGGCGAACAGATTGATCTGGAAAAAACATATACCATGGTTGCCTGCGAGCGCGAAGGCGATCCTGATAATATGTTATGCCGCATGAGAAATGTACACAACCAGGTTTCTCAGGGAGTAATGCTGCACGATGTGATCGAGCAATACCTGGCGGAGTTTTCTCCGGTTTCACCAAAGATCGAAGGCCGGGCGATTGCCACAGATGCGGATGCATCTTTGTTAACACAAGCTTTGGGAGTTAAATACGAATTCAGATAAACAAAAAAGCAATGCATATAAGACCGATTTTAATAACATTAAGTTTTTTATTTTCATTAACTGTTTTTTCGCAAGTTCCTTTTCCCCCGAAAGTGCTCCCTCTCATTCCATTGCCACAAGAGTATAAGCAGAGTGAGGATAATTTTCTTTTAAGTCCTCAGACTAAAATCGTGTTGATGGATGATAAATTCAAACCGGAAGTGGATCTTTTGAATGCTACCTTCAAAACAAGATATGATTTTGAACTGGCTGTGGTGAAGATCTTGCCTGCTGACGGAAATTACATCATCATTACTCAGCCGGAAGGTGAAACAGGGAAGCCGGAAGAATATGACCTCTACGTCAATCAAAACCAGGTTTTGTTTTCCGCAGAAGCAAACCAAGGTTTGTATTATGGTGTGCAAACGCTTTTGCAAATACTGCCTTTGGAAAAAACAGCGGAAGTGAAAGTTACTTGTGTACAGATCCATGATTCTCCCCGTTATCAATGGCGAGGGATGCACCTGGATTGTAGCCGTCATTTTTTTACAAAAGAAGAAGTGAAAAAATACATCGATTATTTAGCGATGTATAAATTTAATGTCTTTCACTGGCATTTAACCGACGATCAGGGCTGGCGAATTGAAATTAAAAAATATCCTTTGCTTACTACCATTGGTTCTCAGCGCAAGGAGACACTAATAGGTAAACCGACATTCGAAAAAGATGGAAGCCCTTCTAAGACAGATAAGTATGATGGAAAAGCTTATGGAGGTTTTTACAGCCAGGAAGACATTAAAGAGGTGATTGCTTATGCGAAAAGCAAGTACATTACTGTTGTGCCGGAAATTGAAATGCCGGGACATGCTTTGGCGGCATTGGCGGCATATCCTCAATATTCCTGTACGGGTGGCCCTTTTGAACCTTTGACAAGATGGGGACAAGGAGAAGAAGATTTTTGTGCAGGGAATGAAGAAACATTTAAATTCATTGAAGATATCCTTACGGAAGTAATGGCACTTTTTCCATCGAACTACATTCACATCGGCGGTGATGAATGTCTGAAAAAGCGCTGGAAAGCTTGTCCGAAATGTCAACAACGAATTGCAGACGAGAAATTAAAAAATGAAGAAGAGCTTCAGAGTTATTTCATTACCCGCATCGAAAAATTTGTGAACTCAAAAGGTCGTCAGATTATCGGATGGGATGAAATTCTGGAAGGTGGCTTGGCTCCGAATGCTGCAGTTATGAGCTGGAGAGGAACAAAAGGAGGAATCGCTGCTGCTAAACAAAAGCACAATGTGGTAATGAGCCCCGGTAAGCCTTGCTACTTTGATCATTACCAAACCAAAGATAAAACGAAAGAGCCGCTGGCTATCGGAGGTTTTAATCCGCTTGATTCCGTTTATGCATACAACCCGACCCCAAAATCACTGTTGGAGGATGAAAAGAAATTTATTATGGGCGCTCAGGCGAATCTCTGGACCGAATACATTGTCGACTTCGCTTCTGTTGAATATATGTCGATGCCCCGCATGGCAGCTTTGAGCGAAGTATTGTGGACACAGCCGGATAAAAAAAACTTCAAAGATTTTTTGCAACGTTTAAAACTGCATACAAAATTGCTGGATAAGATGGGAGTGAAGTATGCAAAACATTTTGTGATGACAAAATAACAATCCCGGCTATACTCTGCCGGGATCGCCATCTAAACTAAACACATAATTAAAAACTGTTTGGCAAACATATATCAAAGTTAAAGCGAAATAAAACTAATTTTTGTTCATTCTTAGAAATCGAAAGGGTTAATATATCTCAACATGACAACCAGACGTAATTTTATTAAATCATCTGCTTTGGCTTCGGCGGCATTATTGGTGAGTCGTTCCAATGCTGCCACGTTGGCAAATGAAGATCTAAGCATAGGGGGAACAGTAAAACCCATTGTGCTTTCCACCTGGAATTTCGGCTTGAAAGCGAACGAAGGGGCATGGGCGATTTTGAGCAAAAACGGAAAAGCATTGGATGCCGTGGAAGCAGGCGTTAAAATTACCGAAGCAGACCCTTCCGAAAGAAGTGTAGGTTATGGTGGTCGCCCCGACAGAGATGGAAGAGTGACATTGGATGCCTGTATCATGGATGAAAATGCAAACATCGGATCGGTGGCTTGTCTCGAAAATATTATGCATCCCATTTCTGTTGCCAGAGCTGTAATGGAGAAAACACCTCATGTGATGCTGGTGGGAGAGGGCGCTTTTCAGTTTGCCCTTACACAGGGATTCAAAAAAGAAAATTTACTGATCGATGACTCTGAAAGAGAATGGAAGGAGTGGTTGAAAACAAGTAATTATAAACCTGTTGTAAATATAGAAAACCACGATACCATTGGAATGATCGCGCTGGATGCAAATGGAGATCTATCAGGAGCATGCACCACCAGTGGCATGGCTTTTAAAATGCATGGAAGAGTGGGTGATTCTCCGATCATAGGAGCTGGCTTGTATGTCGACAATGAAATAGGCGCTGCAACTGCAACAGGGCATGGAGAGGAAGTGATACGGATTGCTGGTTGCCACTTGGTGGTGGAATTAATGCGACAAGGGAAGTCTCCCGAACAAGCTTGCAAGGAGGCTGTGCGCAGGGTTGTAAAATTGGCTGCTAAGCGGAACAAATATTTAAAAGACATCCAGGTGGGATTTATTGCCTTGAATAAAAAAGGCAAATACGGATCATATTGTGTACAAAGTGGTTTCAATTATGCGGTATGCAATTCCAATGGAAATACTTTGGTAGAAGCAGGGTATCATATGATGTGAAATGAATGATCTAAAACTCGAAATAGCTTGCTTCAATCTTGAATCAGCACTCATTGCCCAGCAAGGTGGCGCCGACAGAATAGAACTATGCGACGGTTTTGATCTGGGCGGAATTACTCCTGCGTATAATACCTTTGAATTGGCAAGAAAGGATATTTCAGTTGATCTGTTTGTGATGATTCGTCCGAGAGGCGGAAATTTTGTGTATTCAGATGTTGAGTTTGAACAAATGAAGAACGATGTTTTTCGTTTTAAGGAAATGAATGCCGATGGTTTTGTTTTTGGATTGCTCAATGATGATGGAAGCATAGATAGCAGTAGGAATAAAGAATTGATTACTGCCGCTGGAACTTTGCCCTGTACTTTCCACCGCGCCTTCGATGCCGCAAATGGACTGGAGAAAACGCTCGAGGATGTGATTGATTGCGGCTTTCGCTGTATACTTACTTCCGGTCAAAAAAAATCAGCGCTGGAAGGAATAGATCAGCTTGATGAATTAATTACGCTTGCGAAGGAGCGAATTGAAATTATGCCGGGCGGCGGCGTTCGTTCATCAAACATTCAATTGCTGATAGAAAAGGCAAGAACTTCCTTTTATCATTCTTCGGCAATAGTAAAAGGCGATATTGCCGACCTGCAGGAAATCCGGCTGCTAAAAAAACTGTTGAAAGATTGAGAGGCCCGAAAATGCTAAAGAAAACAATCATATATTTTATTTTTTTTCTATTTTTAAAAACTTCTTTTTCGCAAGTAATCGAAAGGTCGCTGCATACACAAAGTTGGAAGTTTAAAAAAAAATCCGACAACGCATGGGTGAAAGCCAGCGTTCCAGGAACCGTTCATACCGACCTGCTTGCAAATAAAAAAATCCCTGATCCTTTTTATGGCAACAATGAAAAAGATTTGCAATGGATAGAAAATGAAGACTGGGAATACAAAACAGTATTTTCTATTTCTAAAAAGGATTTGCGCCAGTCGCATATTGAACTGCAATTCGATGGTTTAGACACTTACGCGAAAGTATATGTAAACGATTCATTGGTAATAGTTGCGGATAACATGTTCCGTAAATGGAATGCCGATATTAAAAAATACATTCACAGAGGAAAGAACAGTTTGTCCGTAGTTTTTGAATCGGCAGTTAGAAAAGGAAAAGAAGAAGCCAAAAAGCTTTCGTACGTTTTGCCGGGTGAAGAAAAAGTATTCACGCGGAAAGCGCAATATCAATATGGCTGGGACTGGGGGCCGCGTTTTGTTACCTGTGGTATCTGGAAAAATGTAAGGTTGTCTTTTTGGAACGATGCGAGAATCCTAAGTGTAAAATACAATCAGAATTTCTTGAACGATTCCCTCGCAATGCTGGATTTTATTTGCGAGATCCAAAGCGACGTAGAAGCAAATGCATATCTGGATATAGTCAAGGGAAATAAAAAGGATCTTAGCGGGCAGATCACTACCAAAGTAAAGCTGCAAAAAGGAATATATACTTATCCGGTCCATTATACCATAAAAAATCCTCATCGTTGGTGGAGCAACGGCTTAGGCTTACCAACCCTCTATGATTTCGAAATCAATCTTTCATATGATTCCCGGTTTTTGGATATGGAGAATCTAAGCATAGGTTTACGAACCATTGAATTGATACAGGAAGCAGATAGTGCAGGCAGTTCTTTTTATTTTAAGCTGAATGGCATTCCTGTTTTTATGAAAGGCGCTAATTTTATTCCTCCGGATAATTTTTTACCGCGCGTTCCGAAAGAACAGTACGGGAAGATCATTCAGAATGCAGTGGATGCAAACATGAACATGCTTCGTGTCTGGGGTGGCGGCGTATATGCAGATGAAGCCTTTTATAAGGAATGCGATCAGAAGGGGATTTTGGTTTGGCAGGATTTTATGTTTGCATGTGCAATGTATCCCGGGGATGATCACTTCATTGAGAATATAGCCGAAGAAGTGATCGAGCAAACAGAGCGATTGAGGAATCATCCATGCATTGCTTTATGGTGCGGAAACAATGAAGTAGATGAAGGTTGGAAAAATTGGGGCTGGCAAAAACAATACAGCTATTCGCAAAAAGATTCTGCAGAAATTGCGAATAACAATGCGGCTTTATTTGAGCATTTTATTAAAGACATGGTGAATACGTATGATGGAAGCCGCCCTTATTGGCCTTCTTCTCCATCCATCGGCTGGGGACATAAAGAAAGCCTGCAGCAGGGCGATTCTCATTACTGGGGTGTTTGGTGGGGCATGGAGCCATTTGAGATGTATGAAAAGAAGGTCGGCCGGTTCATGAGTGAATACGGTTTTCAGGGAATGCCTGGTAGAAACAATATGTATAAAAGCGGCCTGTTTAATGAAAAGCTGGCCCTAGATTCTGCTGCTTTAAAGAATCATCAAAAGCATCCAACGGGTTATCAAATCATCAATTCCTATATGGATCAGGATTACAAAATTCCTTCCAAGCCGGATGATTATGCATACGTTTCGCAGTTGTTACAGGCAGAAGGCTTAAGAACTGCAATTGAAGCACACCGGAGAGCAGAACCTTATTGTATGGGAACTATGTACTGGCAGTTGAACGATTGCTGGCCAGCAACTTCCTGGAGCTCCGTGGATTATTATAATGAATGGAAGGCTGCTCATTATAAAGTGAAACACGTGTATCAGGATGTCATCATTTCTCTTGATGAAAAACAAGATTATTGTAATGTATATGTGATCTCTGATTTGCCCAAAGCGGTTGCTGCGATCCTGCAACTGGAGCTTTTTGATCTTTCCGGAAACATCTTGTCGTCCAAATCTCTTCCCATTATTATTAATGCTGATTCTTCGGGAATATACTATCAGTATGATAAATCATTGATAAAAAAGTATGATAAGAATAACCTGGTATTAAAATGCAGCCTGACGGAGGTGAATGCCTTTCGATCGAACGTGTATAGCTTTCATTATTTTTTAAAACCGAAGTTCCTGAATCTGCAGAAGCCTAAATACATCCTTGCTGCCGGTAGTTCTGATAAGGGACAATTTGTGTCCCTACAAACCGATGTGCTGATGAAAGATGTATGTATTTCTATTGATGGAGACATCGTAAATTTGAGTGACAATTATTTTGATCTCTTGCCTGGCGAAATAAAAACAGTTTACCTCCCTCAGAATTTAAAAATAAAAGACCTGGAAAAAAAAATCCGAGTGAAGTCATTAGCTGATACCTATTAATATGAAAAAAATAATCTGCCTTTCTTTTTGTCTGATCGCTTATTCGGGTATTGCGCAAAAATCGATTCAGCCCGCGCAATATGTTAATCCAATGATCGGGACCGGCGGTCATGGGCACACGTTTCCAGGTACTACTGTTCCGTTTGGAATGGTACAGCTTTCACCGGATACTCGTGTGGATGGAAGTTGGGATGGTTGCAGCGGTTATCATTACAGCGATTCCATTATTTATGGTTTTTCGCATACGCATTTAAGCGGCACTGGCTGCAGCGATTATGGTGATATCATGATAATGCCGATGATGGGTCAAGCAAGTTGGGACAATAAAGTATATTCTTCCAAATTCTCTCACAAGAATGAAAAATCTGCTGCTGGATTTTATGCTGTTAAGCTGGATGATGATGATATTGATGTGGAATTAACCGCGACTACACGCGTCGGCATTCACAAGTATACGTTCAATAAAGCAGGGAATGCCAGCATTGTACTTGATCTGCTCCACCGCGATAAGTTACTGGAAGGATACATTAAAGTGATTGATGAAAGAACAATAGAAGGAACAAGGAGGAGTGAAGCATGGGCAAAAGATCAGATTATTTTTTATCGTATCTCCTTCTCAAAGCCTTTTGACAGCAAGCAGATCATGAGTGGTGATAATTATGATCTGAATGCTAACTTTAATTTCAAAGTGGAAAAAGGCGAATCCATTTTAGTGAAAGTGTCGATTTCACCTGTGAGTACAGAAGGTGCAAAAAAGAATATGGAAGCCGAATTGTCCGGCTGGGATTTCGAAAAAGTAAAAAAAGATGCCGCAACGCTCTGGAATAACGAGTTGAGTAAAATTGAAATAACAACGACCGATCAGGACAAGCTGAGAATATTTTATACCGCTTTGTATCATACCATGATTCAGCCGAACGTTGCTATGGATGTCGATAGCCTGTATCGCGGAATGGATAAAAAAGTGCACAAAGCGCAGGGCTTCACCTATTACTCGGTCTTTTCATTATGGGATACGTTCCGGGCCACACATCCTTTATACACCATCATTGATCAGAAGCGCACTGCAGATTTCATCAATACATTCTTGGCGCAATACGAACAAGGGGGCCGATTGCCGGTATGGGAGCTGGCAAGCAATGAAACAGATTGTATGATCGGTTATCATTCGGTAAGTGTGATTGCCGATGCGATGGTGAAAGGAATCAAAGGCTTTGATTATGAAAAGGCATTTGAAGCCAGTAAGCACAGCGCCATGCTGGACCATTTAGGATTAAAAGCTTACAAACAAAAAGGATTCATCAGCATGGAAGATGAGCATGAAAGTGTTTCCAAAACACTAGAGTATGCTTACGACGATTGGTGCATTGCACAAATGGCGATGATTCTCAGGAAAAAAGGCGATTATGATTATTTCATGAAGCGCTCACAAAACTGGAAAAATATATTTGATCCTGAAACAGGTTTTATGCGGCCTAAAAAGAATGGCGGCTGGCTAACACCTTTCGAGCCACGTGAAGTGAACAATAACTTCACCGAAGGGAATTCATGGCAGTATACTTTTTTTGTTCCTCAGGATATTCACGGCTTGATAAAGATGATGGGAGGAGAACAGAAATTTGAAAAGAAGCTGGATAATTTGTTTTCAGCGCCTACTGCTACAACCGGCCGTGAGCAGGTTGACATCACAGGATTAATTGGTCAGTATGCTCATGGCAACGAGCCGAGCCACCATATGGCTTATCTATACAATTACATTGGTAAGTCTTCTAAGACTCAGGAAAAGATTAGCGCGATCTTGTCGGAATTTTATAAAACCACGCCCGATGGCTTGATCGGTAATGAGGATTGCGGACAAATGAGCGCTTGGTATGTGTTGAGCTCAATGGGTTTCTATGAAGTTACGCCTGGAACGTATATCTATAAAATCGGAAAGCCTGTTTTTGATAATGTAAAGATCCATCTTGAAAATGGTAAGGAATTCTCTCTTAAGACTGGAAATATTTCTGCAAGGAATAATTACATCGCTTATGGTAGTGTATTTAAAGTGGACCGGAATCAGCTGGAGTATTTTCAGATCATGAAAGGCGGGAAAGTTGAATTTGATATGAGCGATAAGCCAAACAATGATTGGGACAAGCCTGGCGTTGTTGTGATGCAGCCCCCCATTTACAGCTCTAAAGATATTGTTCCGGTTCCGGTGATTACTGCTGAAGCTCGCGTGTTTGAAGACAGTATGCTGGTAGAGATAAAATCAAAAGTGAAAACATACTTAGCCGTACTAAATGCAGGGCAATCCAGCAGAATCTTTGAATTATACACAAAACCGTTCTATATCAGCTCGTCCAAAAATATTTTTGCATACGCCGATGATGGCGAAACACAAAGCGATACGGTTCAGGGATTATTTTATAAACGTCCGAATAATTGGGCGGTTCAGATCAAATCAACATACAACTCACAATATACGGCTGGTGGCGATGAAGGGATCATTGATGGTCTGCATGGCGATGTGAATTGGCGCAAAGGTGAATGGCAAGGTTACGAGGCTCAGAATTTTGAAGCGGTTGTTGATTTGAAAAGGACGCAGACAGTTTCAGAGCTCAGCGCTGGCTTTTTACAGGATTCCCGTTCCTGGATCTTAATGCCTGTCAAAGTGGAGTATTATACATCATCGGATAACATAACATTTACATTAGTGGCAACAGTTCCCAATACGGTTAAATGGGAGGATAACGAGAATCAGGTAAAAGAATTCGGCACGAAACTGAAGCCGGTTACCGCCCGCTATATAAAGGTAAAAGCCTATAATTTCGGAAAGCTGCCTTCCGGACACCAGGGTGCTGGTGGTGATGCTTATATTTTTGTGGATGAGATTAGTGTGAAGTAAATGCTTCAAAAATCAGAGATATTACAAAGTTATCTGCCTCAATCAAATTAAAATTTTTCTAATAGTTAACATTGTAAACTATTAACAATTTTAACTACTTTTGTGGAATGCCAGTCAAAAAGAAGCTCGATCAAAATATGCCCATGGGTAAATTCATGGGTGCTCTTACCAAGAGCTATTTTGGCGCTCTCAGTAAAAAGATGGAGCATCTGGGCATCGACCGGCATTTCTCTACCCTCATTGCCATTGACACCGCAGAGCGGAAATGTACCCAGCAGTATTTATCCGATTTATTGTGTTTCGATAAAGTTTCCATGGTAAGAATGCTGGATTACCTGGTGGGAAAAGAAATGATCACCCGCACTGTAAATCCTAAAGACAGAAGGGAGCACATTATTGATCTGACTCCCAAAGCCCGAAAAGTAATGCCGGAAGTGCGCAATGGCATTAAAGAAATGAATACCATCGCATTTAAAGGAATAAACAAACAGGACCGGGAAATGTTTTATGCCTGCATGGCAGGAATGTTGAAAAATCTAGAAAATTTACCGGCTAATGAAGTGGATATAAAACTTAAAAAAAAATAAGATCAAGATGAAATTCAAAAACATTCTAATCATTGCCATTGTTGTAATCATTATGCTTGCCGCCAAGTTTATATTCTTTCCTTCGGAAGGGTCCAAAACAAATGACTCTAAAGGCGGAAAACCGGGTGGACCGGCAGCTGCCCCGAGCAATGTTACTGCTGTTATCGTTAAACCGGAGCAGTTGAGCAATGAAGTGTATGCTTCTGGAACCATCATCGCCAATGAAGAAGTGCAATTGCAGCCGGAACTTTCAGGAAAGATCGTTCAGCTGAATTTTCAGGAAGGAAGCAAAGTAAGCAAAGGACAGTTATTGGTAAAGATCAATGATGCGGATCTCCAGGCGAATTATAAAAAATTTCAGCTGCAATACAAATTAGCGGAAGAGCGCTTGAACCGTCAGAAGCAATTGTTGGAAATCAAAGGCATAAGCCTGGAGGAATTTGACATTGTACAGAATGAATACAATGTGATCAAAGCGGAGATCGATTATGCGGCGGCACAGATTGCGAAGACCGAAATCAGAGCGCCTTTTGATGGGGTGGTGGGCCTGAAGAATGTGAGTGAAGGTGCTTATGTTTCTCCTTCTATCGTTATCGCCAGTATACAGCAGATCAATCCTGTGAAAATCGATTTCTTTGTTTCAGAGCGATATTCTTCCATTGTAAAAAAAGGCGATAAGCTGATTTTTACCATGGAAGGAAACAATGAGAAATTTTTTGGGCAAGTATATGCGGTAGAACCAAAAATCGATATGTCGACACGTACTTTGCATGTAAGAGCCGTTTGCCCGAATGTGAAAGGCGATATTTATCCCGGCGCATTTGCCCGTGTTCAGTTGGCTTTAAGTGATATTGATTCGGCATTGATGATTCCTACAGAAGCGGTGATTCCCGATCTGAAAGGAAAAAAAGTATACAGAATAAAAAACGGACAGGCCGAACCGGTAAAAGTAATCACCGGTTTGCGCACCGATGAAAAAGTGCAGATTACCGAAGGCCTGAATATTGGAGATACGATTATTACAAGAGGCATCATGTCCTTAAAGCCCGGTTCCCCTGTTAAAGTAACTGAATTAAAATAATTGAATCAATGAACATTTCATCCATAAGCATAAACAGGCCGGTACTTGCGATAGTGATGTCAGTCATTATTGTATTGTTCGGTTTGATAGGATATAAATACCTCGGTGTACGGGAATATCCCTCCATCGATCCGCCTATTATCACTGTGAAAACAAATTATGCGGGCGCCAATGCCGATGTAATCGAATCTCAGATTACGGAGCCGCTGGAAAAAGCCTTGAATGGAATAGAGGGCGTAAGAACCATCTCTTCGTCCAGCAATCAGGGATCCAGTACCATCACAGTGGAATTTAATCTTAATTCCAATCTCGAAGCTGCTGCGAATGATGTGCGTGATAAAGTTTCCCAGGCGGTACGCCAATTGCCACAGGACATCGATGGTTTGCCCACGGTAACAAAATCCGATGCAAACTCGGATGCGATCTTATCCATGACGCTTCAGAGTGATTCGAAAAATCATTTGGAGCTCAGCGCTTTTGCGGAAAATGTGATTGCAGAACGCCTGCAAACAATTCCGGGCGTGAGCACTGTGCAGATCTGGGGGCAGAAGCGCTACGCCATGCGTATGTGGATGAATCCTGATAAGCTTGCTGCGTATGGATTAACCCCTCAGGATGTAAGGCAAGCACTCGATAAGGAAAATGTGGAACTTCCTTCCGGGAAAATTGCGGGCAATACAACGGAGCTTACGGTGAAGACCATCGGGAAATTAACCGATGAAGATGCATTCAATAATATGATCATTCGTTCGGATGGCGAAAAAGTAATTCGCTTTAAAGATGTTGGGTATGCGGTATTGGGGCCGGAGAACGATGAGACTATTTTGCGGGAGTCGGGAACACCGATGATCGGATTAGGCGTGGTCCCACAGCCTGGCGCCAATTACATTGCCATAGCGGATGAGTTTTACAAACGTCTCGAGCAAATTGAAAAAGATCTTCCGAAAGATTTTCACATCGGCATCGCACTTGATAATACTAAATTTGTAAAGCGTTCCATCACGGAAGTAAAAGAAACATTGCTGATTGCTATCGTGTTAGTGGTACTCATTATCTATCTTTTCTTTCGCGACTGGCTGGTGGCTTTTCGTCCGCTCATTGATATTCCCGTTTCACTTATCGGCGCCTTTTTTATCATGTATCTGATGGATTATTCCATCAATGTGCTGACCTTGCTTGCGATTGTTCTTGCAACGGGTTTGGTGGTGGATGATGGTATTGTGGTGACGGAAAATATTTACAAAAAAATTGAAGGTGGAATGAACCCGATTGAAGCAGCACATAAAGGATCGAAAGAAATTTTCTTTGCCGTTATTTCTACGTCGGTTACGCTTGCTGCTGTATTCATGCCGGTGATCTTTATGGAAGGATTTGTCGGTAGGTTATTCCGGGAGTTCGGGGTTGTGCTCGCCGGTGCCGTTTTAATCTCTGCCTTTGTTTCCTTAACGCTCACCCCCATGTTGAATGCATACATGGTGCGCAAAACACATAAGAAAAGCCGGTTCTATGAAATGACAGAGCCGTTTTTCGAAAAGCTGGTAAATACTTACGCCGCATCACTTGGGCGTTTCATGAAAGATCGCTGGATCGCTTTTGTGATTCTGGCAGGAAGTGTGATCGTGATTTTCTTTACTTTCATTTCTTTACAATCGGAATTAGCGCCATTGGAAGATCGCAGCTGGTTCAGGGTTTCCATCACTGCTCCCGAAGGCGCTTCGTATGAATATACCGATGCTTATGTGCAGCGCTTCACTGAATTCATCAATGATTCGATTCCCGAAAAACGAATTTGTCTTACCGTTACTGCTCCCGGCTTCAGTGGATCTGGCGCTGTCAATACGGGTTTTGTGCGATTGGCCTTA
>DASWNK010000115.1:0-5637 GCA_036399275.1 Bacteroidia bacterium | reverse complement strand
ACTGACCTATCAACGATAGCTGCCGGAACTATTACTTCCTGGAGCTGGAGCTTTGGCGATGGAACATCCAGCGTTTTACAGAATCCTTCACACTGCTATCCAATCAGCGGCTCGTATAATGTAGGCTTAACAGTAACTTCTAATAACGGTTGTTCATCTACCCTGATCATTAATCAGTTTATTGATGTGTTCCTTAAGCCGAATGCTGAATTTACTCCGAATCCAAATCCTGCAAGTGTTTTTAATGGTGACATCACTATGAACAATGGATCTTCATCGGATGTAAATTATTGGTATTGGGATTTTGGCGACGGGGATACCTTAGCGCCTTGGACTTCAAGCCCGGTACATACTTTTCCGACTTCTAATCCTGGGATCTACAATGTAACGTTGATCGTTCATAATGCCGATGGCTGCTATGATACAGTAGTGCATCCGGTTGAGGTCGGACCAGAGTTTACCTTCTTTATACCTAATTGTGTAACGCCGAATGATGATGGTGTGAACGATTTTTTCTTCGGTGATGGTGTTGGAATTGTGAAGTACGACATCTGGATCTTTGATCGTTGGGGAATGGAAATTTTTCATGGAAAATATTTGTATGATAAATGGGATGGAAGAGCTAATGACGGAAAAGATATAGCTCAGCAGGATGTATATGTATGGAAAGTACGTTTAACTGATGTGTTTGATCGTAAGCACAATTATATTGGAACCGTTACCATTGTAAAATAAAAAGTAGATCTCTGAAATCAAAAAATCCCGCCGTAAATATTACAGCGGGATTTTTATTTGCTACTCCTTAATCCAATCCGATATAGTTTCCTTTTGGATACTTCACTTTGTATTTTAGTTGTAAGTTCTTTGTAGCAGAAGGCTCCAGCTTGAACGGCCATGAAACTACTCCTGTTAGTTCGTTTAGTTTTCCTTCGCCTTTTTCTTCTTGTGTAATAATAATCTTGCTGTCGGCAGATACAGGGAATTGATCTTCAATTATAATATCAATTGCTTGTTGTTTTGCATTGCGAACCGCAATGTCCCAATCGCGGTAGGCTATATTATCGTTGCCGATCACCTGACGTTTATTGTAATCTTTTGATTTCTTGCGCTCTACTTTAATGCCTTTGTCGCGGCCCAATGAAATTTCCAGGGTATCCACTAAATAGCGGGTATCGAAGAAAGTATTACCGATAAACGTGCCTTCAAAAAAAACGTTGGCTTGTCCTTCCAGTAAATTGTACTGTTCCCAGTTGAGGATCTGTGCAGTAATGAACACATCTTTATCAAGGCGGGGCGCACAGTAATATTGGTAGTTGGCATCTGTTTGAATGCTTTGTATGGATACTACAATGTTTTTCGGATCAGAAGGGATCGTGTATTTTTCTTCAATAGAAAACTCGGTACTTACGATGTTGAGTGTTTTGGTAGCGACAATTGCTTTCGCGTCTATTTTTTGTGCATCCATCGTAGCATAAGATTCCTTGGTAGTAGTCGAAAATGATTGTGTCATGCTATTGGCGGAATAATTATAGGAAGCCGCCCCTTCGCCATAAGATGCAGCGGTTCCGCCAACCAATCCAAAACCATTATAGATGGGCTCCACCGGAACTTCTAGGTTCATCAACTCTCCTTTGTAGTCGGTATCGAATACGGGAGAATTTACAGTCAATAATTCTTTTTCATAATCGGTATTTACTGTTTCGTTCAGTGCCATATATTGTTTCTGAAGCTTGATGGTAAGTTCTTTTGTACTGATGTTTACCGATTGGGAAGCATAGCCGATGCAATAAACATAGAGTTGTTTTGCATTTTCGGGAAGAACGAGAGAGAAATTTCCATTGGCATCTGCAGTTGCTCCGATGTTGGTTCCATTAACAATTACATTGCACCATGGAATCGGTTCCCCGGTTTCTTCATTAATGATCATTCCGTTTACATGCGTAAACCTTGCATCCGTATAACGGTAAAAGTTGTTTTCTTTGCGCGGTTGAATGTAATTCTGGTTCAAATACAGCCACCATGCTTCAATTTTTGGCTTTTGTGATGATTGTGAAGGATCGCCGGTTGATAGTTTCAATTTAATATTCTTCCAGTCTTCACCGCTTTCCTGCGAAACATTGGCTTTGTATTCAATTGTCATCGGTTCGGAAATATTCTTTACCCGCAAATCATAGGTTGGGTACCAACGTGCATTGGGAACAATATAACTAACAGTAAAATCGCCGTTCACTTCGCTTTTTGCCGAAACCTTTACAACAATCTCATAACGCACACGCTGTTTTGGAGTCTTCAACGATACCAAGTGTTGAGTAACTGTTTTATGTTCATCAAAAAGATCGAGGATTAGCCTGGAATTCTTTAGTTTTTCTGTTTTGATCTCCGTTAATTTTATACGAACCAATTCCTGTGCTTTGGCAACCTGTTCAACCGTTACGCCTTTTGTGGCGGTGGAGATATCTTTCAGGTTCAGGATGGCCAGTTCCTGTGCATTCAATACCTGGATCTTCACGCTGAGGTCTTCCAATTGTTGCATCAGGCTTTTTTGTTTTGCTTCTAGCTCGGCCCATTTTGCTTTTTGATTATCAACATCATCCAGGTTTACCTGATAATTAACAGAGAGAATAGTGAAGCTGCCTTCTCCTTTCACTTGAATGCTTTCTTTTTTTAGCAAAGAAGTTGCGTCGGTTATTTTGATCTCTGACTCGCCTGCCGGAATTTTTATGGAACCTGTTCGTTTTACCTGTGCGCCGCTTTGAAATACGGTCACTTCTGTGATATTAGTCTTGAGCTCGATGTCTTTTGAATTCAATTGAAATGAAAAGAGGAAGAGGAGTAGAAGAGAAAATGTTCTCATGTGTATGTTTTTTTCTGTTTGATTCAATTAGTTTATTATCAGGCAACCGTGTATTAATCCAAGCCAATAAAGCTTCCTTTCGGATATTTTGCGGTATACTTCAGCTGCATATTTTTTGTTCCGCTGGGTTCAATAACGTGTTGCCATGAAACAATCCCTGTTGTTTCATCCAGCTTGCCGCCGCTTTTTTCTTCTTGTTTTACATCAATCTTGCTGTCGCCGGAAATCGGAAATTGATCTTCCACAATGATGTCAATCGGTTGTTGCTTTCCGTTTCTCACTGTAATATCCCATTCGCGGTAAGCGATATTGTCATTTCCAAAGACCGTATGCTTATTAAACTCTTTTGATTTTTTACGTTCCACTTTTACGCTTTTATCGCGGCCCAATGAGATTTCCAGTGTATCAGCGAGGTAGCGGGTATCCAGTAAAGTGCTTCCGATAAAAGTTCCTTCGAAAAATACGTTGGCTTGCCCTTCCAACAGGTTATACTGTTCCCAGTTGATGAGCTGTGCGGTCAGGAAAACATCTTTATCAAGACGTGGAGCGCAGTAATACTGATATTTTGCGTTGGACTGAATGGATTGAATAGCAACGGTGATGTTTTTCGGATCGGAGATAATGGTGTATTTCTCTTCGATCGTGAATTCAGTACTTACAATGTTTAAAGCAGGTGTAGCAGTTACTGATTTTGCAAGCTCAGACTTTTTAGCATAACGCCCACCTCTTACACCAGGCAGAGTTTGCAGTTGCTGTGCAATATCACTCGCCCAGGCATTGGTAGTTGCTTCTGTTATGGTGATTTCATCTAATTGTACGCCAGATTCCAGGTAGATATTTATTTCTTCATTTGCTATTGCAAGTACCTGTGGCTGATAGCCAACATATGCAGCTCGTATGTTCTTTGCATTTTCCGGAAGCACCAGATTAAAATTTCCGTCCATGTCGGTGGTGGTTCCAATGTTGGTTCCATCTACCATTACGTTACAGAAGGGGAGTGCTTCACCGGTTTTTTTGTCCATTACCGTTCCTTTTACTTTTGTGAATTTCGCGTCGGAATAACGATAGTAATTGGATTGTTGTTTGGGCTGAACGTAAGCTTGATTAAGGGTGAGCCACCATGTTTCTATTTTTGGTTTTTGAGAAGATTGGGAAGGATCGCCTGTGGAAAGTTTCAGCTTTACATTTTTCCAGTCCTCACCGGTTTGCTGTGTCACATTTGCCTTATAATCGATTATCATTGGTTCAGTCACTGTTTTCACGCGAAGATCGTAGGTTGGAAACCAGCGTGCATTAGGCACGATATACGTCAATGTGAATTCAGCTTTTGATTCCGCCTTCGCCAATACTTTTACAACAATCTCATAAGAAACCTTTTGTTTAGGTGTTCTCATGACATTGAGGTGCTGTTGAACAGTTTGATGTTCCTCATATAAGTCCTGCATTTGACGACTGGCAGATAGCTTCTCGTTTTTAATCAGGGTTAGTTTTACTTTCATGAGCTCCTGTGCTTTGGCAACCTGCTCCACCGTAATGCCTTCCGTGGAGGTGCTTACTGACTGAAGACTGTTGATTACCGCTTCCTCTGTGCGAAGTACTTCGATCTTTATGGAAAGATCTTCCATTCTTCGCTTTAGTTCTTTCTCCTTTGCATCCAGCTCCGACAATTTTGTTTTGTCTTGCTTTTGATCGGCAAGGTTCACCTGGTAGTTGACAGATAGAATGGTGAAGTTGCCATCGCCTTTCACCTGGATGCTTTCCTTTTTGAGAAGGGCAGTGGCATCGCGGATCAGGATTTCGTATTCACCGGCTGGAACGGTTGTGTTACCAATGCGCTTCACCTGGGCGCCGTTTTGAAATACCGTAACATCGGTAATAGTTGTTTTTCGTTCAATCTCTTTTCCTTTAGCATGCAGTGCCAGGATCAGAAACAAAGGCAGGATCTTTTTCATAGATTGGAGTATATCTGTTACAAGTATAAGGAATTGAATCTAAGCTTTAAAAAGAGAATGAATTTCGTAGAGCGTTTTTGGAATTTGCATATTGGTAAGACGCTTTTCCCAACGAGATTCCATAAAATTTATTTAAAAAACTGAAAAGGCAGGCGGCTTCTCGGTTACCTTAATTTAAAAAGACCATTTCCTCCTTTGGAAGAAATGGTCTTTTTGTAGGGTTCTGTGTTTTTACATCCTTTCCGGAACTTCTATTCCAAGCAAGCCCATTCCAGACCGGATCGCTGTTCCAATGGTATTGCATAACTGCAAGCGAAAAAGAACCAGGTCTTTTTGTTCTTCCTTTAAAATAGGCGTATCATGATAATACTGACTGTATTCTTTGGAAAGATCGTATACGTAATTGGCAACAATTGCCGGACTAAATTCTGCAGCAGCTTGTGCAAGCATTGTATTAAAGCTATATAGTTTAATGATCAGCTCTTTTTCTTTAGGCAACAAGGATACAGATTGTGAAGATGTGGTTTCTTTGTAGATTCCGGCTTCTTTAGCTTTGCGCAACAATGCCTGGATTCTTACATAATTGAACTGGATAAAAGGGGCAGTGTTTCCATTAAAATCGATGGATTCGGCCGGATTGAAAAGCATTTTCTTTTTCGGGTCCACTTTAAGCATGAAATATTTTAAAGCCCCTAATCCAATCGTTTTGTACAGTTTTTCCGCGTCTTTTTCGTTTAGGTCGCTGGTTTTTCCAAGCTCTTTGGTAGTTGCAGCGGCAGTATCGATCATTTCCTGCATCAGCTCATCGGCATCCACAACAGTTCCTTCCCG
>DASWNK010000114.1:0-16955 GCA_036399275.1 Bacteroidia bacterium | reverse complement strand
GAACAACCGAACGACGATTATGCAAATACAATTGCCCGTCAGTTTTTGTTTGATACTTATATGTTCTTCCTGTATGAAGAATTGAAAAACAGTAAGGACGAAACAATTGCTGCTATTGCAGTGAAATCACATAAAGAAATTACTTATCACCTGCGACATACATCTGAATGGATGCTGCGTTTAGGCGATGGAACACAGGAAAGCCACGACCGTCTGCAAAACGGCATCAATGAGCTGTGGATGTTTACTTCTGAGTTTTTCGATATGGATGAGGTGGATACTTTTCTTTTCGAGGAAGGGATTGCTCCTGATTTAAACAAAGTAAAAACCGCTTGGGAAAAACGTGTGACAGAAGTTTTGACACAGGCAACAATTGATATTCCAACAACTCCATTCAAACAAAAAGGCAGCAAAGAAGGAAAACATTCTGAGCATTTAGGCTTTCTGTTGGCAGAAATGCAATATGTCCATAGAGCTTATCCTGGCGCTAAGTGGTAGATTACAGACTACGGTCCCGATAGCTGTCTGGAACGTAATTGCAAAATGAATGAATTATGAATCTGTGTTTTATACTAACGATTCATTTTCGAACAATACCTCCTGCCCTAAAGCAGGGTCTAAAATTAAAATTTTGAATGTCAGTCACATACACTTCCGATCAACTCTTCAAAATCCTTTCTGAAATTCCGGATCCGGAAATTCCTGTGATCAATATTGCCGAATTAGGAATATTGCGGGAAGTAAAGTTAAACGACGATCTCTGTAACGTGGTGATAACGCCAACTTATACCGGCTGTCCTGCCATGAGAGTGATAGAGGACGACATTAGAATCAAACTAAAAGAGCTCGGGATTGATAATGTTAAAGTGGACTTGGTGTATTCTCCTGCCTGGACTACCGATTGGATTAATGAAGAAGCCCGCGAAAAATTAAGAGTTTATGGAATAGCCCCTCCTGACCATTCCAGCGTGGATAAAAACGTGCTGCTTGGCAAATCCCGTGATCTGAAGTGCCCGCTCTGCGGTTCTAAGAATACCGAAATGATCTCACAATTCGGTTCTACTGCCTGTAAAGCGCTTTTCCGCTGCCTCGACTGCAGGGAGCCATTTGATTATTTCAAATGTATCTGACCATCTTGTCTTCTTAGATAAATAGTCTTATATTTGCGATGAACAAGCAAATTGCTCCCATTAATGTCTGTTTTGACTTCCAGTAATATTTCGCCGGACCACATCATTGATCAATTCAGTGAAGGGATCATGGTATTGGATGCTTCTTATAAAATCATATTCGCCAGCAATTCTTTTCTTTCCTTAAGCGGTTTCGAGAGCAGTGATATCATCACCAAATCCATAGATAGTATATTTACTGAAAAAGCCGACGGTCTTAGGTTTATTCTGGATAGTGATATCAGAAAATCTGCTGATAAGCTGTATACCGCGATTCGCTCAAAGAACAATCAGATTATACCGGTAAGGATCAGTGTTGCTAAAGATGCAGGCAAGGACGGGCAGCAGCAGTATTTTGTATTTGTGAAAGACGGCCGGTCGTACCAGCGCGTTCGCAAGGATATTCTCAGAAAAGCAGTGGCTATTGAGCATTTATCCAGATCACGTAAAATAAGGGATGGAAAACTGAATGCAGCAATTTATGAAGTTCTGCAAATGGCGTCACGTGCATTGAATACAGAGCGTGTAAATGCCTGGTTGTTTAATGCCGATCATTCTGAAATTGAATGCATTGGAAATTTTGATGCAATAGAAAATAAAATGGTGGAGCAGGAAAATCTTGCACGCATTACGATACCGAAATATTTTGAGCTGTTTGAAACAGAGATGATTATTACAACCAGCGATGCGATCAACGATCCTGTCGCAAAAGAGCTATTAGAGGCCTATTTGAATCCAAACCGTATACGCTCATTAATGGATATTCCTATCCGGGTAGAAGGAGAAATTATAGGCGTGGTATGTTTTGAACACCGTGATACAATCCGGGTGTGGAACTTACAGGAACAGAAATTCGGATTGGTGATTGCCCAAATGATCTCGCTGGCACTGGAAACAAGTGCAAAATTAAAGGCGCGCAATGACTTGGAAGCAGCAGTTCAGGAGCAGAAAGTGCTTCTCAAGGAAGTGAACCACCGGGCAAAAAATAACCTCGCAATTATATCCAGCCTTTTAAATCTGCAAGCCAATAAGGCGAAAGACGATTATCATAAGCACCTCTTTCTCGAATCCAGAACTCGTATGGATTCTATCGCTGCCGTACATGAACTGCTGTATCAATCCAAATCTTTTTCCAGCATTAATTTCCAGCATTACCTGGACGATATCCTGGTGAACCTGGATGCCTCTTTTCCGGTAGCAAATAAAAAAATAAACATCATTAAAAAGATGGAAGGCGTGGAGCTCGACGTTTCTGTTGCCATTCCGCTTGCTCTTATAGCCAACGAAGTAATCACGAACTCATATAAGTACGCTTTTGATAAAGTCGAAGCAGGGGTTCTTGAAGTATCATTGACAGAGAAAGATCAATTAGTGCTGTTAACGATCAAAGACAATGGGCCGGGATACGATGCCTCAAAAGCGACACAAACTTCGCTTGGCTTAGAAATTATTCAGGGGCTGGTTCAGCAGATTGATGGCCGGATCAATTACTCATATGATGGTGGCGCTGTCCATGAGATCGGCTTTACAAAATCCTAAATTATTCCCTTTTTTTATAGCTGAATTGCTGTTATATTTGATCTTAAATCAGGAAAAGAATATGACATTTATAAAAACCGAAACAATCGGCAGCGTATTAAAAATCACGTTAAACCGCCCGGATAAATTCAATAGTTTCAATCGTGAAATGGCTTTACAGATGCAAGCTGCTTTGGATCAGGCGAAGTCAGATCCTGCCATCCGTGCCGTTCAGCTGACCGGCGAAGGCAAAGCTTTTTGTGCTGGCCAGGATCTTTCAGAAGCAATGGATACCAACGGGCCCGGCATCGAACGCATTGTTCGTGAACATTACAACCCTATTATTGAAAAGATCAGGTTACTTGAAAAGCCGGTTGTGTGCGCGGTAAACGGAGTAGCGGCAGGTGCAGGTGCAAACATTGCTCTGGCTTGCGATATTGTTGTTGCCGGGAATGCGGCTTCTTTCATCCAGGCATTCAGCAAGATCGGACTGATCCCGGACAGCGGCGGCACATTTTTTTTACCTCGTTTAATTGGTTTTGGAAAGGCTTCCGCACTCATGATGCTGGGCGATAAAGTTTCGGCAGCGGATGCTGAAAAAATGGGGATGATCTATAAAGTAACAGACGATGCGACCCTGGAAACAGAAGCATCTGCGATTGCGAAAGCAATTTCTGAAATGCCTACAAAAGGTATTGGTATGACAAAAAAATTGTTAAACCAATCGATGAATAATTCCATGGAAAAACAATTGGAATATGAAGGAGATATGCAAGTGCACGCTGCTTTAACATACGATTATAACGAAGGTGTAAACGCCTTTTTAGAAAAACGTAAACCAGTTTTTAAAGGCGAATAATTTCAACTATAGACTCTGCATTTCTCTGCGAAAATACTCAGCGAACTCTGCGGTAAATTTATTTATATGAACCAAATAGGTATAATCGGCTCAGGAGCCATGGGTGCAGGAATTGCTCAGATTGCGGCAACCGCAGGGCATGAAGTAATTATTTACGATAATGATCAGGCTGCCCTGGGAAGAGCGAAAGATAATTTAAGCAGCACATTAAAAAAGCTGGTTGAAAAACAAAAAATCACGGAGCAGGCAGCAGCTGAAATTACAGGCCGTACAAAATATGCTGCAGATCTTAAACCGTTCAAAGATTGCAAACTCGTCATCGAAGCGATTGTAGAGAATCTGGAGGTAAAGCAGAAGGTGCTTTCCGAATTAGAAGCCATCGTTTCTGCCGATTGTATTCTCGCTACCAACACTTCTTCTTTATCCATAGCATCCATAGCAGCTGTATGTAAAAAGCCCGGACGAGTAATCGGAATTCATTTTTTCAATCCTGCGCCTCTAATGCCACTGGTGGAAATTATTCCGGGTATCATGACGGATAATAAAGTGACGGAAGAGTCAAAAAAAATAATCGACAGCTGGAAAAAAATAACCGTGCTTACGAAGGATACGCCTGGCTTTATTGTAAACCGCGTGGCTCGTTCATTCTATGGTGAATCTATTCGCATTTATGAAGAAGGCATTGCCGATTTTGCAACCATTGATTGGGCCATGCGCACAAACGGAGGTTTTAAAATGGGACCTTTCGAGCTGATGGATTTTATCGGGAACGATATTAATTATAAAGTAACCGAGAGCGTCTGGACGCAATTCTTTTATGAACCACGTTTCAAGCCATCGCTGACGCAGAAACGTTTGTATGAAGCCAAATTGTTTGGTCGTAAAACAGGAAGAGGTTATTACAATTATGCTGAAGGAGCTATAATGCCTGAACCACTGAAGGATGATGAATTGGCAAAATCTATTTTCTATCGGGTAATTTCCATGCTCATCAATGAAGCTGTTGATTCCTTGTATTTAGGTCTGGCTTCCGCCGAAGACCTGGACCTTGCTATGACAAAAGGAGTTAATTATCCGAAAGGCTTGCTAAAATGGGCTGATGAACTGGAATTGCCGAATATCCTTGGCATCTTAACAGCCTTGCATACCGAATACAACGAAGAGCGCTATCGGCCTTCTGTATTGTTGAAACGGATGGTGAAGGAGAACAGGTCCTTTTATCCGCGTAACGATCTTCCGGAAGGAAAAAGAGTGATCGTTTAAAATTATTTTGCTTTCTGATTCAGATTTAAATATATTTGCTACATGCAAAAAATGAACAACGCGTATTATTATCATTATTCAATGCCCCACATTGGAATGGTAATGTATTGTTCATAGTCGAAAAGAAACTTATAACATCAACATAGAAAGCCCATTCCGAAAGGATGGGCTTTTTCTTTTTCCAATCTTCCAATCTTTCAATTATTTAATCTTTCAATCACTATGAGACCAACTACACAGATTTACAGTAATTACACAGCGAACGATTTCCTTGTATGGAACGTTTTATTCAATCGGCAGATGGAAGTTTTAAAGCCCATCGTGTCGGCAGAATATTTAAAAGCATTAGAACTGGTACAGTTTTCAGCAGATCAGATTCCGGATTTTATTAAAATAAAAAAACTCCTTGAACCGATTACCGGTTGGAGCATTGAAGTGGTTCCGAATATAAGTCCGCAAAAAGAATTCTTTGAGTTTCTGTCTCAAAAAAAATTCACATCCACCTGCTGGTTAAGAACTATGGATCAACTGGACTACCTCGAAGAACCAGATATGTTTCACGATGTTTTTGCGCATATTCCGCTTTTAAGCAATCATAATTATGTGAATTTTTTCAAGGGAATCAGTGATATCGCTTTGAGGCACATTGACAATCCTCGTGCGATTGAGCTATTGGGCCGTATCTATTGGTTCACCATTGAATTCGGCTTGATTAAAGAAAACAATCAGCTCAAAATTTATGGGGCCGGCATTATTTCATCCATGGGGGAGACAAAGCATTGCTTAAGCAGCGTTGCCATTCATCACGAATTTGATGTTAAGCATATATTTGATACTGATTTTCGCACCGATATTATCCAGGAAAGATACTTTGTAGTTGAATCCTTTGAACAGCTTTATAATTCACTGCCTGAGATCGAAAAATGCCTGCAGAAAACACTTGAAAAAGAACCTGATTTAGTGTCTTGAGAACAATTCTTTTGATAACTTTGTTCTATGTCTGAAAACTCAAAAGAATTAGCGAATAACATCGTCAACAAGATGCTGGCTGAAGATAAATTCAGCGAATGGTTGGGCATAAAAGCAATTGTAGTTGAGCAAGGGCATTGCATCCTGAAAATGAAGATCCGGGAAGAAATGGTGAATGGCTTTGGCATCGCTCATGGCGGAATTGCATTTTCATTTGCCGACAGTGCGCTTGCTTTCGCATCCAATGCGTATGGAAGGTTAAGTGTAGCATTGGAATGTTCTATTTCTTTTGCAATTGCTGTAAATGTGAATGATGAGCTCACCTGTGAAGCAAGAGAATTGAGCCTCACTAACAGAACAGGAACCTATCACATTGAAATCTCTAATCAGAAACATGAGAAGGTAGCCTTCTTTAAAGGAACAGTATACAGAACGAGCAAAGAATGGATTACAAATACGGATAGCGAATAAAAAACGAATTTTACGAATCTGTATGAATATGCAGTTCGGAAAAAAATAAAATAATAGAAATTGGGGAGGATAAAAAGATAAGAATATATGTTGGAAAAAAAAGATTTAGTGTTTCCGGAATTGAGTTATAAAATAATTGGATGCGCTTATGATGTTTTCAATTCAATTGGTGGTGGTCATAAAGAAATTGTGTACCAAAGGGCAATGGCACTTTCACTAAAAGGAAAAGGCTTAGCATTTACAGAGCAATTTTATTACCCAGTTAAGTTCAACGATATTACAGTTGGTAAAAATTTTTTTGATTTTAATATTGACGAGAAAATAGTAGTGGAGCTTAAGTCGGCAAATCGTTTTACAAAACCACATTACGATCAGGTGTTAAATTATTTGCACGTTTCAGGTGTTAAGTTGGCATTACTTATTTCTTTTGGATCAGAGGAAGTAAGATGTAAGAGGGTGGTGAACTTTAAAACTGTTAATTCAGTTCCACAATAAACAGAGATTCGCAAAATTCGTATATATTCGTTATCTGTAATAAACACAGCAAGCACAGATTCGTAAAGTTCGTTTTTTATTCGTTATCTGTATAAATTAATAATTAGTAAACAGTATTATGAAAAAAGCATTTATTATTGACGGGATCCGTACTCCAATCGGAAACTTTGGTGGCACTTTATCAACTGTTCGCGCGGATGATTTAGCAGCCACCGTTTTAAAAGAACTGCTCAAAAGAAATCCTTCCATTGATGCAAAACAAATTGGTGATGTACTCTTGGGTTGTGCCAATCAATCGGGTGAAGATAATCGTAATGTAGCGCGTATGGCATTGCTGTTAGCCGGATTGCCTTACCAGGTTCCTGGCGAAACAGTAAATCGTTTGTGTGCATCGGGTCTTTCTGCTTCCATGGCTGCCGCCAGTAGTATAATGATCGGCGAGGGCGACTTAATGATTGCAGGTGGAGTAGAGAATATGACCCGCGGACCTTGGGTGATGTCGAAAGCGTCTTCTCCTTTTGGTCGCGATCAGCAAATGTTTGATTCATCATTCGGATGGAGATTCATTAATCCGAAAATGAAAGAATTATACGGTGTGGATGCCATGGGCGAAACGGCAGAAAACCTGGCCGAGAGGGATAAGATCAGCAGGGAAGATCAGGATAAGTTTGCATTGTGGAGTCAGCAAAAAGCGGCTGTAGCACAAAGCAAAGGTCGGTTTGCAAAAGAGATAGTAGCCGTTGAGATTGCACAAAAGAAAGGTGATCCCAAAATATTTGATAAAGATGAATTCATGCGCCCGGAGACAACCATGGAAGGTTTGTCAAAATTAAAAGGTGCATTTAAGAAAGAAGGTGGAACGGTTACTGCCGGAAATGCTTCCGGATTAAATGACGGAGCAGCCGCGATTTTATTGGCTTCTGAGGATGCAGTAAAAAAATACAACCTTATTCCAAAAGCCAGGATACTATCCAGTGGTGTTGCCGGTGTTGAGCCGCGCATCATGGGAATCGGACCGGTGGAAGCTAGTAACATGGCTTTGAAGCGCGCCGGTTTAACGTTGAAAGATATTGATATCATTGAATTGAATGAGGCATTCGCTGCGCAGGCCCTGGCTTGTACACGTGCCTTGGGATTAGCAGATAACGATTCGCGCATTAACCCGAATGGTGGAGCAATCGCACTTGGACACCCGCTAGGAATGAGTGGCGCTCGTTTGCTAAACTCTGCTGCTATCGAATTGCAGGAGCAAAATAAAAAATATGCATTGATAACAATGTGTATTGGGGTCGGACAAGGATATGCGGTAATTATTGAAAAAGCTTAGTTCGCTCGAAACATTGATTTGAATAAATAATAAAGCTTATGTCTTAGCGACAAAAAAACATGGCAAACATCTACGAATTCAACGGTTATAAACCTGTCATTCATGAAAGCGCATTCATTCACCCCAATGCAACCGTTACCGGAAATGTCATCATCGGTAAAGATGTATATATTGGTCCGGGTGCTGCTATTCGTGGCGACTGGGGACAAATCATCATTGAGGATGGTTGCAATGTGCAGGAAAATTGTACGATCCACATGTTTCCCGGCACAACGGTTACCTTAAAAGAATCAGCACACATCGGACACGGTGCGATCATTCATGGAGCCACGATTGGTAAAAATGTTTTAGTAGGGATGAATGCCGTAGTGATGGACAATGTAATTGTTGGCGATAACTGTATTATCGGTGCTTTGTGTTTTGTTCCTGCCGATACAATAATTGAAAATAGAAAAGTAGTGGTTGGCAACCCGGCTAAAGTTGTTAAAGATGTGAGTGATGATATGATCAACTGGAAAACACAAGGAACAAAATTGTATCAGCAATTGCCTGCTGATTGTAAAGCATCATTGAAGCCCTGCGAGCCTTTAAGAGAAATTGAAAAAGACCGTCCGAAACAACAGGATATTTATAAAACCTGGACTAAGACAAAATCATAATGATGGAACTACTAAAACTGATAGCACTAAGCTGCTTTATTATTCTGGGATCGGGCATACACGCACAGGAAAAAAATGCCATCGAGAAAAAGTACGAGATGAAAACCTATTACCTCGTTTTTCTGAAAAAAGGCGCTAACCGTACCCAGGATTCAACAACAGTGAGCAAGCTTCAGGTGCAGCACATCGCGCATTTGGATAAAATGGCGGAAGAAGGTAAAATGGACATCTGCGGGCCTTTGATGGAAGAGGGTGATATTCGCGGCATCTGCATTTATAATGTAGCTACAAAAGAAGAAGCAGAGAAATTAGCAAACGACGATCCCATGGTAAAAGCCGGGCGATTGAAAGTTGAGATACATCCATTTTACTCTGCAAAAGGAGCATCATTAAAATAAAACTATGAACTTACATTTACATTTTATACTCGTTAATGCTGAATTTAGCCAAGGCTTCGCCGACGATCTGCATGAAGGACAGGAATCAGAAGATAACATCAAACACCTTTGGGAAGATGAGTTGAAGGTTTCGGAACCTGTTACAGAATTTAAGATTAAGAACAACGCCATCTATACACTGGCCGGCTATTTTCCGGATGATAAGCCTTTTAGTTTTGAAATATGGGATATGACCATTGTGGAATGCACTACGGAATCGGGTACGCCGATGCAGTTTGCTGTTTCAAAAAAGCTGTTAAAGAAAACAGAAAAAATAGTAAATGAAGAATTGAATGAAACGCATTTGTATTTTTATCTGCGCGATGCTGTTCCTATGGAAAACCCTATGGATGGCGTTTATATTGTGAAAACAGATTTTCCAAAGGAACTGAAAAAAGCTGTAAAATGACCGCACTGAAATCCTTTTTCTTTCTTTTGTTATTTATCTGCGTAGGAAGTGTTTACTCCCAAACATGGGTGGTTGATACACTTGCTGATCGTTATTACCTGAGATACCAGGTGGATGAGAATACACAAATTAAGAACGGGCATTATGAGATGATCTATAAAGATAAAATCATTACGCGCGGGAATTATAAGAATAATCGCAGAGCGGGTACTTGGGAATTCCTTGGAATGAATGATACCTTGCAGCAGATAGGAGGTTATGTGGACGGTTATAAAGATGGTGCCTGGGAGTCTTATTATTCTGATGGGAAATTATCGTGTAAGTTTTCATATAAATCAGGAAAAAAAGAAGGAGTTTTTAAAGGGTTCTACAGAAACGGCAATCCGATTTTTGAAATGACCTATATTAATGATAGTGCGGAGGGACTTTCAACTAACTATTTTGAGAATGGCAAGATATCTGAAACCGAAACATACAAAGGAGATACATTAAACGGGCTGTCAAAAAGGTATTATGAGAACGGAACGCTCAAGGAAGAAAAGTATATGATCGGATCCAAAAGAGACGGTATTTATTTGTTTTATTATGAGGACGGGGCTTTATGGGAGCATATCGAATACAGAAATGGTAATCCATACAATGTCATTGCAAGCAATGCTGCGGATGGAAAACCTATCGATTGCTGCACCTTGAAAAATGGAAGCGGAATAATGCGTTTTTACGATAAGAACGGGCGGGCAACGCAGGAAGTGACCTATAGTAATTCACAAAAAAACGGTTTGGCCAAGTATTACGAGAAAGGGCTTGTTTCTCAGGAAGGTAATTACCTGAATGATAAATATAGTGGAATGTGGATTGATAATTTTTCAAGCGGCGAATTATATTCCAAAATCAATTATGTTGCTGATGATAAACAGGGCAATGCTGAATATTATTTTAAGAATGGTAAGATTTCGGAGAAAGGACAGTTTGAAAAAGGGAGGAGAGCAGGACTATGGCTTCGTTATGATGAAAAGGGTAATCTGGAGTCGGAGTTAAATTATAGCGAAGGTAAACTCAATGGTGAAGCGAAGTATTACGAAAAAGGCAAGTTGGTATGCACCGGTAAGCTCAATAAGGGTACGCGCATTTTTGTGTGGACTTTTTACAATGCGAAAGGGAAAGTGAATTATTCATATGATTATGGATATACTTTTGTTTCAAAAACGCCTACCAGAAAAGCGTTTGATAACGCTTCGGGGTTTCATAAAGAAGCACCTTTAACGATCGTTGAAATTATGCCCTCTTTTCCTGGTGGTGAAGGAATGATGATGGAATTTATTCAGAAGAATATTCATTATCCGCAGGCTGCGAAGGAAGCCGGCATATCAGGTACCGTTTACATTAATTTTACTATTGACAACACCGGCGAAATTATCGATGCAATAGTACTAAAGGGTGTGTTGAACGCGCTGGATTTGGAAGCACTCAGGGTCGTGGAGCTAATGCCTCGCTGGAAATCGGGTATGCAAAATGGACGACCAGTTTCAGTATCGTATAACTTACCAATTAAGTATATTTTAAGATAATTAAATCAGCAAATGGACAAACTACTTTTTTTAAAAACAGAATTTCCGAAATTGCTTAGAACCTTATCGGCAGATGCAAAAGGTGAATGGGGTGTTTTGAACGGACAGCAGATGGTGGAACACATGGCTGAGTCGATTAGCTTTGCGACCGGCAAAAAGATTCAGAATTTGTATACTGCTCCGGAACTCGTAGGTAGAATGAAGGAGTTTGCAATGAGCGATAAAGAGTTTAAGCCGAATACAAAAAATGCCTTGATGTCCGAAACGCCTGTTCCTATCCTAAAAAATAATATGGCAGAAGCAATTGCCGATATCGAAAAGGAAGTTGCAGCTTTTGTTACGTTTTTTGAAAATAACAAGGGAGCTTCTATCACTAACTCGTTTTTTGGCGATCTGAATTTCGAGGAATGGACGCATTTACTGCACAAGCATGCTGTTCATCATTGCAAGCAATTTCGCTTGTTGTAATTACCATTTATAGCAGACTGAATAATCAGGTCTTTGCTTTTTAATTTTCGAATGCTTTAGCTTGGCCCTGTTGATCTTTTTTATGATCCATGTGCCGGGCTTTTTCTTTTTTATTTTTCCTGCGGGCCCAGCGGTTCGCATTGCAGGCTCTTTGGCTGAAGTAGTAAATTCTTTTTTTGTCCCAGGCGCCGAACGGTCGTTCCTATCAATCATGCCAGTGTTTATAGCTGTATTCAACGTAAATTGTTTTCCATGAAAATTCTTTTGCTGGTTTCCTCTTGGATTCGTTTGGTTCTCATTTTGTAATTGCTCATAAGCATTGTCGGCCATTTGCTGGTATTTGTGGCAAGGACAATCAGGATTCCGTGGATCGTTAATGTCATATTCCTGTTGATTGTTTTGTTGCCCGAATGATGCCTGCGCAGAAAAACAGAATATCATAAACAACAGAGCGCGCAGCGTACACACAGGGACGGCCTCCCTGCATGACGCTAACGCTGCTCTCTCAATTGCTCTGTTGCCAACCATCAGATCGTTGCTTTTTTGATGGTTACTTTATCCATTCCACTCCAGGTTTTAAATTCATTGGTGTAATATAAATAAGCGGAAGAAGCAGGTGCATCATACTCGCCGGGCATTTCTGCTTTAAGATCCAGGTTGATCACTTTCACTGCTTTCGCATCCATTCCACGGTAATACACTGCGATATTATTGCCTACGATCTCATAATAGTCAAACACTTTCTTTTCCTGCAATTCTTTTAATTGCCATGGCTGAACCGTAAATCCTGCCGGAATACCAATGATGGCCATTGTGCTGGGAACTTCTTCACTTTTCCTGTTCGTAATCGTAGCCGTCATGCGAACTGTTTCTCCTACACTTGCAGTTTTAGAAGCAAGCTTGGTTTTCAGATCAATTGCGCAGGTCGCATCGCTAACCGGAAGAGTGGTGCTCCAGGCTACCGAAACGGAATAAGGCAATGGTGTTTTCACGCCCAGGTATTTCACTTTCACATCATGCTTGCCTTCACCTTTAATAAATTCTTCCATTCCGTCAATTATAATAGAACCTTTCTCGCCTGCTTTGTAGGATTTTTCTGCTACTTTTTTTCCATCCACATAAATAGCAACTGTTCCATCTTCATTGGTTTTTTTGCTGAATTTAGCGTACTCGGTCAATGCTTTTAATGCCAGGATCGTTCCTTGTGTACTGCTGAAGACACCCGATCCGTTTCTGGAACCAACCAGTTGCTGCACGGCACTTTGCAAAGCATTGCTATGTTTGCCCGAAGTTTTTAGGATCGCTAAAATCGCCAGCGATGTTGTTTCAATCGTTAAGGATTGCCCCTGAGAATAAGTGATTGAGTGTGTGGCGCCTGTCCAGCTGCCATTTTTATCCTGTTTTGCCAACAAGGCTGTCATAGCATCATCGCCTTTTGCATTCTCATTCAATTTATAAGAAGCATTTGCCATCATTGCAAGCATGTATGGATCTTTGGTATCCATTGCTTTTTTGTAAGATGTTTCAAATTCTTTTTTGAGGTCTGTGTAGCCTGCTTCCGCAAGAGCGTAAACCGTATAAGCATTCAATATATCATCACTGATTCTTCCGAAATCATGATAAGCATGCCCTTCGCGCTGGAATCCGCCTTTGCCGTCTCTATGGCTCATTAACCATCCTGCTGTGCGGTCCACCATTTTCTGATCCACGTCAGCACCTGCTTTTTTCATATCTACAAATTCCATGATTCCATAAGCTGTTAATCCTTCATGTGCCGGTGAAGCGCCAAACCATTCGTATCCTTTTTCTTTTGTTTCGAAAGTGGTTAAGCGTTTATAACCTCTGTTCAGTAAATCGCTCGCATAAGCGATCGTTTTAGAATCTTTGCTATCGGTTGATTTTAAATAATCAAGCACCATTGCATTCGGATACGCTGTGCAGGAAGTCTGTTCAAAGCATCCGTAAGGCTCTGATAAAATTCCTTCTACACCTTTCATAAGGTCACTCACTACATTCGGGTAAGCGGTAAAGCTTGCTTTTAATGAACCATTCACGACTTTACTCATCTCAAAGCTGAACTCTTTTTCCATATCCTGTCCGGAGAAAGAGGCTGTAACCGGGAATCCTTTCGGAGAGATTTTTATCTTTTGCGTAAACGCATCGCCCAGTCCGCATGCTTTGAATGAAATGGTAAACTCTCCATAACCGATTTTATCCAGCACTTTATAATCCAGGTAAATCGTTTTTGCTTTTCCCGGCATAATGATCTGTGCTGCAGGGATCTCAACCAGTGACTTCAGACCGTCCGGAGCCGTAATGCTTAATGCGCCGCCCAATGGCTTGTCAGTATTGTTTTTTAATGTCAAGGGAATAGAAACATGATCTTCCGTTGCAACTTCTACCGGAATTTTTATGCTCATGGCAAAAGGTAATTGAGTAAAGAAGTTTTTTTCTGTTCTTCCGATTGTGCCATCAGTTCCAATTCCTTCTACCGTAGTTCGGAAAGAAGTAATGTCGTCGGAAGCATAAAACTCAAGCGCCTTAGAGCCGCTGCGATCAATTTCTACATTCGGGTTCCAATAGATCGTGTTTCGGAAATCGGTTCTTGTTTCTACTGTTTCCTGCTTGTCATATACAGGTGCTGCAAATTCTCTTGCGCGATAATATACCATGATGTTTTGCTGGGCTTGTATATCATTTCGCTCCTCATCTTTTGCTTCATTCTTTGCTTCATCAATGTTGAACCATTTGGAACGGTTGTCGCCCGACTGAATATCAGCCATCTTGCTTTTTTCGTTTGCAGCTTTCTCCCCTTTCACATCTTTTGGCGCATCAATTTTTACAGCGAATTGCTCTTTAGCATTTCCTTCCAGTTTTTTTCCTTCGCTGACTTTTACATTGGCTTTTTTTAATGGCCGAAATTCTGCTCTCTCTGCAGCCAATTCTGCTTGCCCGGAGCCGTTAGCTGGCGCTGCTGACATTTCTATATCATCTAACTCTGTTCGCGAAGCAGAAGTGGTTGGGATATTGTTATAACGGTTATAATAGTTTTTATCATAGAGGTACATCACTAATCCTTGATCGTATTGTTGCACATACTGCGATTGCGGACTGTATCCGGATGCGGAATAAGCAAGCGTTACTGGTGTAGACAAATCTAATTTGTTGAAAATGAATTTTCCATTCTCATCAGTTTCATATTCACCACCGTTATTGATTTTTATTTTGGCGCTGGTAACAGGCTTGCCGGTTGAAGCATCTAAAACAGTTCCCGCAACAATTGCCCTTTCGCCCTGGTAAGCAATTTGGGGAAAATTGTCGTTCATTACTTTCTCCCAGGTGAATCTTCTCCATCCGGATGTTAGCATCACATAGTCCAATGCTTTGTCTGCTTTCGGTTCTTTTGCATTAAAATAAAAACCAGGCTCTTCTATTTTTTCTTTGATATCCTGTTGCAGTAAAAGCTGCGATAAGATTGTTCCGGATTTGTCATCTGCAAAAGAAATCAATTGATCATTTACAACAGATAAGGACAAGTTAGCCGGCATGGGCATACCACGCTCATCTTTTACTGTCAGTGTCATTTTTACTTTTTCCCTTGGAAGGTATTTATCTTTGTCTGTTTCTACAGAAATGCTTAATTGCTTGTCTTTATTAAGGAATACGAGTCTTTCTGAACGGGGAATCCCTTTCGAATCGAATAAGGTGATTTGAGAAACGCCTATCGGAAAATTACTGGTAGGAAAAACAATCTTGTTCATTCCCTTTTTTGAGATGATCTCAGTTGAATAGAATATTTTTCCACGAACCTGTGCAATAAGTGATAATTCTTCAGTTTCTGTTGTGTGAATGTTCGCCGTTATTTCGCCGTTCTTTGAATTGTCGATGTTTAGTACATAGCCACGTGATAAAGCCTTTGGTAATGAGAAGATCTCTGTTATTCCTTCCGGTTTGGTGATCTTCACAGAATAATTTTCATCAGGTTTCGGACTGAATTTAAACGCACCCATTCCCATATGGAAGCTGCTGAATTCGGCTACTTGTACGCCTTTGTCATTCACAACAATTCCTTCTATATCAGCTGGCTTGTTAAATTCGTTTAAAGCACGGAAAGCAACTGTGCTTTCAAGTCCTGTTACCAGGTCGCCACCTTCAGGGAAAAGAGAAAATTGTATTTTATTTAAAAGGATTGGAATAGAGCGGGAGATACTTTCTGTAAGACCATTATAGTCGATCATTACGTTTAATAAACCATCATTGGTCTTCAGGTTTTTCGGAAGATCGAATTTAATGTAGCGAATTCCGTTTTCATCTGTTACATCTGCTTTGCTTGTTATTTGCTGGCCGTTTAAATTGGCGACAAACTTTATTTTATAATTACTGAGTGGTTTATTTTCGTTGGTGTTTAATTCAAGCTTGGCGATTACTTCATCGCCCGCTCCGAATGCCTTCTTCTCGAAATCAAGCTTCATTTTTAAATTAGGAAGTATAACTTCCTGCACTTGCAATTCTTTCTCGAATGTATTTTCTGCGCCTTCATTTTTCATCCAGTTGGTGTATGCGCGAACTTTGTATATTCCACCCAGCGCTTCTGCATCCAATGCAAAATCGCCTGCCGCAACGCCATTTTTTGCAATCAGGTTAATGGTTTTTTCAATGCTTCCTTTCGGATTTAGGAATTCAACGTGTACAATGTCGCTCTTTGAAGAAGCTTTCATTGTCTGCCCGTCCCTGATATAGGTTGTGAACCAGATATTGTCGCCCGGCTCATAAAAAGGCTTGTCGAACTGGACATAGATTCTGTCTTCAGGAGCTTTTTGCTGGTAAATGCTTAGTTTGTTTTTTATCGAACGGATAAAGTCGTTATCCATTGCCATTTGGTAGTAATTGCCAGGGCTCATCCAGGCTACAAGGGCCAGTAATGCAATGCTTATTCCTGCAACCGGCATAATTTTGTTGATTTTTCTGCTTCTCATGGCGCTTAAGTTTTTGATTTCTTGCCTAGGAGATGCCTGGAATTTTAAGATTCCACAAAAAGAGATAAAATAATTTGGAATGTATGCATTGAATGGAATTACTGGTTGGCGATCATTCTTCTACAATACTTACGTAAAGGTCTTCCACCTTTTTACGCGCCCAGGGAGTGGTGCGTAGAAATTTTAAGCAGGATTTAATGCTGGGATCTTTTTTAAAGCAATTGATATCAATGTGGTAGGCCAGATTCTCCCAGCCATAATACGCAACCAGGTGATTCAGGATCATTTCCAGCGTTTTGCCATGCAAGGGATTATTTTGCTGAGCGGTGGGCATTGGGAATTAGTTTCTTCTATAGGTTCTTATCTT
>DASWNK010000113.1:0-14396 GCA_036399275.1 Bacteroidia bacterium | reverse complement strand
ATCTGCATTGGGAGCTTTAGGCAACCAACAACCTTCATATTTGAAATTTAACTTACTATAGTAATCACTGCTATAAAAAGAAACCCGGTCGAGCGTTGCATCCACTTCCGACTGATCCAGCCCTGACGCTTCACGCAAGCTCAACACATAGATCCAATTCTCTTTTTTACACATCCATGAGCCACAGAGCTTATAATTGATCTCCAACAGGTCCCAAGCAAACTCGTCTTTCTTCTTATCAGGAACTGCACACAAAGGACTCATCACCTGCAAATAGAATTTTCCCGGACTAGTTGGAAAATCAAATGCATCAATCCATACGGTCGCATCTTTTACTTTAATGGACCATTGTCCTTCTTTTGCTCCTCTGCTGGCAACCGCATCGAGTTTCAATCCTGCTATGCTGGTTTCAACCAGTTTTGTTATTTCCTGTAAATTCATGCTATTCCTTTAATTTTTCCAGAATAAAAATACGAAATAAATGAATGGAGCATTCACGCTTCATAAAATAAGTACATTTATTGATTCATGTTATAAACTAATTTACATTTACCAAAAAAATAGCTTAAAAAAAAGGGCATATGAAACAACTTTTTACTTCTTTTCTATTGCTTTTAATAACGTCGCAGGGCATTTGGGCGCAAACGAAAGTGTCTGGAAAAGTCCTGGACCAGAAAAAGCAACCTTTACCGGGGGTGAATGTCTACATAAAGGATACGTATGATGGAACTTCGACTGCAGCAGATGGCACGTATTCTTTTATCGCGGCTGATACCGGAGAAGTGAGTATTGTTTGCAGCTTTATTGGTTATGACCAATTAGAAAAAAAAGTTCGCCTCACAGGCAAGGATTTTTCTTTCAGTCCAAGCATGAAAGAAGCATTGAACGAATTAAAGGTGGTAACCATATCTGCCGGAACCATTGAAGCCAGTGATGAAAAAAAAGCGACGGTACTCAAGCCGCTTGATATTGTCACCACCGCTGGCGCACAAGGAGATATTGTGGGCGCATTAAAAACGTTGCCGGGAGCACAGCAGATTGGGGAATCTGAAGGATTGTTTGTAAGAGGCGGCGAAGGAAGCGAAACAAAAACAATCATTGATGGCATGGTTGTTAACAAACCATTTTTTAGTTCAGCGCCGGATATTGCATCCCGCGGGCGCTTCTCCCCTTTTTTATTTAAAGGAACTGTGTTTAGCACAGGAGGGTATTCTGCACAATATGGACAAGGCATGTCATCCGTGTTGGCCCTTGAAACACAAGATCTTCCTGATCAAACTTCTTCTACCGTAGCTGTTTCATCTGTGGGAATTGGGGCAGGCCACAATAAATTATGGAAGGAAAAAAAGATGAGCGTTGGATTTGATTTCAATTATGCCAACCTGTTGCCTTATTTCAAAACGGTAAAACAAACGCCCGAATATACCCGCGCACCGCAGTTTACGGGCGGCTCTTTAAATTTCCGTAAAAGAACATCACCAACGGGAATGTTAAAATTTTACGGCTACTTTAATCTTTCTGACCTTGGCATCAAAACGCTGAGCATTGATAGCACAAACGGCTTCAAAAATTTATTCGAGCTCAACAATCGCGATGTTTATACTAACATCACGTATAAAGAGCGAATTGCTGAAAAATGGATGTTAAACATTGGCGCTTCATACAGCACCAATGTCGATCATATCAAAACCTGGAATGATACAATCACATCACAAAGTGATATGACACAGGGACGAGTTGTTGTGAGCAGAGGCATTGGCAAATTATCCATCATCCGTATCGGCGCAGAATACCAATACACAGAAGATAAATTCAAACTTGATGGAGCAAAATTCGGATATAGCTACCACAGAAATCTTTCGGTGTTTGATAATTATTCAGCAGAATTTGTGGAAGCGGATTTATACCTCACTCCGAAACTGGTATGGCGTGCCGGCGCAAGAGGAGAGTATTCAACACTGGAAAAAGAATATGTAATTTCCCCCAGGACTTCTGTTGCTTACAAATTAGGCGAGCTTAGCCAGATCTCATTTGCATACGGGCAATTTTACCAGAAACCGGACCGTGATTATTTATTTTATCCCCGGATACCCGGATATAACAAAGCCACGCACTACATCGCTAACATTCAGCGCGTGGATGATTTTCATACGCTCCGTGCAGAAATCTATTACAAACAATACAACAATTTAACCAGCACCATTGATTCAACAAACGGAGGTTACGGCTATGCGCAAGGATTGGATATTTTCTGGAGAGATAAAAAAACAGTAAAAGGAGTTGACTACTGGATTTCCTACACGTACCTTGAAACAAAGCGAAAATACCAGGCTTATCCGAAGGAAGTAACTCCGCCATTTGCTGCAAGACACACGGCTTCATTGGTTTTCAAAAAATTCTTTGAGAAACTGAACTTAAGCACAGGCTTTACTTATACATATGCAAGCGGGCGACCGTATTATAATCCAAACAATCCTGATTTTATGAGCGATAGAACAATCGATTACCATTCTTTGGGGATCAATGGAGCTTATCTGCGACAAATCAAAAATTGTTTTGCGGTTCTTGCCTTTTCAGTTACCAACGTAATCGGCAATGAACAAGTTTACGGATACCGTTATTCATACGACAATCAAAGAAGTGCTGCCGTAACCCCACCAGCAAAGCGATTTTTCTTTGTGGGCCTTTTTCTTTCCTTCGGACAGAACCGCTCAAAGGAAGTGATTGATAATAATAATTAAACACGATAATCTAAACATAAAATTAAATTGATGACCATGAAAAAGCTATTATCCATTGCAGTACTGCTGAGCGTAACATTCCTCAGCTCTGCGCAAAATAAAAAATACATTTCCGCCATGGAGAAAAACGTGGCAGCACTTGATACCACCAGGGATGCTGCACAACTACAAAGCCTTGCCAACAATTTCGAACGAATTGCAAGTGCGGAAAAATCGGAATGGCTTCCTAACTACTACCTGGCGTATTGCTATGTGAATATGACCTATTCAACGAAAGGCGATCCGATTGATACCTACTGCGACAAGGCTGAAAAATTTATCAATATCGCTGATTCGATCAGTCCAAACAATTCTGAGATCTATACATTAAAAGCGCAGATCGCTTCAGCACGTATAAGCGTAAACCCCATGTCGCGTGGGCAGAAGTACGGAACTATTTCCGGAGAACTCAGAGAGAAGGCAAAACAACTGGACAAAACAAATCCCCGTCCTTATTATCTCGAAGGAACAGCATTTTTCTATACACCGCCAATGTTTGGCGGAGGAAAAGACAAAGCAAAGCCCGCATTCCAAAAAGCATTGGAGCTATATGAAAGCTTTAAGCCTGCTAGCACTATTGCACCCAACTGGGGGAAAAGCTCTACGCAATATTTTTTGCAGAAGTGTGATGAAAAATAATTTTAAGAATTCTAAACAGAACATGGAAAGCAGCAGAAAAAGCAGGAGGTGAGAAGAAAGATGACGATCTAGAAAGTCAGCACATACTGCAATGCAGTTGTTCTTGGCGACTCGATCTTCATAGGCCGCAATGAATAATCTACATTAAAGATATTGCTGCAAACCACCGATATTTTTTGTTTTTTCGTAAGCTGGCAACTCACACGCGCATCGAATACATGGAAGCCATCATGCTTCTCCCAATAATTGATGGCTTTAAGATCATCCACGAATGTAAGCGCCTCGGTTAACTCCTCCAGGTCTTCAAATGCTTTATCGATGTTCTGCATTTTACTATAATACCTGTAACTGAATCCGATCCCGAATTGATAAATTTTAAATTCGATGTCTGCTTTCACCAGATGTTTAAAGCGGTATTTCAAAACATTATCGGTTGTATCCATACTGCTGTTCTTGTATGTCAGTGGCTTGCCAGCACCTCCGAATGCGCTATCAACCGCATACACACTATCTGGCGTAAGCGTTATCGGCTCTACGTAGGTGTATCCAAGCAAAGCGGTCACGCCGAATTTCTTATTTTTTTCATCCGTCGATAATACCATCGACATGTCCACACCTCTTACTCTTGAATTTCCTGTATTAACAAATTTAAATCCCAGCAAAGCAATTGAGGGCTGCCATTGACCAAATAAATATTCAATTGTATTTTTATATTTCTGGTAAAAGCCCGCCACATCAAAATATCCCATTACGCCTCCTATCTTAAACCCTTGCTTCAAGCCTACTTCAAAATTATTGCTGGTCTCCGGCTTTAGATCAGGATTCGGAAATACGCCAAACAAGCCTGCTTTCGTGGAAATATAACGCTCGGTAATAGTTGGATACCTGAAACCCTGTCCGTAGGATGTGCGCACATAGGTTGCTTTCAACACCTGTAGGCTTGCTCCCGCACGATAAATCGGAGCAACTACACTCTGAAAATTATTCATTTTAAAATATTCATATCGGAACCCTGCAGAGATATTCAGAATGTTCCAAAATTTCTTATCAACCTGAACATACCCTGAAGCATTTGCTATTTTATTATCAGGTGATCCGCTCGATATATATAATTGTGCATGTGAACGGGAAAGACTTCCTACTACTCCACCAGTAAATGTGAAATTAAGGTTTTTGAAAATACGCTGCAGCTGATACTCTCCATAATAAAGTGTACCGGTATTTGATTGATTATTTGTGATGAAATTGTCGGTATGAAAAATGCGGGTCACTAAGCTATGACTTACTCCGTTGCCGCTATTATACTTAACAAAAGGATCCAGATTAAATATTTTCTGATTCTCCAGAAAAACTGCTCCCGGATAACCACGGTACAAACCGACAGAATCATCGCTCCATGCTAAAACCATATTGGTTTTGTTCAACATTCCATTTCCATTGATCCCGAAATTTAGTCCAGGTACTTTCTTTGATCGATAGCGTAGATTAAAATTCAATCGGCCTCTGACTTCCTGCATATCTTTATTGGAGAAGGTTGGGATATCACCCACGACACTTTGGGCATATGCAGGGACAGGTTGCTGAGGAGGCGGAGGGCCAATATACCCCTGATCCAAATTGAAATTTCCGCCAATCACAAAATCAAAATTCTTTTTAATGATTCGCGAATGAAGAAAGTTTAAGTTTGTAAAGCCTGGAATAGATTCTTTATACCAATTCATGGCAGGTTTTTCCGGATAGCTGTAATTTCCGACCGAATAATTGATCATGGTTTTAGGTGTGCTTCTCGGATACGCAGAACGAACATTGATGACACCACTCAAAGCAGAAGAACCATAGAGGACAGACGACGCGCCTTTAATAATCTCTATCTGCTCAATATTCTCTACAGGAATATAACTCCATTCTGGTCGACCGGCATCGCCGCTTAATAACGGAATTCCATCCACAACAATGGCAACCCGACTACCAACGCCAAATGTAAAACCGCTTCCTCCTCTGATTTGCGGATCGTTATCAATAATGGTTAGTCCTGGAACCTGCTCCAGCGCTGTTTCAATGCTGGTTGTATTTCTATTGTTAATGAGGCTGGGCTTAATCACCTCCATGGATACGGTCATCTCTTCCAACTTCTGATCGAACTTCCCGGAAGAAACCACAATGGTCTCTAAAAATTTAGTCACCGGAACTAAATCTATATTCATCTCGATAATAATATTAGGATATATCTGCACTGTAAATGTATCGTTCACCGAACCGATATAAGCGCAAAACAATTGATGAATTCCCGAATCCAATACAAAAGAATAATTCCCATCAATATCCGAAACGGTCCCTCTTGATAGATTATTTACAAACCGCACCGTTGCGCCTGGAATGTACTCTTTGGAATTAGCATCTGTGATCTTTCCCTTCAGCACACCTGCATCCTGGGCACAAGCAGCATTAATACTTAAAAGGCTTAAAAAGAGAATAAAAAAATGAGATCTGAGCATATTGTAAAATATAAAAGCCCTGACACTGCCAAGGCTTTATAAGATAGAATGTTCTTTTATTTTATAAACAGTTTGCCTGTCTTTTGCAGATCAGTTCCGCTGACACGGTATAGATACAAACCGGTCTTAAGTGCTGCAACATTTACCGTGTTAGAGGCATTGTCGGATAGCAAGTTGCATGCAACTAATTTTCCTGTTAGGTCATAAATAAACAAGGTCGCCTGTGCAAGGTTTCCTTTTACTCTTTCAATGTAAATGGTTTTATCATATGCATAAACATTCAACGCATTTTGTTCTACACTATTTTCGTTTATGTCGGTAGGATTATAAACCACCGACAAATCATCAAGCCACAATTTACTTCCAGCAACAGAAGTAAGCTGATCGTTTGATGAAGTAGTATTGATCATAATATATGCGGGGACAGCTGCAGAAGTATAATTGAAAGCAACAGCAAAACGGGTCCACACGGAAACATTGCTGGTAGGCGTTAAAAATAATGCATCAGCTATTTTGTTTGCCGAAGAGTCAGGGTGATAGCTTGTTGCTGTTTCAGGATCATAATAATTTCCCGTATGAAGAATTGCGCGGACTTTCCCTTTTTCTGCTGAACCACCTTGTGTATATTTATACCAGCCAACAATGCTGTCAGGACGCCCTACAAAAGACATTCGCCTGATGTCTGACAGATCAGTATTTTTTATAGTGCCGATATAACCGTCTGCTTTATTAGTGGTAGGAGCATTTACAATACCTGTTGTAACAGATCCATTAACGATGGCCACCACAAATGTCTTTGTCTCCATTCTAACAGAATAAGCGCCTCCGTGGAAAGTAGAAGCATCTCTGTAACATGTTTGCGGGCCACTGGTTGCCCAATCAGTTCCTGTCCTGTTAGAGTTAAAGAACGTTGGTTCTTCGGTAGCCGTTCCGGTATTCTGCCACAGCTCAAAGTCGCCATTCTGAATGGTTGTTTGTGAAAACAGAACGGAATTTAATGTGATCAACAATAGCGTAAAAACTTGTTTCATGGGAGTAATTTAGTTTAGTATTAACAAATATAGTTTAATTTTTCAATTATTATATTTTAACTCCAATAACCAGAATGTCGTCTATCTGCTCATAGTCGCCTTTCCATTTTTCAATGGCTTCATCCAATGCGGTTCGCTGGTCTGCCATTGAGAGCGAATGAATAGTCAGCAATAGCTTCTGCAGTGATTTGTATTTAAACTTCTTCCCTTTCTCGCCACCAAACTGATCCGAATAACCATCAGTAAAAGTATAAACGATATCGCCTTTTTGCAGTTGAATAGTATTCAGGGTAAAAAATCTGATCTCATCGTAATACTTACCAATCGGCATTTTGTTACATGGGTATTCAATTAATTCTCCCCCACGTATCAGCCACAAGGGATTGTTTGCAGCGGCAAACTCCATTTTAAGGGTTGTAAAATCGAATCGACATAAAACTGCATCCATTCCATCACTGGCTTCCATATCTCCGCCCTCCGGATTCAGGGCATGAATAATTTCATCGCGCAAATGATTAAAAATCAAATCAGGCTGAGTTATCTTTTTGCCCGCTACAATTTCGTTCAGAAAATTAATTCCCAGCAAACTCATAAAGGCGCCCGGAACACCATGGCCTGTACAATCTCCGGTAGCAAACAAAAGCTTTCCGTCATCTGTTTTTAGCGACCAATAGAAATCGCCGCTAACAATATCCTTGGGTTTATATAAAATAAAATGTTCGGGTAAATGCTTCTTTAAAAAGGTATCAGAAGCTAGCAAAGCTCCCTGAATACGCTTTGCATATTGAATGCTATCGGTAATCTCTTTCCGCTTTTCTTCAATGATTTCTTTCTGTTTTTCTACCTCCTGCTTTTGAAAAGTAATTACCTCATTTGCTTTTTGCTTCAACCGGTAACTCCGATAAATATAAAAAGCAAGAAAAAGCACCAGGACAATAACCACACAAGCGCCCCATATAATCACCGATTTCTTTTTTAGGTCGGCGCGCTGTATTTCTTTGTTCTTGTTAAGCAGCTTGATCTCTGAATCTTTTTTCTCCGATTCGTATTTTGAATTCATCTCCGCAATCAAACTATTTTCCTGCTCATTAATCATGCTATCTTTCATATTGGAATATTTCCGATAGAAAGCATACGCCGCTTGATAATTATTCAGCTTTTCATAATTTTCGGCGGTGGTCATGTAGATCTCTTTTAACAGATCTCTGAAGTGTACCTGTGTTGCGATCGCTTCTGCTATTTTTAATTTAGCGATTGCCTCGCTATAATTGTTTTGCTTTGTGTTTACTGCTGCAATGTTTGTGAAATCAATGGCAATGCCCTTTTTATTCTTCAGCCTCTCATTAATTTTCAAGGCCATTTCGTGAAACTTCAGTGCATTCCTAAAATCATCCATTTCGAAATACTCACAACCGATGCAGGAATAGGAAGTTGCCATTGCCAGCTGTAATCCTAGCTGCTCACGAATCTTTAGAGATGCCAGGTAATGTTCCAATGCAAGTGCATGGTCTTCCATTTCGGAATACACAATTCCAATGTTATTGTGAGTAATTGATTCGCCTTCCAGGTCTTTCACCTCTTTATGAAGCAGCAGCGCCTCCGATAAAAATTTTAAGGCTAATTTATAATTTTGCTTTTGGCGATAGACGTTTCCCATGGTGCTTTTACAATCAGCTAAACGCTCCTTATTGCCTGCCGCTTCACTGATTTTTGCTCCCTGAAATAAATAACTGAGCGCTTCCGAAAAATTGCCCATGGTTCGATAGGCCGCTGCTATATTTAAACAAATCGCCGATACGCCATCCTGATCACCAGTTTTCTTATAAATATCCAGCGACTTTTTATAGTAATAAATGGTGCTATCAGAGTTACCCATATAATCATGGACAATACCAATGTCCATGAGACAATTCGCAATACTGGAAGAAGAATTCAATTCGATCGCAAGCGCATGAGCCTTGCGTGCATAGAGCATATAAGCGGCATTATCTACACCTTCGTATTCCCAGCAAATGTGGCGAAGTGCCTCTATTGTTGTTGTATCATGCGGATGCTGTTTAATAAACGCCTGAAGAGAATCTATTTTCACTTGGTCTTGTGAAAATAAATTGTTGATCATAAACAAAAAACAGAAGAGAAGCATTAGTAACTTCTTCATAGGGGGCGCAAATTAAATAGTTTCTTTCTCTACCCAATCGCCATGCTTCTTTATTAATTCCACCAAAGCGTCCACAGCCTTTTCCGAATTCACATTTCGTTGAACGACGTCTCTTCCTTTGTATAAAGTAATTTTATCGATACCTGTACCTACGTAGCCATAATCTGCATCAGCCATTTCGCCCGGCCCATTTACAATACAGCCCATAATACCGATCTTAACGCCTTTTAAATGATCGGTACGATTACGAATTTTTGCAGTTGTTTCTTGAAGATCAAACAAAGTTCTTCCGCAGGAAGGACAGGAAATATATTCTGTTTTTGAAATACGTATTCTTGTTGCCTGCAGAATTCCGAAGGCTGTTGCATTTACATTCTTTGGCGAAGTGCAATCATTCTGCCTGATCCACACTCCATCGCCAAATCCATCTAAAAACAAAGCTCCGAAGTCAGTGGAAGCATGCAACTGGAATTTCTCTTCCGATAAATGACTGAAATTTCTTTTAATGATCACCGGCACAGAACTGCTTGCTTGCAAAAGTTCAACGAACATCCTACGCTGTTCTGCCATTCCGTGTTCATTAGATGTCTCAAAAACCAAAACAGTTGCAACCTTCAGTTGATCTGGAATCGCACCGTTAAATGAAAGAAGGTCTGCTAAAGTCAGTGACACAAAATTCAACAAGTCTGATTTGTGCGCATTATCTATATATTCTTTCAACGAAAACAACGGATAGCATCGTGTAGTATCTTCCAAGGTATTCCATGTAGACGCATTATAGATCAACCCCAATGTTCCGGGAATTTGAAAATTAATCCTATTATCGCCGGCATATACATAATCACAAGCCTGGTCGGTTAAATTCCATTTATCAAGCGGTACAGAATAACTGTACCCGAAAGCAAATAAAGAAGCGGCGCTGATTAGTTGTCTTTCGCTAAGATCTGCAATGACACGAGGAACATTGTGTCCGCCGATGTTATTCACTTCATTCGTACTATGCCTTTTAAAATCAAATGGTGAGTAGGGTAAATTTACGATCGCCGGTATTGCTCCATGGGAAGCCCTGTTTGTATATCGTTCTACCAAATTTTTTGCAACCGGAATTTCAAATTCAGGATCCTCCGTAAGAGAAACGCGAACAGTATCGCCAATCCCATCTTCCAACAAAGTTCCAATTCCCACTGCCGATTTAATTCTTCCGTCCTCTCCCTCGCCTGCTTCCGTTACCCCCAAATGCAGAGGATAATTCATATTCAATTCCTGCATCTTCTGAATCAGCAAACGGTACGCTTGTACCATCACTTGCGGATTACTAGCTTTCATTGAAAGTACAATGTTGTAATAATTATTGTCTTCACAAATGCGTAAAAATTCCAAAGCGCTTTCCACCATCCCCAGCGGAGTGTCGCCATAGCGGCTCAAAATACGATCGCTCAATGAACCATGGTTGGTACCGATGCGCATTGCTGTTCCATATTCTTTGCAGATTTTCACCAATGGCGTAAACCGCTCCCGGATCCTATCCAGTTCCGCAATGTATGTAGAATCAGTATAATCAATGTTTTCAAATTTCTTCTTATCGGCATAGTTTCCCGGGTTCACCCTTACTTTTTCAACAATGCGAGCAGCAAGCTCTGCAGCATTTGGAGTAAAATGAATGTCGGCAATTAACGGGGTAGTATATCCTCTCGCAAGTAGTTCCTTTTTTATGTTCGCCAGATTTTGAGCTTCTTTTAAGCTGGGTGCAGTAATACGGACATATTCACATCCTGCATCAATCATCCGGATACTTTGTTCCACTGTTGCAATCGTATTCATTGTATCCGTGGTGGTCATCGACTGGATCCGAATGGGATTGTCTCCTCCCAGTGGAACATTTCCGATCGTCACTACACGTGTTTTATATCTTGAATATTGCGTAAGGCTGTTGCAATAGGTTTTAGTATTCATGGTAGCTTTATAGATCACAAATTTACGAGAATTGGCTGGAAGTAATCGATAAATTTCATATTTTTGATATGGATAAAAAACTCAAATCATGAAAAAAACATACTTGCTATTTCTTATTGCTATTGCATCACTAACCATTGCAAATCAGGCAAAAGCACAATGCACATCGGCATTTACCTATACTACAACAGCTGATACCGTTTACTTTACCGATGCTTCCACGGCAAGCCTGGGAAGTGTCGTTAGCTGGGCATGGAGCTTTGGGGACGGCGGTTTTAGCGGCAGCCAAAACCCTTCACACGTTTATACTGCTTGCGGCATCTACGATGTATCTCTGGCCATTTTTACGTCAGGGTTTTGCTCCAATACATACAATACCACAGTTACTGTTAGCGGGGGAATTACGCCCTCGTATACCTATACTGTTGACTCAACATCAGGAAACGTTACATTTCAGCCTCAGCCTCTTGGATTCAATTTGAATTATATCTGGAGCTTTGGGGACGGCACCTATGACAGTACTCTTGCTCCGAATCATACTTATCCGACCGGGACGTACTATGTCTGCCTAACGGTTTATGATGACGACAGCTTGTGTACTTCAACAGTTTGCGATAGTGTTGCGGTTTTCGTGTCTCCGGCTAGTTGCCTTACTACTTTTACCTATAATGACAATGGAAGCGGCAACGTGAATTTTACGGTTTCCCCTTTCGATTTTAATATGACGTATAACTGGGATTATGGCGATGGCACTACTGGGACTGGTGCATTTGTATTTCATACCTATCCTACTGCCGGAACGTATTATGCCTGTTTAACCGCAGTTGATTCGGCCAGCATGTGCACAAGCATTTCTTGCGACAGTGTTATTTTAACTGCAGATTCAACGGCATGTAATCTAACATTCAATTATTTTGATAATAACGGGCAGGTTGGATTCTCTGCGAGCCCCCTCACAACAAACTCCTACACCTGGGACTTTGGCGATGGTAATACCGGGACAGGAGCGGCAAGCACCAATACGTATGCTGCATCAGGCACTTATTATGTTTGTGCCACCATTATTGACGGCTTTAACAGCTGTACAAATACTTATTGTGATTCGGTTACAGTTGTGATTACCGGTATTGCTGAAAACGATGCTCCGGATTTTATGTTATCGGCCTATCCAAACCCGACAAGTGATCTGCTAACTTTAACATACAGCTTAAGCGAAAAAGGGAATATCACAGTCGAAATATTCGATGTTCTTGGAAACAAGGTTAGCTCCATGGCACAGCAAGCACTTGTTGGCAAGAATGAAACATTATTAAACCTGTCAACATTTAATAAAGGAGCTTACCTGATTAAAGTAAGCAACGGAAATACTAATTCCGGCAAATTGATCATTAAAAACTAAGCAAAAAAGCGATTTGAAAAGGGGTAGTTTTTTTAAAGACTACCCCTTTTTTTGTTAGTTCAAAGCCAAAATATAAAATTTTGGATGCGTAAGATTTTTGGATTTCGACTTTTAAAAGCTTTTCTTCTGACGCATCTTTGTACCGTCAATTATAACGAACAACTAAATCAAAAAAAATTATGAAAACAATTAAACTAAAAAACTGCTTATTGAAGCTCGCAGGCGCTTTAGTAATACTGATGAGCATCAGTTACAGTGCAAATGCACAATGTGTTGCATCCTACACTTATTCTGCCGCACCGGCAAACAATGGCGACATTGCTTTTACAAACACTTCTTCTACCGGCACGGGCCTGAATTATTATTGGGCCTTTGGTGATGGCAGCAGCAGCACAGCAGCAAATCCCGGCACCCATACCTATGCTTCCACAGGAAGCTATACCGCCTGCTTAACCATATCTGATTCTTTAGGGATGTTTGACAGTACATTAGGCTGCTATAATACCTATTGCACCACAATCTCTGTAATAAATTCAGGTGGAACAGGAGGATGTACGGCTTTTTTCAGCCCTTATGATTCTTTGGGCTACGGTTATTTTCAAAACCTGTCAACCGGAACAGGAATTACAAGCACCTGGTCATTTGGTGATGGCACCAGTGGAACAAGCACAGGAGATATCACTCATCTTTATTCTTCCCCAGGAACGTATTTAATTTGTCTGACCATTAGTGATTTTGCAGGAAGTTGTACTGATACTTATTGTGATTCGCTTGTCATTCCACCGAGCTCAAGCGGAGCTTGTCTGGGAATTGTAGATGCTACCTTCACCGCCACTGATTCTATGGGCTATGGTGTTTTTAGTAACACACCTACCGGAAGCGGCCAGGTGTATTATTGGGATTTTGGTGATGGGACAAACAGCAGTGTTGTTGGAGGAACGACTCACTTATACACCGCGCCAGGAACCTATATCGTTTGTCTTACAGTATACGAAACTGGATCTGGGACAGACTCCTGCCAGTATTGCAGCTATGTTACCATTTCATCTCCTTCTATCTGCAATGCCTACTTTGTAATTCAACAGGATTCCAGCAATATTTATAGTTATTATGTCTACAACTATTCCAGCAGCGCTAGTGGCACCATCAACTACTTCTGGGATTTTGGTGACGGAACATCTTCTACGCTTGCTTACCCATCACATACTTACTCCAGCACATCGCCAGTGCTTTTATGCCTGACCATTACCGATGGAGCGGCGTGCTCTTCTTCCTACTGCGATACAATTGTACCGGGAATGGCAATGTCCAGTCCATTTACAGTAACCGTTTTAGCGCCAACAGGAATAAACGAACAAGCCTCCGTGGTTTCGACATTCGAAAATTACCCGAATCCATTCAGCGAGCACACAACAATTTCGTATTCCATTAATCAAGATGCAAAAGTTTCAATTGTTGTCACCGACCTTTTGGGTAAAACGATCACTGAACTCGAAAACAGCAATCAAACAAGCGGTAGTCATACGGCAGAATGGAATGCCGAAAGTGTTTCAGAAGGAATGTATCTTTTGCAGTTAAAAGTGAACAATACAGTTTCCACGAAGAAAATAATCGTAAGTCGGTAACTTGTCCGATAGTTTAGAGAAAAAATCCTGCCCGATCACCGGCAGGATTTTTTATTTCTTTTTCAAATACTGCTTCAGAATACTATTTCCGAATATCGTTGCAAGAATGATCAGAGTACCAATATAGAATCCGGGAGTCATGGCTTCATCTTTCTTCCAGAGAATATAAGCAATGATGATTCCATAAATGGTTTCAAGATTAACAGTAAGAGTGACGGTATACGGACTGATTTTTTTCATCAGATTAACGCTTGCAATAAATGGAAATGCTGTACCTAATACTGACAAAATGGATAACCAGCCCCAAGCACCAGGC
>DASWNK010000112.1:0-4352 GCA_036399275.1 Bacteroidia bacterium | reverse complement strand
GATGTTTGATCGTGCAATCTCTACATCGTTTAAGTAGGCTACAAACGCATCGTCATAATCAAGTAGTAGCAGGGCCGTCGGAATCTTACTCGTATCAGCAACGGTAAAAGTTTTTCGCATGAAAACAGAGTAAACAGGCGGGGTAACAGTAGAATCATCTCCGTCACCATAGCCAATGCCTCCATTACCTGTTGTCCAGGATGCATCATTAAAAGTAAGCGATCGCCATGTTGCTGGCGGATTGCTCGCGCCTAAAAAATATTTCCAGGGATTGTTTGCATATACCGGAACTTCCCAATGGTCAAAATAGGCACTGCGGTTTTTGCCGGAACAAAAAACGGTAATGTAATTATTGGGCTTGATAATAATCGCTGGAAAGGTCCATGATTTAATTTTTCCGTTTTCAGTGGAAGTAATGGAATATCCATTCATATTCACGGGCAAAGAGGAGGTGTTGTAAAATTCAATCCAATCTTCCTGATCGCCATCTTCATCCAGGTAGTTACTTACACTGGCGCTGGAAACCTCATTTATCACTATCTGGGCATCCAATGTAGAGAATGAAAACAAGAGTACAATGTAAATACAGAACAGAGAGTACAGTTTGATCACGATGGGAGTATTTTAAGGTAAATTTAATACAAAACTTATATTAATCCTATCCTTTAGTCATATTATAGTACTGGTAATCAGTTGTGTCAATAATGCAGAGGCCTAAAGACTAAAGGAGCAGAGAAGGCGGAATAATTTTTTCTAGAACCCTTGCTTCACGTTAAGAATGTAAGATTGTCTGAAATCCTTTATATTTGAGCAAATAATGCATAAATGGAAAGAAAAGAACTGAAGATCAATTATACGGAATGTAACTCCGAACAGGAATTGAGTGGAGAGGATCAGGAGTTGCTTGAGAAAGCACGTGAGGCGAGCGATCTGGCTTATGCCCCTTATTCGAATTTCTATGTAGGTGCGGCTTTGGTGCTGGAAAATGGAGTGATTGTAAGCGGTAATAATCAAGAGAATGTTGCTTACCCCAGCGGTTTATGTGCCGAAAGAGTGGCGATTTATGCTGCAGGAGCTCAGTATCCGAATATTGGTATTAAAACCATTGCAATAACCTGCAAGTCGAAGCAGTTTGCTGTAAGTGAGCCGCTTTCGCCTTGTGGTGCTTGTCGACAGGCTATTTCTGAGTACGAAATGCGTCACAATACGGCGATCAGAATAATACTTAAAGGAGAAACCGGTAAGATAAGGATCATGGACAGTATCGCCGATCTGTTACCATTTATGTTCAAAGCGGAAGAATTGAAGAAAAGCTGAGCACCCGAAAAAATACCATATCTATACAAATAATTGTTAAATTTGTTGTTCTACATAAATCGTTCAAATGGAAAAAGTAGTCGGTAAAAATAAAAAAGCAACACCTGTGTCGGAACCGAAGTCTAAAACAAAGTTCAGCAAAGAAACCTACATCAAATGGTTCGAATCAATGTTATTGATGCGTAAATTTGAAGAGAAAACAGGGCATCTATACATTCAACAGAAAATTCGTGGTTTCTGCCATTTATACATTGGTCAGGAAGCTCTGGTAGCGGGTTCCGAATCAGTATTGCGGAGAGAAGACAGAGTGATCACTGCTTATCGCGATCATGCACATCCTATCGGAAGAGGCTTACATCCAAAATACATCATGGCCGAAATGATGGCGAAAGCAACCGGCTGCTCCAAAGGCAAAGGCGGTTCTATGCACATCTTCTCTAAAGAATTTAATTTCTTTGGCGGGCATGGTATTGTGGGCGGACAAATTCCTTTGGGAGCGGGTATTGCTTTCGCGGATAAGTACAATGGTAACGACTTGGTAACACTGTGTTATATGGGTGATGGAGCCGTTCGTCAGGGCGCTTTGCATGAGGCGTTCAACATGGCAATGCTTTGGAAATTGCCCGTGATATTTATTATCGAAAACAACAATTATGCGATGGGGACTTCTGTTGAACGTACTTCCAATGTGCATGATCTTTGGAAATTAGGCTTATCGTACGAAATGCCTGCATATCCTGTTGACGGAATGAGTTGTGAAGCGGTGCATGAGGCGGTGGAAGAAGCCGTGAACCGTGCGCGCAAAGGCGATGGACCAACCTTGCTGGAGATGAAAACGTATCGTTACAAAGGTCACTCGATGAGTGATGCGCAAACCTACCGCACAAAAGATGAAGTAAAGGAATTTCAGGCAAAAGATCCAATTGAAAGTGTGTTGGCTGTGATCAGAAAGAATAAATGGATGAGCGATGCAGAGATTGAAGCGGCTGAACTGAAAGTGGATGAGATTGTTGCTGAGTGTGTGAAATTTGGTGAAGATTCACCTTATCCGACTCCGGATGAATTGTATAAGGATGTGTACGCACAAACAGATTATCCTTACATCGTAGAATAAAATATTGAGAATTTCAAAATAATAAATTTATAATCCCTTTATGGCAGAAATCGTACGGATGCCCAAATTAAGTGATACCATGACAGATGGTGTTGTTGCAAAATGGCATAAAAAAGTAGGCGACAAAGTGAAATCAGGTGAAGTGCTTGCTGATATCGAAACGGATAAAGCGACCATGGAATTTGAATCTTTTCAAAACGGCGTGTTGTTGCATGTGGGCGTTCAGGAAGGTAAAGGTGCACCGGTTGATTCTATTCTTGCAATATTGGGAAAAGAGGGCGAGGATATTTCTTCCTTGTTGGCAGGCGAAGCAAACAAATCTGCTGAAGCAAAAGAAGAAGTGACGGATGGGAAAAAAGAAGAAGTAAAAGCCGAATCTAAAAAGGCGGCGCCAGTAGCGGAAGTGAAAATTCCGGATACTGTTCAGATTGTTCGCATGCCTAAGTTAAGCGATACAATGACGGAAGGTGTTGTAGCAAAGTGGCATAAAAAAGTAGGAGATAAAGTGAAGTCGGGAGAATTGCTAGCCGATATCCAAACGGATAAAGCAACGATGGAATTTGAATCGTTCCAGGATGGTGTAATTCTTCACATTGGAGTACAGGAAGGTAAAGGCGCACCGGTAGATTCCATTTTGGCGATCTTAGGAAAAGGCGGAGAAGATGTTGCTGCAATCATTGAAGCAGAAAAGAATAAAGGAGTTGAAAGTCCGAAAGTTGAAAGTTCGAAAGCTGAAGAAACAACCGGGAATAAACAAGCTACAACGGTTGCCGCGAAACCTGCAGCCCAAAAACAATCCGCGACAAACGGAGAGCGTGTGAAAATTTCGCCGCTTGCAAAAAAATTAGCAGAAGATAAAGGCATCAGTGTAAATGCATTGAGAGGAAGCGGCGACAATGGCCGTATCATCAAGCGCGATATCGATAATTTTAAATCAAATGGTGGTTCTACATTTGTAGGGGAAGAAAGTTTTACAGAAGAGCCTGTTTCGCAAATGCGTAAAACCATTGCAAAACGTTTGGGTGAAAGTAAGTTCTCTGCTCCCCATTTCTATTTAACAATGGAAATTGATATGGATGAGGCGGTGAAAGCGCGCGAGGCCATCAATACGGTTGCAGGAATTAAAATTTCGTTCAATGACATGGTGATCAAAGCTGTTGCAGCAAGCTTACGCAAACATCCGAAAGTAAATTCATCCTGGTTAGGCGATCGCATTCGCTTTAACAATCATATCCATATTGGTGTTGCGATAGCAGTAGAAGAAGGATTGCTGGTTCCAGTAGTTCGTTTTGCGGATGGTAAAACATTAACGCAGATAGGAACGGAAGTTCGTAATTACGCAGTGAAAGCACGCGAGAAAAAGCTACAGCCAAGTGATTGGGAAGGAAATACATTCACCATTTCCAATTTAGGAATGTTCGGGATTGAAGAATTTACAGCAATCATCAATCCACCTGATGCATGTATTCTCGCTGTTGGCGGGATCAAGCAAACGCCGGTTGTGAAGAATGGGCAAATTGTTCCGGGAAATATCATGAAGGTGACTTTGTCATGCGATCATCGTGCAGTTGACGGGGCCGTAGGTTCAGCATTCTTGCAGACATTAAAACATAATCTTGAAAACCCAGTGTTGATGTTGGGCGCAAATAGTATTTAATTGTAAGCAGAGGGGTGCAAAGTAATATTAAAAACGTCCTGCATTTGTGGGACGTTTTTTTATTTAACCAAGCCTAAAATTCAACGTTAATGAGAGAAATCGTACTCGTTTTTTTTATTTTGTGTTCTCTGGCGACTATAGCACAAAAGCAGTCAGAAGCAGTTGTACAATATGATAAAGGTGTTTCATACTTTAAAACAGGAAAGTTGGATGAAGCCGATTCTGCTTTTACATTATCTCTTAAGCTGGAACCTAATGCAGATA
>DASWNK010000111.1:0-24293 GCA_036399275.1 Bacteroidia bacterium | reverse complement strand
CATGTACGCGAAAGACAGTGTGCAGGATTCACTGCTCGCTCCTTTTAAGCGCGGCGGCTTTAATCGTACATATTACCTGCTGGACAACTACAAGAAGAAGATCGTGGAAGACCGGAAAAGGATTCCACCGATGAAAGAGCTGTATGCTTCCGACCTTAAAAATTCAGTTTACTTACTCTCCGATTCGGTTGCCAAACTGGGAATGCAGATCTTCCGGGCATTCGACAAAAGAGACCAATACATCCTGGAAGCCGGAAGATTACTGAATGTGCTTGTGAATGAAAACATGGTGGGAAAAGATTCCCTGAAACAACACATAAAATATTATGATGCTGCGTTAAAGGAGAACGTCTGTTGGCTGACTACCGGCTCATCACAATTACAGGCAGTGATCAAAGGTTATAAGCGCATGCTGAACCGGCAGAAGTATATGAAAGAGGTTATCCGCCAGGAGAACCGCATCGAGGCGGCACGTTACAGGGCCATCAATGCACAGACCACCTGGCGAAAAAAGAAGTACGGCAGTATTCCGCCCAATAACCTTCGTGTTTGTTCCCGTCAGAAAAGCACTGTTGTAAAGTACAAAAAAGCATACCTTAAAAAGCTAAAGGATGCGAGACGAAAAGAAAGAGAAGAAGCAAGAAAGAAGAAGAAGAAGTATTAAGAGATTTGGGTATATTTAATGGATGTTTTGGGTGTACCTTAAAACATATACTTTGTAGAGGAAATAGCACAACACCAATTTTGATATGCCTATATCTAGACGAAAATTTATAAAGACGGGACTTCTGGTTACAACAGGTGTAGTTTTAGTAGACTCATTTTGGATTGAAACATTCTTTATTGACACCAACGAATTCTATATCGGTTCCGCAACTAAAGATACTACAAACATAAAGGTTGTTCAGATCTCCGATCTTCATCTTCAATCAATCAACTATCAATTAACCCAACTGGCAAAAAACCTTAATAAATTAAAACCCGACCTGATATTAATTACCGGAGACGCAATTGACAATGCAAAAAACATCTCCCTGCTCAATGACTTCCTGAAGCTCATTAGCATAGACATAAAGAAGGTTGCTATTTTAGGCAATTGGGAGTACTGGGGAAGTATTAACCTAAAAGAGTTAGATAGAATATACAAAGACAACAATTGCACGCTATTAATTAATCAATCCGTTCAATACACATTTCATAATAAGACAATTTCAATTACGGGCCTTGATGATTACGTTGGCGGGAATGCAGACCTTGCCACTGCACTTAAGGAATATAAAAAAAGCGATTATCATTTAATATTAAATCACTGTCCTCAATATAGCGACCAGATAGCTGAAACAATTAACAAGGACATTAACGTCGATTTCATTTTATCAGGCCATACACATGGTGGACAAATTAATATTTTCGGGTTTATTCCCTTTCTACCACAAGGTTGTGGAAAGTATATTAAAGGTTGGTATAACGACAATAACCCCAAGATGTATGTTTCTAAAGGAATCGGGACAAGCATATTACCGGCAAGGTTTGGTGCGAGGGCAGAAATTGCATTATTTTATTTGAAGGCATAAACATGAGACATTTCGCAACAATACTATTGTTATTTATCGGAAAGCTTTGTTTTGCGAATATGGCATCCCCCATCAGGGAAGGAACATATGGGAGCAGTGCCTTTTCAAGCCGAGACATTGATATTATCAAAGAGCGATTATTGGTCACGATCGACAAAGACTTTAAGACTGCCGCATACGTTATTGAGTACACCATAAAAACTGACTCCCCGGGCAAACAAATCCCCTTGCTTTTTCATGCAAAAGACTATCTGGGATATTTTCAGGTATTTGTTGATGGAAAAGAAACAGAATTAAAAGAAATCCCACAGGAATACTTAAGTAATCGCGATTCCTCATTTTCAAAATTTGAAGGCGCTTTTGAAATCCAATGGAATAAGTATGAAAGCGACAGGTGCAACCTTTCTGATTTAAAATATTTCGAAACAGACTTGACAAAAGGGGAACACCAAATCCGTGTTGAATACGTTGCTCGTGCGTGGATAGACACGCATGGCTGGGTAAATGAATACAGTTTCGTGTATTCATTATCACCCGCGAAAAACTGGCGATCATTCGCGCACCTTGAAATTACTTTAAATGCAACGAGCTTCGGCAAACCACTGACAACGAATCTCGGACAACCAACATCCGGCAAACTTGAAACAATAGCGGTTTGGAACTTTGATGCACTTCCAGCCAATAATTTTGAAATTACTTATCAGCCAAAAATGAGTTCAATCACCAGGACACTAATTAAAATAGGACCCTTTCGTTTAACTGTAACTATTGGTTTAATCATTACCCTACTGCATTTAATAAGAATAAAACAATTTAGAAAAAAACAACCGACAGGCCGCTCCTGGGTGTTACTTGTTGGAAGCATTGTTAATCCATTCTTGATTATATGTTCATACATGATGTCCTTTAGTGTAATCGACTATACCATTGGCCCTGATGCAGGAGGCTATCACGGTTATACCTTTTTTATCATCTTTTTATATCCGATCATCACGCCCGCGTACTGGATACTAATGTGGCTGGCCGATCATCTGTTCAAAAAGAAAACCTCTGCATAATATACCTTGCGCCAATCATTTAGTTCAGTACATTTAATGAAGCAAATTAAATACACATGAAAAAATCACTCTTAATCAGTTTTATCCTTTTGAACCTACATTCGGTGTTTGGGCAAGACGCTGAAGACATTAAGCATTTTAAGCTTGCCAATGAAAAGTTCACAAGCGAAAAATATCAGGAAGCAATTGATCTTTATAGCAAAGCAATTAGCATAAACGAACAATCCACCGACTACTATGTCAGAAGAGGCGCTTGCTATGCGGTTTTAAATCAATCTGACAATGCATTGAACGATTATAGCAAAGCAATTACGATTAATGCCAGGGAAATTTACGCCTATTATCACAGAGGTTTGCTCTATCATAAACAGCAAAAATTTGATCTTGCAATAACTGATTTCACAAAGGCGTTGGCGATTGATCCCAAAAATTCCGAAACATATTATAATAGGGGAAATGTTTTCTTCGACAAGGATGAAAAGGAAAAAGCAATCGCTGATTTCGAACAATGCGTTAAATATGATCCAACTCAAATGTATGCTTATTATAATATGGGACTTCTAAAAGGCCAGCTTGGCCAGGCTGAGGATGCATGCGAAAACATCAGACAATCGGGATTATTGGGCTACAGTAATGCCATCAAAACCTATCAATCCGTTTGTTTAAAGTCAGACTATGACAGAAATGTATTTTTAGGTCAGGTGTATTATAAACATGGTGACTTTAAAGAAGCAATTGGCTATATTTCAAAAGCAATAAAAGAAAATCCTGATAAAGCATACGCCTATTTCATCAGAGCGGATGTCTATTTCACAATGAGCGAGTACAAAAAAGCCATTAAGGACTACGACAAAGTAATAGCGATTGATCCATCCTTCCCATCGGTATTTTATAACCGGGCCAACTCAAAAGTATCCAACGGTCAAACAGAGGAAGCATTAAAAGATTATAAGGCAGCAATAAAATACGCCAAGGACAGCGCACAAGCATTTTCATTTACTGCCGCCGTTGCAAGATTCTCGAATAACGATAGCGAGGCATTAGAGAACATTAATAAAGCGATCAAGCTGGATCCAACCAATGGAAACTACTATTTCGACAAGGGTGGAATCCTGGTACAAATGAAGAACTTTGAGGATGCTTGCACCTCGTTTAAGATGGCAGAAAAACTTGGGCGGAATGTACCGCAGACGCTATTCGCCCTGATATGTAAATAACTGCCTGTAGCAGCTTGCACAACCACGCGAAGAAGTGGTATGAGTTCTGGAAATAGGTCAACCAGAAAACGAAATCAGAGAAACTGAGACTACGAATTTACAAGAAATTAAAAGTTAAATGAGAGTAAAAGTATTCGTTTATTTACTAATTACCCTGCTGGCATACAGCTGCAGTAATAAAAATAAAAAAAGGACAAAGGAGGAGTACTCAGAAACAGCCAAATTTATTTGGAAAACCTATGTTCCGAAATCCGGACAGGCAGAAACAGTTCAAGGTGAGCTTTTAAGGGCAATAGAAAAACTAGCAGATGAAGCGCAACGGAACGGAAATATAAACTTTAACAAAGACTGTCATGGTATACTAATTTCCTTTCTAAGGCAACATCTAACCGACGAAAAGATTTTTGACAAAGAGATAATAAAACAAGTAAACCAGGATCTTGACTTAATTTCCGTCGAAGACGAACCTTATACGGAAGAAGACCTGTACGACAGAGTCAGATATCGGATCGTTGACTGGTATTTACATAACAAAAACCCTATTCCACATCCAATTAACCCCACTCTTTACTGCTAGACAATGATTCAAGCTCCAATGAACGATTAACATTATTCTTCTCATTCTAATGTTCAGTTCCTAAATTTAAAGGGTGACATGCTTAACTTGAGTTGTTGAGGTTGTGTTGAATAAACACAATTTTACAGGAGGGCAGATGGATTAAAAGCATGAGACCGGGCATCAGGAACCCTTTACAGACAAGCATAAGAGTTTATTCCCTTCCCTTTCTCCCTTCAATTCAAAGCCAAATTTGCCTTATATTTGTATTCTCAAAATGCTTAAACTCAGAACATGTTAAAAATCAAAAACTATATCAACGGTGAACTCATTGAGCCAACAGGCAAACAGTACATCGATAATTATAATCCTGCTACCGGCAAAGTATATTCCCTTATTCCAGACTCAGATGAGAAGGATGTCGAGCTTGCAACACAAGCTGCATTAAAAGCCTTTCCGGGCTGGAGCAATACTTCAAAAGACGAACGCTCCCGCATCATGCTGAAGATCTCGGAACTCATCGAGAAGAACATGGAACGCCTGGCAATTGCTGAATCCACCGACAATGGAAAGCCTGTATCGCTTGCCATGATGGTTGACATTCCGCGTGCGGCTTCTAATTTCCATTTTTATGCAACAGGGATTTTGCATTTTGCATCTGAAAGTCATGCCATGGAAGACACTGCCATCAATTATACCTTGCGAACTCCGGTAGGCGTTGCAGGTTGTATCTCGCCATGGAATTTACCTTTATATTTATTCACCTGGAAAATTGCTCCGGCCATTGCTTCAGGAAACTGTGTGGTAGCAAAGCCTTCAGAGATCACACCCATGACGGCCTATCTGCTTTCCGAATTATGCATTGAAGCCGGATTGCCAAAAGGAGTATTGAATATTGTTCATGGCTACGGTCATAAAGTTGGATCGGCCATTACTGCTCATCCGAAGATTCCATTGATTTCTTTTACCGGTGGTACTAAAACAGGCGCTGAAATTGCAAGAGTGGCGGCACCCATGTTCAAAAAGCTTTCCTTAGAGCTGGGAGGTAAAAATCCCAATATCATTTTCGCCGATTGTGATTTTGAAAAAGCAATTAAAACAACATTAAGCTCGTCCTTTGCAAACCAGGGACAAATCTGCCTTTGTGGATCGCGTATCATGATCGAGCGTTCGATCTATGAGAAATTTAAAACGGAGTTTGTTGCACGTGTGCAGAAACTGAAAGTAGGTAACCCCGCTGATCCTGAAAGTAAATTAGGCGCAGTTGTTTCCAAGCTTCACATGGAAAAGGTATTGTCGTATGTTGAACTAGCGAAAGAAGAAGGCGGAACTGTTTTATGCGGAGGCAACCAGGTGAAGCTGACCGGTGAATTCGCCGATGGCTATTACATTGCTCCCACCGTGATTGAAGGACTTACTTACGATTGCAGAACGAATATGGAAGAGATCTTCGGACCGGTTGTTACCATTATGCCTTTTGATACAGAAGAAGAAGCTCTGATGTATGCGAACAGTACACAATATGGTTTGGCTTCGATCGTATGGACGGAGAACTTAACACGCGCACACCGCGTAGCCAATAATTTACATGCAGGAATTGTATGGATCAACTGCTGGCTGCTGCGTGATCTTCGAACACCATTCGGCGGAGTAAAGAGCTCGGGCGTTGGACGTGAAGGCGGTTTTGAAGCTTTGCATTTCTTTACAGAACCCAAGAATGTTTGTATTAAATTGAAATAGATTTTTTTCAACACAGAGGGCACAGAGGAAAAAGGGTTCACTGAGAGGTCATAAATAAAGGTTGCTCGCAAAGGCGCAAAAGGCATAGCTTTTTTAAACACAGAGGACGCGTCCATAGAAGTTTATTCCTTTTATTAAGTGAGTTGCAATTTTCCAGCGCGTCATTGCGAGGTACGAAGCAATCTCACTCCGGTATTACAACAACAAGGAAAACAAAATCTAAACTGGTGTGAGATTGCCACGCCGAAGGCGGCTCGCAATGACGCACACGATAACAACATCCCGACGAAGGAACGAACTTCCAGCGCGTCATTGCGAGGCACGAAGCAATCTTACCGCCGCAATAGTAGATTTATGTTTCTGGATTATCCGTAATCCGGACCCTACCCAGATTCGTACATCTGTATTGATTTGTAATTTGTATTATAGAATACTATAGTTTCCCCGCTAGTACGCAGGTCTTTTTATAGTGCTTCACATCGCCGCTCAGGTCAAACACTTCGAAAAAAACGATGTATATGCCTATCGCAGCTTTTTCACGATCATCGTTGATCCCGTCCCAGCTGAATGTTCCTTTTGTACTGAGCATTTCATTACGCACAAGTAATTTTACAATGCGTCCTTTGCTATCGTAGATCGTAACATTGGCGGTATATCCGGGAGCATCAAAATGATAATTGATATTGACCACATCTGCTGTTCCATCTTCATCCGGTGAGAAAACGGCGGGAGTTATTTCAATGGCATTGTCTGTTTCTCCAGCATCGCTGTATTGCGAATTCTTGTACCCCGGTGTTGCAAATCCAACAGATGCAGCAGCAGAATGCCAGTTGGTGCGGTCGTTCGTGTTCCGGTTGAAATTGATCCTTTCCAGAGAAATGCCTTTCGTATCATTCAATAAACCAAAATGCATGTTATTATAATAAGTAAAATGTTCAATGATGGTGGTGGCAGTCGATAAACAAACAGTGCCGCCATCAATGTTCATCGCAGGAAGATCGGCAACATCCAAAAAGCCTCCCGGGTTGCTGGTAGCATACTGCGCTTTTACCGCATTTCCATTTTCACTTAACAACAAATATTCATTAGGAAAGATCAGGTAACCGTCGGAAGAAATCATTTCGGCATTCATCACCACATTGGTGATCGTATCGTATTCTGAGATCAATAAGGTTTTTAAATCAATTACCTTATTGGAACGGTTATAAATTTCCACAAAATCGACACCGCCTGTTTTCGGGTCAAATAAAATCTCATTGATCACGAGATCATTTAATGCGGCTGGCTCTGGTATTGCAAAGCGCGCAGAGTTACTTGTTCCTATAAAATTTCCTGCGCAATCTGTTACCGTATTGGCTACAGTGATAATATAAATAGTTCCAACCATTAAGCTCGAGCTGAATGCCAGTCTTACACTTTTAAAATCAGGCGCAATCACTTTTACTTGTGAAGGATTTCCGATGCCATTGTCGATGGTATAGATCGTTGGATTCAGCATGGTCACAGAATCAAGCGGCTCATTGAAATACAATTGAATGGTATCTGCAGCAATCACATTCACCCTCACAAGCTGCGGTGCTGAAGCATCTGAGTTAAGCGCATTAATGGAGTTGATTGCTCCGGGAGTTCCGCCATTGGCATGAGCAGATGCTTTCCAGTTCGTTATTCCTGCACAGGGATTGTTCCAATCAATCTGTTCCAGGCTATAACCACCGGCAGCTTTCACCGCATCCTGGTACCAATCATCGGTATAGGAAACCGTGGAAATGACCGCACCCAGCTGATCCCTGAGAATAAGCGTTTGTCCGGTGTTGGCAATGGATGGAAAGCTGGTGACAGCCATAACGTTCACACCTGCCGCAAAAAGAGCCGCAGCAGTGCTCGACGACAGTACAAGAAAACTATCCGCAGGCACTACTACATCAGGTAAAATTTTGGTATTTGTCCCTGCGGTGAACGACCAGTTATTGATATTGATATCGAATGCTGTTTTATTATAGAGCTCTATGTATTCATAATTTGGAAGCGTATTCACCACAGGATCCGGATCGGCCATGATCTCATTAATGACAATATCAAAAGGCTTTGCTTTGTAAAAAGTAAAGCTGGTGATGCCACCGCTGATCGCATTTCCATTCAGATCCTGCACATTGTTAATCGTAAGTGTATTGGTAAGCGCACTGGGAAATGCAGTTCCAAAGGTTAAATGAACCAGACTGAAATCAGATGCGTCACGTGTTGCATCAGAAGGATTGCCCAGACCATTGTCGGCATTGTAGTTTGTAAGCGTTTGTGAAGTCACGGGATCAACATTTTCATTGAAGAGCACATCCAGCTGAGTAGAAGAAATGATCGTGGAAGACACTATGCCTGGCGCGGTTACATCGACAATGACAGGTCCATTGTAAAAATTATCGAAGAAAAATTTCGTTGCGGAGCTGATCGTATAAACCGTTGCTACACCAAAAAAGCCGGTGCTTGTATAGGTAAGGTCGGTGCCTGTTGCTTCCAGCGCATAAGCAATTCCACCGGCAGGATCAACAAATAAACTCCAGTTCCCCGCTGCATCACGTATTATTTTAACGCCAACCGAAAAGGAAGCGGCAATCTCTGCATTGGTTCCGCGGCATACAGAAGTGCTTGTTAAGCCGGTCTGGCGGAACAGTTCGACCGCATCCAGACTACCGGCCTCACCAAATTGCAGGTAATACCCATTGAGTGAACCTTCCAGGTTGGCCTGATCAGAAGCCAGGTAAACCCTTCCGTAATTACTTCCGGAAGGTGCAAAGGTTTGTTTGATGTAAAAGCTCCATTGAATATTGTCGAGGGAAGCTGCCGGACTAGTCGTTGAAAGATAACTTGCTCCAGCAACGGTATTGTTGAGCTGTAATTGCTGAGTGGCATTCACGATAAATTCCGTTGCATCACCCGTCCAGGCAGGGGCAGTGCTAAAGTCCCCATCATTGAAATCATCGGTCACCTGGGCGCTTGCAGCCAACGAAATAAAAAGAAAAAAGGTAATAATTGAACGCATGTCTGAATATCAATATCTATCGTAAATATAGAGAAAAGGGCGGAGAGCGGAATTAAGAAATTCTTAAATATTTGGAAGGAAGTATTGTTAATTTGAAAAAACAATTTAGCTTTGCAGCGTAAATGATGAACATAAAAAATAAAAAGCACGGTAAGAAACGTTTCCAGAACGGAAAGGTCATTTAGTGTTTTGTATTTAAACATATAACACAGAAGCCTTTCCGAATTGGAGAGGCTTTTTTTATTCAGAGGGGTGTCATCCCCCTGCCCCCTTCCAAGGGGGACATGCTCCGAAAGCAAGATGATCGATAGAAATTGACAAAATAAAAAGATATGAAAGTAGCAGTAGTCGGTGCAACGGGTTTAGTCGGCACCAAAATGATCCAGGTATTGGAAGAACGTAATTTTCCGATCACAGAGTTAATCCCGGTGGCATCCGAAAGATCGGTAGGCAAAGAGATTTCATACAAAGGAACAAAGTTCAAGGTGGTGAGTATGCAAACGGCGATCGATATGAAACCGGCGGTTGCTTTATTTTCGGCAGGCGGAAGCACTTCCCTGGAATGGGCGCCAAAGTTTGCGGCAGCGGGCATTACAGTGATCGACAATTCATCGGCCTGGAGAATGGATGAAACTAAAAAGCTGGTGGTTCCTGAAATCAATGCAGGAGAATTAACTGCAACGGATAAGATCATCGCTAACCCGAATTGCTCAACGATACAAATGGTAGTGGCTTTAAACCCGCTGCACAAAAAATACAAGATCCAGCGCATCGTTGTTTCTACCTATCAATCGGTAACGGGCACCGGCGTGAAAGCGGTTGATCAGCTGATGAACGAGCGCAAAGGAATCAAAGGTGAAATGGCCTACGCCTATCCGATCGATTTGAACGTGATCCCGCAAATCGATGTCTTCACCGACAATGGTTACACCAAGGAAGAAATGAAAATGGTGAATGAGACAAAAAAGATCATGGACAAAAACATTCGGGTAACGGCAACCACGGTGCGTATCCCGGTAATGGGCGGACATAGTGAAAGTGTGAACGTTGAATTTGAAAATGAATTTGATCTGAACGAAGTGCGCAGTATTTTACAAAATGCTCCAGGTGTGGTTCTGGTTGATGATATTAAGAATTTGAAATACCCGATGCCAATGGATGCGCATGATAAAGATGAAGTATTCGTTGGAAGATTGCGCAGGGATGAAACACAACCCAAAACCTTAAACATGTGGATCGTTTCGGATAACCTGAGAAAAGGCGCTGCTACCAATGCAATCCAGATTGCGGAGTATCTGATGGAAAAGAAGCTGGTGTAATTATCCCCAGATCCCTTTTTGCGCCACTTCAAGCAAATGGCCATCAGGATCACGGAAATAGAAAGAGTGTAATCCATTCTTCCATTGCTGTTCATGTTCAATCGAAATATTTTTCCGGCTGAATTCTATCTTGGTTTTTTCATATTCCAACACCTCCACTTCAAAAGCAAAATGGATTTGTCCATGCGCGCCATGTGGCGGAAGCGGAAAGGAATGATGCAAGGTTTGTTCAGCGATGAAGCACAAAAGCACGGAAGCTCCTGCACGGAAAAATATATGTCGGTCCTTCACCTCACCGATCATTTCTAATTCAAGCATTTCATGGTAAAAGACATACGACTGCTGCAGGTCTTTTACATAAATGCAGGTTTCTTTAATTTGAAGGAATTTCATTTGCTGAGTCTTGGTATAATAGAAACACCAATTTTATACCAGCAGATGAATCAGAGATATCGTGCTTTAAAAGCGACAATGCGATCGTAGTTCGCCTTATAAATTGTATGCAGGCCATGCGCCAATCCGATCATCAACAGCGGCAATACCGGCAAAGTGTATCTCTCTTCCACGCCTCGTTGTATATAACAAAGATAAAAAACATAGATGAAGGGAACCCAGCCAAATACGAGGGCGAAGATCCATTCTTTTCTATACAGGAACATGCTGATGAAGAGGAAGAGGAAACAAGATCCGTGAAGAAGAAAGCACAACACCCTTAATGATTCCATCCACAAATCGCCACGGTAGGTCCGCTGAAAAATGAATAAAGAAAGGTTGGAATGAAATGCCAGCAAGCGAAAAACCTTGATGGGAGAAAGCACATAGTATTGCAGGGGAAATTCCTTTTTATATTCATCCGCCAGTTCCCTGAATCCTTTTACTGATTTCTTTTCTGATTCCAATTGTTCCAAGGGCATTGGAAGCTGTTGATCATAAAAGTATTTCTGATCGAGGATGGTTGATTGATAATCTTTAAAAACAGAAGCTAAGCGAGGTTCTCCATAAAAGGAAACCACCTGGGGTGGCAGGCTGTTTAAAGCCAAACGAACATGCCGATAGGAAGTATCTCCGGTGATTGCAGCTTCCCACATGGGAACCATATAGGAAAAACCGGCATCTCCTCTTTCGGCCCAGCCACCGGCAAAATCCCAGTACTCCCGGAAAGGTGCGCGGAATATGGTATTACCATCTTCATAATACACCGGATGCAGGCCCACATACTCCCCCGCAATTTTATAATTTCTTACCTGCCACACGATCATGAAGCTGAATGCAATGCTGGTAAAAGCAATCAGTCGGAAAATCCAGGTCCTCCATGGAAATCTTCCGAGATCATAAATAACAAAGGCAGGAAGCAAAGGCGCAAAGATGCCGAGCAAGGGACGAACGATGAACAAAAACGCAAAAACAACTGCCGCAAAAATATAATAGCCGTTCTTTTGGCGGGGCGAAGTAGCATGCAGCGCTTTAAACAAACAATAAATGTGAAACAATAAAATCGCCGGCGTAATGCCTTCTGTTAAAGTATAGGAGAGAAAGCCCACCACAAAAGGACTGCAGCCATAAAAAAAAGAACAGAGCAAGGCTATTTTCCTGTTCTTTATTAATAAAAGTAAAATCGAGTAAAACCAAAAAACAGAAACAGCAAAAAGCAGGTATTGGAAAAACTTGAGGCTGGTAATGGCAGAAGTTTCTCCCAAAAATTTCAGAAAAGGAAGATAGAGTAATCCATAACCGGGCGGGCGAATGAAGCTGCCGATCTTTCCTCCCCAATAATCTTCTTGCCAATGATAGTCATTCAAATAATTACGCGGAGGATTCAGGTAGCTGGCATCATCGCTGGTGATAACGGTTCCGCCTTCACGCAGAGAATCCGAAGGGAGATGACGCAGGTTGTGCTCGTTGTAGAACAGGGCTGTTAAAAAGGAAAGGATGCACAAAATATAAATGGCGCTGTTCTTTCTTTTCTCAGTCAGTGCGGCCATTTGCATTTTACACCAGTGGCGGAACTTCTGAAACAGTGTCCTCTTCCGGTGTTGAAATCTGTTCTTTCTTCTTGCCAAAAAAACGTTTCTGATAAAAGATGATCAGGCCTACACCAACACTGATAGAAAAATCGGCGAAGTTAAAGATCGGGCGAAAGAACTCAAACTCTTCAGATCCCCAGATAGGAAACCAGGAAGGGAAATGACCCTGAACGATAGGGAAATAAAACATATCCACCACACGACCGTACAGAAAGGGAGCATATCCGCCTTCTTCCGGCATGAACGTCGCTGGATCATAATAGCCGCTTTCGCTGAATATCATTCCATAAAAGGCGCTATCGATAATATTGCCCAGCGCGCCTGCGAAAATCAATGCAATGCAAGTAACATACAGCTTATCTTCTTTCGCTTTAACCAATGTCCATAAATAGTATCCGATACCACTGATAGCGATTATCCTGAAAATGCTCAGGAACAATTTTCCGTATGCTCCGCCAAATTCCATCCCCCAGGCCATTCCGTTATTTTCAGTAAAGTGAATGATTGCCCAGTCGCCGGCTAATCTCAGTTCCTCATTTAAGGTGAAATGAGTTTTGATATAGATCTTGAGCACCTGATCGATCAGCAGAATAATGAATATAAGAATGAATGGTTTTTTCACAAAAATGATTTTAGAATTACAAAAGTAAATAAATACCCGGCATGATCGGTAAATAAAAAAGCTGCCCCGGTACAGAGCAGCTTTTATGAAAACAGGGTAAAGTAATTATGAGTTTTGCTCCAGTTTTGCTTCGATAGCCAAAGTAGCATGAGGAACACTTCTCAAACGTTCTTTAGAGATCAGCTTACCTGTAGCACGGCAGATGCCGTATGTTTTATTTTCGATACGAATCAATGCATTTTGCAGGTTCTGAATGAACTTCTCCTGGCGGCTAGCCAAATGAGCAGTTTCTTCTTTCGACAATACATCAGAACCATCTTCCAGTAATTTGAAGGTAGGAGAAGTATCATCTGTTCCGTGATCATCTTTATGCGAAAGCGTGCTCTTCAATAATTCATAATCTTTCTGAGCTTCAGAAAGTTTTTTAAGGATCAATTCCTTGAACTCTTTCAATTCAACATCCGAGTAACGGGTGCGGGTATCGGTATTGATATGTGGCTTCGGTGCAGGCCCCATTGGTTTGCGGATAGAAGGTGTTTTGTATTCTACCACCATTGGTGCTTCGTCAGAACTATAATCATCATCGGAAAAACGCACTTTTTTCTTAGAAACAGGCTCAGATTTTTTCACAACCGGAGGAGGAACAATTGCCTTTACAGGAACAATCACTTTCTTAGGCTCCACTTTCGCAACAGGTTTTGCAACCACTTTTGCTACTGGTTTAGCAGGTGCTTTTTTAGCTATTACCTTTTTAGCGGGCTTTGCTGCTTTTTTAGGAGCAGCTTTCTTCACTACTTTTTTAGCAATCGCTTTTTTAGCAGGTTTAGACGCTTTTTTAGGTGCTGCTTTTTTAACAACTTTTTTAGGAGCTGCTTTTTTTGCAAGGGCTTTCTTTACCGGCTTCGCTGCTTTCTTTACTACTTTTTTAGCTATTGCTTTTTTTGCAGGTTTAGTCGCTTTTTTAGGAGCTGCTTTCTTAGGTGTTGCTTTTTTTGCAGGTTTAGCCGCCTTTTTAGGTGCCGCTTTCTTTGCAGGCTTTTTCGCTACCGCTTTTTTTGCAGGTTTTGCAGCTTTTTTTGCTGGTTTTCCTTTTTGCGCTTTTTTAGCCATTGTTACAGGGTATTAGTTTAACAGTTTAGTAATGGTAATGAATGTCTTGATCTCTTCGTCCAATTCCACTTCAGAGCCTTTTGCAGCTTCCACAGTATCAACAAGTTCGAGCGATGAAGCCAGGATTTCCGCGCAAATATAGTCCAAATTATTGTTGATAGCAGCGTTTATAGCAGAATTTCTTTGAATTTTAACGTCAATCCGGTCGGTAACCTCCAGATTACTGTCCTTCCGAAGGTTCTGAATCCGGTTCACCAGCTCTCTCGCCAGGCCTTCCTCACGCAGTTCTTCCGTGATCGTAACATCCAGTGCAACAGTCAATTGACCTGAGTTGGCCACCTTCCAGCCCGGGATATCTACCGGGATGATCTCTACATCTTCAGTATCCAGAACGATCGTGTCCGATTCAAACTTCATTTCGAAGGTTCCGTTCTTCTCAATTCCCGAAATGATCGCCTGAGCATTATCATTAGCAAAAGCCTGAACCGTTTTCATATGCTTACCGCATTTCTTCCCTAATGTCTTGAAATTCAACTTCATGTTCTTCACGATCTGGGTATGCGATTCATCCACCAGCTCCAGACTTTTCACATTCACTTCCGATAAGATGAGGCCTTTTACGGCTTCAATCTTCGCTTTATACGAATCATCCAGAACAGGGATCTGAATCCTGTTCAAAGGCTGACGCACACGGATATTTTCTTTCTTGCGGATGGACAATACCATGGAAGAGATCTTTTGAGCCAGCTCCATGCGTTCTTCTAAGCCTTTGTCGATCAGGAAGGTATCCGAAACCGGAAAATCACTCAAATGGATGGATTCTGCCTTATCACGCTTGGTGATGGAGTTCAGATCCGTAAACAAGCGGTCCATAAAGAAGGGAGCGATCGGTGCGGAAAGCTGAGCGATCACTTCCAGGCAACGGTATAAAGTCTGGTAAGCCGCAATTTTATCCTGAGAATAATCCCCTTTCCAGAAACGTCGTCTGCACAAGCGAACGTACCAATTGCTCAAATGCTCGTCCACAAAGCTTTCGATGAAACGTCCGGCGCGATGCGGCTCATAATCGCTGTATGCTTCATCCACTTTTTTGATCAGGGTATTCAATTCGGAAATGATCCAGCGATCAATTTCAGCACGGTCCAGCATTGCGATCTCTGCTTCTTTGTATTGAAATCCATCCACGTTTGCATACAGTGCGAAGAAAGAATAGGTATTATGAAGCGTTCCGAAAAATTTTCGCTGTACTTCTGTAATTCCTTCGATATCAAATTTTAGATTGTCCCAGGGCGCTGCGTTGGTAATCATGTACCAGCGGGTAGCATCCGGGCCGTATTTTTCAATCGTGCTAAACGGATCGACAGCATTGCCTAAGCGCTTGCTCATCTTTTGTCCGTTCTTATCCAATACCAAACCGTTGCTCACTACATTCTTAAAAGCAACAGAATCAAAGCACATGGTTCCGATCGCGTGTAGCGTAAAGAACCAACCGCGTGTCTGATCCACACCTTCCGCAATAAAATCGGCAGGAAAATATTTTTTCTGATCAATTAATTCTTTGTTCTCAAAAGGATAATGCAGCTGTGCATAAGGCATTGCTCCTGAATCGAACCAAACATCGATCAGGTCCGGCTCACGGAAAAGCTGCTTGCCATTCCGTTCCAGCACAATGTTATCAGCGTAAGGCTTATGCAAATCGAAGGTATTGTAATTGGCATCGCTCATATCACCTGCGGTAAACTTTGCAAGCGGATTTCCTTTCATTGCATTTTTTGCAACGGCATTTTCAATTTCTTTTTTTAGCTGTTCAACCGATTCGATGCAGATCTGCTCCGAACGATCTTCACTCGTCCAGATAGGAATTGGAATACCCCAGAAACGGGAGCGCGATAAATTCCAATCGTTCAGATTCTCCAGCCAGTTCCCAAAGCGCCCAGTACCGGTCGATTCCGGCTTCCAGTTGATGGTCTTGTTCAGCTCGATCATCCGCTCTTTGTAATCCGTTGTTTTGATAAACCAGGAATCCAAAGGATAATACAATACCGGTTTATCAGTTCTCCAACAATGCGGATAACTATGCTCGTAGGTTTCTTTTTTGAAGAGCTTTCCTTCTTCCTGCAATTTCAATACAATACGCTCGTCTACGCTCAGGTAGGCTTTCAGCTCTTTGATCTTCCCGGTAGATTCCAGAATTTTTTTCTGGTGTTGAAATTCCGTTTCCTTTTCTTTATCGTCGAGATAAGCTTCCTTTACAAATTCTTCACCGTATAAAAACACTCCGTCTTTCACTTCCGGTAGGAATTTACCACGCTTATCCACTAAGGTTAAAGAGCCAATACCATTTTGTTTGGCTACACGAAAGTCGTCCGCACCAAAGCTTGGCGCAATGTGTACGATTCCGGTTCCATCGGAGGTAGTTACAAAATCTCCAAGGATCACTTTGAACGCATCACCATCCATTGGCTGCGCAAACGGCATTAGTTGTTCGTAGTTAATGCCAATAAAATCGGAACCTTTGAATATTTTTAAAGGAATACCAATAAATTTGTTTCCACCAGCAGTATAAGGAACCTCAGCAGTAAGCTTTTTCGCCACTTCTATTTCAGACGCCGAAAGCCAATTAAAATTAACATTTTGCTTACTTTCTATTTCTGACAAGTAAAGCTCCATGGCTTGCCCAGCAGAATTAACTGATTCGAAGTATTTATGATACAAATCTTTAGCAACAATAACCGAAAATGGTTTTTTAATAGTACTATGGCTAAGAACTAATACTTTTACGTATTCTATATTTTTTCCGACCGCTAAAGCAGTGTTTGAAGGCAGTGTCCATGGCGTAGTTGTCCAAGCCAAAAAATAAATATCAGGCTCCATATTGGCTCTACCAAACCTTGCTTCCATTAATTCTTGAGGAACCTTAAACATCACGGTTGCCGTTCTGTCTTTCACATCCCTGTAACAGCCCGGCTGGTTTAATTCATGCGAAGAAAGACCTGTTCCGGCAGCCGGCGAATAAGGCTGAATGGTAAAGCCTTTGTAGATGGAACCCTTTGCATATAAGTTGTTCAGCAACCACCAAACGCTTTCAATGTATTTGTTATCGTAAGTGATGTAAGGATGTTCCATGTCCACCCAATAACCCATTTTTGCAGTTACATCGGCCCATACGTCGGTATATTTCATTACATCTTTGCGGCATTCGATGTTGTATTGTTCAACCGTAATTTTTTTACCGATGTCTTCTTTTGTAATTCCCAATGTTTTTTCAACGCTCAATTCGATGGGTAATCCATGTGTATCCCAACCGGCCTTACGTTTTACCTGGAAGCCCTTCTGTGTTTTGTAACGACAAAATATATCCTTGATGGAACGGGCCATCACGTGATGAATCCCCGGCAAGCCATTCGCACTTGGCGGTCCTTCATAAAAAACAAAAGGCGTTTTCCCTTCACGGAAAGTGATGGATTTTCCGAACGTATTCTTTTCGTCCCAGGCTTTTTGTACATCCTTCGCGGTTTGCGAAAGATTAAGACCGGTGTATGTTTTATAATTACTCATAATTTGAAGAAAATCTATTTACAGTTTGTACTAATCTGTCCTGATACCTGATACTTACTACCTGATGCTATATCGTTGCAATCACCTTCAATTCAATGGCAATCGGTGTTGGTAAACAGTTGATTTCAATGGTTGTTCTGCAAGGCTGATTATCCTTGAACCACTCGGCATATACACGATTGTAAATGGGGAAATCGTCTTTCATGTTGGTCAGGAACACCTGCACATCCACAATATTGTCCCAGCTGCTTCCGGCATCTTCCAGGATGTATTTAATATTCTGAAATACGCTTTTACACTGCGTTTCAATGTCGTAAGAAACGATGTTTCCTTTCTCATCCAGTTCAACGCCCGGAATCTTCTTGGTTCCACGTTCACGAGGGCCCACTCCGGAAAGAAATAATAAATTCCCCACTTTGCGCGCATGCGGGTATGCTCCCACCGGCTCTGGTGCTTTGCTTGAATTGATGCGGTCTTCTGACATGTTTTATCCGAATTAAATCTTATTTCAAAAAGAGTGCAAATGTAAGGTTTTGAAAGGAGAATAACAAAATAAGGGCTTGCGGGGAAGGATGTTCTGCAATTTACCATTGCTATCAAGAAAACCATATTAATCCTTATGTTTGTGAATAAATCTCATAACCAGAATCTCCTTGAAATCGTTCAAATCGATTATTTTCCGATTATTAATTGCGGTGTTGTTTTCTCTGCCCGTTTATCTCCTGCTGGAGCAAAATGTGCTCAAGCATATTGTCGATTATAAAATTGAAAAACTGGCGGAGATGGATGGAAATCTTTCCGATATTGATACCGATGGTTTTTCTGAAGTTTACTATTTCTACAACATTTCCGATGAACAGGTTTACCTTGAAATGTGGTCCAAAGGATCCTTGCTGGGTGTTTGGACCAAGCCTGGTAAGCTAATCAATCATTCTGTAATTATGGATCAGCGGGCAGATAAAAAAGAAGCCCGGCTGTTTTTTCTTACACAAACAGATAAAAAGATCTATATCAATGAGCTGACCCTGAAAATAGAGGGCAGAAAACTGAGTACAGTTTATGAGACAACTCTGCTCGTAATAAATTCGGCAAATGCAGACACGGAATTCCTGCAAAAGAAAATGCTGGACCTGAATGACGATGGAGCAAATGAATATGTTTTTTCTATTTCCGAAGCTTTGGACATCCGCTGCATTGTTGCTTATAATTACAATAGCAACCAGCTCACAAAATCAGCAACCGATTTTATGATGCTCACCGATTTTTTTATGCTAAATCATCCGGCAGGTAAAAAGCTGGCCTTCACTTCTTATTCGAATGGGAATGTATCTGAAAAGAACATACAAAGGGTGGTAAAAGATTTTGATCTGGATACCGCTTTATGCACACATTTTTACACCGACTTAAAGTCTTATGCCGGAGTGTTTGATAAAGACCTGAAGGTGGAGGAAATTAAAATGGAGCGAAAAGGGTTTACTTCCATGTACCGGATTGTGCCGATCAGACAAGATAATAAGCAAAGGTATATTGCCATCTCCACGTTCATTAACGAGCCCGACAGTCTCCCGCAGATTTTTTTGCTGGATGAGCAGCTAAAAGTGCTGCAATCGAAAAGCACGGCATTGCCCGTTCCACAGGAGATGTTTAATAAATACCGGAAAGAATTATTGTTTGTAAAAGAAGGAAAAAACCAGGAAGAGGATCGAGCCTATCTGATCGGACAAAATGATACCATTTATGAATTGCTGAAAGATTTAACCCTTTCTCCGCTTGTTTTCACGAAGAACACGAATGATAAAAGCAAGCTCGCCTTTATCGATCTGGATGATGATGGAAAAGAGGAGATCATTTTATGCGGAATGAACGGTGCTACTATCTATCAAAGTAATTTTAAAGATCCTGTTTCCATTGAAGCTAGAGGGTTCTCATTTTTTAAAAAGGATCATTTTTCCAGGAAGAATGAGGGCAAGAAAGAATGGCAGTTCATCACCGACACCAATCACCACCTTACCTTAACCTATGTTTCCAATCCTTTTTTCTATTGGAAAGCACCTTTCTTCATCGGCTCGATTCTTTTGATGTTCAGTTTACTTTCCTTCCTGCTATGGCTGAACGGAAGAAAAATTGAGAAGGAAAAAAAACGACTGGAAGTGTTGGTGATGGAGCGTACCAAAGATGCTGTCGACCAAAAGCTGATAGCAGAAAACCGCAGGGAACTGATAGAAGAAAAACAAAAGGAAATCATTGATTCCATTAATTATGCAAAGCGCATACAAAGTGCTATCATGGCGAAAGAAGAAGATATCAAAACGGCATTCCCGGATAGCTTTTTATTGTACAAGCCTAAAGACATTGTTGCCGGCGATTTTTATTTTTTCGAGAATACTTCTACCCATCTTTTTTACGCTGCCGCCGACTGCACTGGGCACGGTGTTCCAGGAGCGCTGGTAAGTGTCGTTTGCGCCAATGCGTTGAGCCGCTGCGTAAAAGAGTTCGGCTTAACAATGCCGGGAGAAATCCTGGACAAAGCAAGAACATTGGTGGAAGAGACCTTCCGCAAGAGCGGACAAGATGTAAAGGATGGAATGGACATTTCGCTTTTGGTGAAAGATAAAAAACAAAACACCTTCCATTGGGCAGGAGCAAACAATGCCTTATGGTATATCGCTTCTCAAGGCAGTACACTTAATGAAATAAAGGCAAACAAACAGCCGATCGGGATCAGTGAAAATCCGAAGCCTTTTACTACGCATGCATTGCAAGTACAGCCAAACACCTGCATTTATCTGTTAACTGATGGTTACGCCGACCAATTTGGCGGGGAAAAAGGAAAGAAATTCAAATACAAGCAGCTTTCCGAAAAGCTTTTGACCATTTCACAGGAGCCGATGGAAAATCAAAAACAAATTCTTGACAACTGCTTTGAAGGCTGGAAAGGCAGCCTGGAACAGATTGACGATGTGTGTATAATTGGTATTCGTTTATAAGCATTACTATATAAATACAAGAATAACGACTGAACAGGCAAGAACTTCCCTTATCTTCGCATTCGATTTTATATTTCAAAAACAGAACAAAAATGAAGAAATTACTTTTCTTTTTTTTCTTACTTATCTTCTATTCTTCCTTCGCCAAAGCCACGAAAGCCGCGGATACGGTTACTGTAGGCGTATACATTAACAGCATACATGATATTGATTTCTCGAATAAAGAATATACCATTAATCTGTGGTTGTGGTTGAAATACAAAAATCCGGATTTTGATTTCAGTAAATACCTGGAAGTGCCGATGGCAAAAACGGTGGATAAATCGTTTTATACAGTTGATACGTTAGAGGATGGCAGAATATACATGCTGATGAAATTGCAATGTATCATGAGGGATTCGTGGAAAATAGAGCATTTTCCTTTTGATCGTCAGAAGTTAAGATTCTCTATTGAGAATTCGCAATATGATTCAGGGGATTTGGTTTTTGCAGAAGATACGCTGGGGAAACATTATTCTAAATGGATTACTTCCAGCTGGGTTGTGATCCCGGATAGCTTTAAAATTACAACAGGCGTAAAAAAATATGAGACCGGCTTTGGTGATCCGGGCCTGACGGAGCCTAAGTCAGAATTCAGCAATTTTAAGGTTCAAATAACCATAGAGCGGGATTCCTGGTGGTTGTTCCTTAAATTATTTGTTGCCATGTATATTTCTTTTCTACTGTCCTTCATCTGCTTTTTTATTCACAGGGACAGTATCGATTCGCGTTTTAATTTAAGCGTCGGCTCTTTGTTTGCTGTTATAGGAAATAAATATGTGATCGATTCCACACTCCCGGAATCCACTTCCTTCACCTTAGTGGATACATTGCATGGATTAACCCTCTGCTTTATTTTTGCATCGGTTGCATGTTCTGCTTATACATTGAAGCTTATAAAAGCCAACAAAATTGAGCAATCGAAGGGATTTGATAAAAAAGCTCCATGGGCATTGCTGGCAGTTTACCTTATTTTAAATATTTGGTTTATTTACCGTGCGTACTATTAAGTCGGGCAAAAAGCGAAAAAAAATGATTTTATTTTCTATATTTGCAGCCGTTGTAACAAATACATTTTGGGGGATTAGCTCATTTGGCTAGAGCGCTTCGCTGGCAGTGAAGAGGCGACCGGTTCGAATCCGGTATTCTCCACGAATTGATCAAAACATTTCCCCCGCTTTTTAGCGGGGGATTTTTGTTTTTTAGAAAAGCAGCTTTTGCTTGCAAAAGTGCTGTATTTCTAAAAAACAAAAACAGCGCAGCGAAATGTTTTGATTCCCTGTGAGTCCTTACCGGATCAAGTATTAATCCGGTATTCTCCACTTTCGCCCTTCGAAGCTCCACGAACCTGATAAGGTGAGTGGTGCGAAGAAGGGATTTTTTTTAAAGTCATTTCCAAGGGCTTCGGTGGACACAGTCCAATTGAAAATGTTACTTATTGATCGGTGAAATATCTTCGCCCGAAGCTGCACGAACCGAAGCTTTTTCTCCTTAAGCGAATAACAACAAAAATTCTGCTTTATAGATTCCACCTCCAGTCTTTCCCTTGGAGGGGCGCAAAATGATTCTGCGGAAGTGCAAATGACTTTGCGGAGGCGAAAAATGACCGGGAGAATCTATTTTGTGAGTTTGTGCAGTCTTTTTGGGACAGATTTCACCCTGAAATTACGTTGGCTGCTGCTCCATCAACATTTGATCTCAAACAAACAGGCAGGAATATTCTGGTAATGGGCGGGCAGGTTGCTGGTATCTTTTAAATCAAACATCCCCAGAAAATTGAAACCGGCATTGGTATAGTATTCAATCAGCTTTACGTTGTTGCCAAGTGTATCCAATCGTACAAAATCCTTTTTATTATTCTTTGCAAATTCCTTCGCCCATTCCACGATCATGGAAACAAAATTCTTTCCTCTGAAATCCGGGTTGGTTGCAATGCGGTGAATGTAAATGGCTGCATCTGCGTTTCGTTCTTCCCAAATCTGGGGATCACTGTAGGTCGTTGCCCACACGCAGGCAATCTCTCCATCAATGATTAATTTCCATTGACGGTTTTCTGCTATTTCTGTTTCCACGAGGGATCGTTCAAACTCCGGCCACACAACCACCGTTTTTTTTGATCGTTGATAATCCGATGCAATTTTATACAGCCGGAATATTTCAGGAATATCTGTTGTTGTACAGTTTTGGATTTTATTCATTGTTTCTGATAAGCGCCATGCGTTTATTTCTTATCAAATCTAATCTATTTCTCCAGAGTCTCAAAACCGACCAACGCAAGGGCTCGTTTTTCAAAAAATATGTTTAAGTTTGGTCTTGCAGAAAAATAAATTATTCGGCATACCCGCAAGAAACAGCCCTGGCTTGCTTATTGTTGAAAATAAAAACGGACGACACAATTTAAACAGCGAACTATAGATTATGGCTTCAGGCTTTTTTGCATTATTGGATGATATTTCCGCATTGGTGAAAGCCAGTGCCGCCAGTCTGGACGATGTTCCCACCCAGGTAGCCAAAACAACCGGGAAAGTTTCAGGCATTGTGATCGACGATACGGCGGTTACGCCCAAGTATGTGGTGGGCCTCGACCCTTCGCGTGAGCTTTCCATTATTTTCAGGATTGCAAAAAAATCGCTGATCAATAAACTGCTTATTTTAAGTCCGGTGGCCTTGCTGCTTGGGTATTTTGCCCCCTGGGCCATTACGCCGGTTTTAATGTTGGGTGGCGCTTATTTATGTTTCGAAGGTTATGAAAAAGTACATTCGATGTTTAGCAAGCATCATGACAAAAACATTGAAATTGAAAATGTAAAAGTGATCACGCCGGAAGAGCTCGAGCAGGAAAGGGTTACCGGCGCCGTTCGCACGGATATTATATTGTCGGCAGAAATTATGGCCATTGCTTATAGCCAGGTAACAGGTTTGCCGATCCTTAACCAGATTGTGGTAATGGCTACTGTAGCGGTTTTTATTACCATAGCGGTTTATGGCTTTGTTGGGCTGATCGTTAAAACAGACGATATCGGGCTGCACCTGGCGCAGGATAAATATCATCCTGCTATGCAAAAATTTGGTCGCGGTATTGTAAAATTAATGCCGTCTTTCCTGCGGATCTTAAGCTACCTGGGAACGGCAGCCATGCTTTGGGTAGGTGCTGAGATCATTGCGCATGGCATTCCGGCTACCAGTCATTTATTGCACGACTTAGAACATGGCTTAGCTGAAATGCCCGCTTTGGCCTGGTTTATTAAAGCACTAACTTGTGCTGTTGCCGGACTTGTTTTAGGTTTTGTTGTGGAGAAAGTGGTGATGTTGCTGAAGAAGGTTTTTAGGAAGAGGAAATAAGACAAGCTTAACTTTGTTAAATTTTATTTTTGAATAACCTGTTTTCTAACAATGGTTTCATGATTCTTAGTATTGTAATGTGTACGAAATAAACACCATTACTGATATCCATT
>DASWNK010000110.1:0-10945 GCA_036399275.1 Bacteroidia bacterium | reverse complement strand
ATGCGATGGAACAGCAACGGTGACAGCAGGAACCGGAGTAGCCCCTTATAGTTATCTTTGGAGCAATGGTCAAATTACCGCTGCTGCATCAGGCTTATGCCCTGGAACATACACCTGCACTGTAACCGACGGAAGCGGATGTACAGTAACAGCCAGTGCTACCATTACTCAACCAGCCGGTATCGTTCTTGATATGATCCCTCCTGTTACCATCTGTCAAGGACAAAGCACCACATTAAATGCATCTGCAATGGGCGGATATCCTCTGGGAGGCTATACCTTTAACTGGAATGCGCCGGCGTTCACAGGACCCAGCAATAACGTTTCGCCGACCATCACCACAACTTATACTGTTATCGCTACAGATACAGCAGGTTGTGTTTCGATGACGCCACAAACAGTGACAGTAACGGTAAAACCAGCATTGGGAGTAACAACCAGCCCGAACGTTTCTATTTGCCCGGGAGTGAGCACAACGCTTACTTCAACGCCAAGCGGTGGAAACGGAACATATTTGTATAATTGGATGCCAGGCACAGGATCAGGAAGCACTTTCACGGTTTCTCCGGCTGCTACAACCACCTACACGATCACCATTACGGATGGATGTACAACAACTCCTGCCACAGCAACAGTTACTGTTACGGTAATGCCTCTTCCGGTAGTAGCATTTACGCCAAGTGCAACTAATGGCTGCGAACCATTGTGCGTCACATTTACGGATAATACAACTATATCCAGCGGGACAATTACTGGCTGGAACTGGGATTTGGGCGACGGGACAACTTCATCACTTCAAAATCCCGACCCAAATTGTTACCAGGCTGGAACCTATACGATTGTATTAACGGCAACTTCAAACGGAGGCTGTTCCACCACCACCACAGTTAGTAATTTGATTACGGTTTATCCGCAACCTGTTGCTAATTTCATTTTCGGGCCACAGCCAGCAACGCTTGAAGCGCCAACCATTAGCTTCACCGACCTATCGGTGGATGCAGCAACCTGGACATGGGATTTCGGTGACGCTGGAAACCTGTACGAGCCTAATACCAGTAACCAGACAAATCCTTCACACATGTATGGTGATTCCGGGACCTATTGCGTAACATTAGTTGTTGCCAGCCTTGGAGGCTGTACCAATTCAGTTACAAACTGCTTAGTAATCCAACCGGAATACACCTTTTATATTCCAAATGCCTTCACACCGAATGGCGATGGTATGAACGCCATCTTTGCACCAAAAGGCGAGCATATTGCTGAATTTACCATGAGGATCTTCGACCGTTGGGGAAACATGATCTTCAAATCAGGCAGTATAAATCAAGGCTGGGATGGCAGATCCCTGGGAGGCGAAGAAATTTCCCAGGAAGATGTTTATGTCTATAATATAGAAGTAAAAGATAAAACAGGACAACGTCATCGCTATATCGGCCATGTGACGATCGTAAAATAATCCTAAAAAAATAATATAGTCCTCTTCTTTAACCGGAAGGGGACTTTTTTTTTAATTTTGCGCCATGCAACGCATCGCACTTATTTCCGATACCCATAATTACCTCGACCCCAAGATTTTTAAATATTTTGAAAGCTGTGATCAGATCTGGCATGCCGGAGACATTGGTACCATATCCATCACAGACGAATTGGCAAAACTCAAACCACTGGTAGCGGTATATGGAAACATCGACGGACAAGATGTGAGAAAGGTTCATCCCCTGAACCAGCGATTCATGTGCGAAGGTGTATCTGTTTTTATCACGCACATCGGAGGTTATCCAAATAGATATTCAGCGGAGGCACTAAAAGAAATACAAAAAGATCCGCCCCAATTATTTATTTGCGGCCACTCTCACATTCTGAAGGTGATGTACGATGAGAAATACAAACTACTCCACATTAATCCGGGTGCCGCTGGAAACCATGGCTTTCACGCTGTTAAAACAATGATTCGCTTCACCATAGACGGTGATAAGATCAAAGAGCTGGAAGTGATCGAATTGGGAAAAAGAGCATGATTTTTAACTAAATAGTACGGGATATGAAAAAATATTCGTATTATTGCAATGCGTTTCCGCTGTTGTGTACTCTCACAACATTTTTCACAATCATTTTTTTACTGAATCAAAGAATACTAAATTTATTTTAAGACTTCTATCCTATAACAATCAATCATTCCGAATTGATCCAAACAAAAACTTATGTACGATATTATTGAATTAAACAACAAACTTGTTGGCGAACTAAAAGACATTGCTAAAAGTTTGAACATCCCGAAGTATGAAGCGTTAAAAAAACAAGAGCTGATATACAAGATCCTCGACCACCAAGCGATTGCGCCTTCCGGAAACGACAATAAAGAAAAAACTCTGGCACCAAAAGAAGAGCGTGTAATGCGTCCGAGAAAAGTCAAATTAGACAACATAGATACCGAGCCGAAGACAAAAACAGAAACAGAACAACCAAGTTCTTTCTTTAATGATGAGGATTTTAACAGCACCACTAAAAAAGAAGAAGTGCCGGTTATTGTAGCAGAGGAATCGGCTCCTGTAATAACAGAAGCCACTGCAGTACAGAATGAACATGAACCCAATTCCCAGGAAAACAATGGGAATGGAAACGGCAACAGTGATCAGAAAGATGGCCAAAACCGTCGCTTTAATAATCCTAACCAACGTACACAGCAGGATTTATATAATTTCGACGGGATCGTATCGAGCGAAGGAGTTTTAGAGATTATGCCTGATGGTTATGGTTTTTTACGTTCATCGGATTATAATTACCTGAACTCCCCGGATGATATTTATGTTTCTCAATCACAGATAAAACTTTTCGGTTTAAAAACCGGTGATACTGTTAGAGGAACAATCCGTCCGCCTAAAGAAGGAGAAAAATATTTCCCTTTAATTAAGGTAGAAAAAATAAATGGTCGTGAACCCGCATTTGTTCGTGACCGTGTGCCTTTCGACTATTTAACCCCATTATTTCCATACGAAAAATTCAATCTGACCGGACATCCTCAACAAAATTTATCTTCACGCATTGTTGACCTGATTACTCCTATCGGAAAAGGACAACGTGCATTAATTGTGGCCCAGCCTAAAACAGGTAAAACCGTTCTTTTAAAAGACATAGCTAATGCTATTGCCGCAAATCATCCTGAAACTTATCTGATCATCCTATTGATTGATGAGCGTCCGGAAGAGGTAACAGACATGGCGCGAAGTGTAAAGGCTGAAGTTATCGCTTCAACATTTGATGAGCCAGCCGATCGTCACGTAAAGATCGCCAATATCGTTCTGGAAAAAGCAAAACGAATGGTTGAATGCGGACATGATGTATGTATTCTTCTTGATTCCATTACACGTTTAGCCCGTGCTTACAATACTGTTCAACCTGCCTCCGGTAAAGTACTAAGTGGTGGTGTGGATGCAAATGCATTGCACAAGCCGAAACGTTTCTTCGGAGCAGCCCGCAAGATTGAAGGCGGCGGATCGTTGACCATTATTGCTACAGCCTTAACAGAAACAGGCTCTAAGATGGATGAAGTAATTTTCGAGGAATTCAAAGGAACAGGAAACTCCGAGATCCAGTTGGATCGTAAAATTGCCAACAAACGTATTTACCCTGCTATCGATATTGTTGCGTCCAGTACAAGAAGAGATGATTTATTGGTTGACAAAGAAACACAGCAGCGCGTATGGATCCTGCGCAAGCATTTATCCGATATGAACCCGGTTGAAGCAATGGAATTCATGAAAGACCGCATCAAGAACACTCAGACCAATGAGGAATTCTTAATTTCCATGAACGGTTAATAAGTACAGTAGATTTCAAACTACAGATTTATGAAAATTACTTTAAATGTAAAGCTGGCTGTCATATTCGGGATCATTGGCTGTATTGCTTGGTTTGTTTTTGCGAAAGCATTCGGCTATTACTCTTTAAGCATCTACCTCTATAAGTTTCTGGTTGCCTTATTTCTCTTGATTAGCGGAATATTTATTTCCATTTATCTGGAACGAAAAGCAAATGGTGGCTTGATTGATTTCAGGAATGCTTTGAAATCCGGCGTATTGTTTTCAATTATTTTTTCCGGAATTCAAGCGGGCTTCAATTACATCTACTATAAATTTATTGCAGTAGATGCGCTTGATTATTTTATTTCGCAAGAGCGAAAAGCCGGATTGGAACTTGGAAGGACTTTGGAAGAAGTAAATAAAAACATTAACGAATACATTATACCCAGCTATGGCTCCTGGCACACCTTCATGACGACGTTCATCTGGGGTTTGTTATTGTCATTATTGGCATCAGCTGTTTTAAGAAAAAAGCCTCCTTTTTCTTCCGAAAATTAAGAACAAAAAAAATGAACAGCTATCTGTTCATTTTCTTTTTGCCTGTATTGCGATTAAAATTATTCTTCTTCAGCTTCTTCTGTTTCCTGCATCGCTTCCATGTTAATGGTTGTTTCAGCAACTTCAGTTAATTTTTCATCCGTATTTTTTTCTTCTTCCAACGTTTCTTCCAGCAAAGAAACAACATCATCAAGTCCCAGCGTTTGAGCGAACGTTCTTAACGTACCATAAGAAGCAATTTCATAATGTTCTACTTTCTGAGCAGCAGAGATGATACCAGCATCACGCATAGCGCCTTTATCTGATTCTTTCATGATCTCTTCGCCTTCTTTGATCAATCCTGCCATTGCCTCACATTTTTTTGCAATAGCTCTTTTGCCTAAAATTTCAAAAATTTGCTCTACGCGTTCTACTTGCACTTCTGTTTCTTCCAAATGTGTTTCCAGTGCGCTTACCAATTCTTCAGAAGTCGCATTTTTAGCCATTTTAGGAATTGCTTTCAACAATGCTTTTTCTGCCCAATAAATGTCTTTCAATTCATTTTCAAAAAGCTTCATCAATTTAGATTGTTCAATGGAATAATCAACACCTGAATCTGTGTTGTTGTTTTTTTTTGTCTGAGTTTTCATAATATTTTTTTTAAAGGGTTTCTCAGTTAAAATAAAATTCTATTCCAGCTTAAAACCGCCAGGGAAAGGAAATGTATTCCACATTTTGAGTAATTTATCTTTAGCTGATCATGGTTTTTTATAGTCGATATACCACCCAAAAGTACCGTAGAGTTGCTGAATCTTGTTCTGGCTTTTATTCAAAGGCTTAAAATTTTCAATCTTATATTGGTCGAAATCTAACGCGGGCAAGGTATCAGTCAGGGTTCTTAGCGTATCCGTCAATACGGGCAAAAAGCCGAGCCCAGGTGTTTTTCTTTTACTAAAACCGTAGATGCATCGTGTTTGAAAAGAATCAGTCGCTAAAGCGATGCGGGAATATCCTAAGTCTCTTGATTTATGATAACCATACCAAACATTCTCAGTAGTATGCTGCGCCTCTTCTTCCGTATATACATCCTCTTCCGGTACGCCTAATGATATTGCATACAATCTCATTATCACTGATTCTTTGTAAGGTGTACTCACAGCGGATCCGCTCATCATGATCTTTTTGGCGATTCCGCTTTTATACAGATGAACAGCCCAGGTAACACGCATCCGAACTATTTTATCCCAAAAATCTGATTTTACTGGTGCTCCCGGAACAATAATGATCTCATAATCAGGGTGAATGCTGACGGCTCTGTTATATAATTGCTTAGACGAAGGACGAAAAAGCATACAGGACGGCACTATGAAAAGAATCATCAGGAGGCTCAATAATATATCTTTACGCAAGGTCATCTTTATTCGGTAGTTTTTAATATAAATCAGGTACAAACCTTATTCCTTCCCCACCTGGCACAACTGCGGAAAATCGAAATGGCATCTTTTTTTATCTTAAACAGAAAAAAATCCAATGAAAAAAAAACTTTACAAAACGCTGTTCGCTGCATTGACAATCTCTGCAACTCTTGCTTCCTGCAACGACAATGATGAATCAACCGGAAATGACGGAGATACACCAGCCATGAACAATACACAGGATATGCGAAACGACAAGAATGTTAACAGCGGGGACAAAAACGATGAAAACAACCTGATCAATGAACCATCATCAGGGGGTGATAACGGGGCAGACGTAACGCCAAACAGGACAGACAGTACCAGGACAAACTCTCCTCATCAGTAGCCTAAAGAATAATGGATCGAAGGATCAATTCGTTTGTAAAAACATTACAGGAAAAAGAATTGACAGTAGCTTTTGCAGAAAGCGTGACCTGCGGAATGGTCGCCCACAAGCTGGCTACCTGCATCGGCACATCCGATGTGCTAAAGGGCTCGATTGTTTGCTATTCGTCTGAAGTAAAATCAGCACTCATGAAAATCCCTAAAAAGGCAATCATAAAGCACAGTGCCGAATCGAAAGAAGTAACCGACTTGTTGGCGAAAAAACTTCAAAGACTTATCAAAGCAGATATTCATGCGGCACTCACTGGTTTAGCTTCAGAAGGAGGAAGTGAAAACAAACAGAAACCACCCGGCACCGTTTTCATGAGTGTTATTTACAAAAAGAAACTCTACTCGAAGAGAAGGCTGTTCAAAGGGAGTCCCTTACAAATAAGGAGAAAAGCTTGTATGGCCATTTTTGAAATGATCCTTCTGATTATCTGATCACTTTATCACCCAAGGCTTTAAAATCAATACCATCAAAATTTCCAGAGCTCATCATCAACAGATTTTTATGGTTAAAATCCATATCAAGTAACTTCTTCAGAAGCTGTTCCGAATTGGTTATTACTTTGATATTTGTTCCTCCAAAAGCATTTTTAACTTGCTCCTCTGTGATAGGCTTTAATTTTTTATGTTCGATCGTATGCTGGTTAAAATACACAATCGCTTCATCTGCAAGCTCCATAGAACCTTTGTACTCCTTTAAAAAATCTTCGTTTAAACTGCTGAAAGTATGGAGCTCCATGCAGGCTATTAGCTTGCGCTGAGGAAATTGCTTTTTTACTGCCTGGGTAGTTGCTTTTAGCTTTGAAGGGGAATGAGCAAAATCTTTATACATAGCGGATGAATCATTTCTTTTCACCAGCTCCAGTCGTTTGGCTGCTCCTTTAAAGCTTTGGATGGCATCATAAAATTGTTTATCCGAAAGCCCCAGCTCATTGCATACCAGGCGGGCACCATTGATGTTCATCAAATTATGATCACCAAAGACCAGCAAAGGAACATTGTCAGTTGCGGGATTAATAAAAGTAGTTCCATTCTCAATTTTATTCTCTGGGACAGCATAGGGCATCTTCTTAACATCCGGCCGCGCAGCTTCGCATACATTCTTTACTTCTTTATCAAGCTCGCAATACACAAGGCTTCCACCCTGCTCTATCTGATCAGCAAATAGTTTAAACTGTTCTACATAAATTTCAAAGGTTGGAAAAACATTGATGTGATCCCAGGCAATACCGCTGAGAATCGCAATATTGGGCTTATACAAATGAAACTTAGGCCTGCGGTCGATCGGGGAAGAAAGGTATTCGTCGCCTTCAATAATCGCGATTTTAGCTTCCTTTGTTAGTTTCACCATTGTGTCGAAACCTTCGAGCTGAGCACCTACCAGATAATCGCAGTCCATATTATGGAAGTTCAGTACATGCAGGATCATCGCTGTAATGGTTGTTTTTCCATGACTCCCTCCTACTACAACACGAATCTTATCTTTGGTTTGCTCATAAATATACTCTGGATAAGAATAGATCTTCAGTCCTAGCTCCTGTGCTTTTAGCAATTCCGGATTATCTATCCGGGCATGCATTCCAAGGATGACAGCATCAAGCCCTTTATGAATATTATTCACATCCCAGCCTTCTTTCGCAGGAAGGAGATTTAGCTTCGCCAGGCGACTTCTGGAAGGTTCAAAGATCTCATCATCGGATCCGGTAACCTTAAAGCCTTTTTTATGCATTGCAATGGCCATGTTGTGCATTGCGCTCCCTCCTATTGCTATAAGATGTACGTTCATGTAGTTTAATTAGAAAGTTAAATTCCAAAAAAATGATTTTGATAAGGCTAAACTAGCAGATATACTGCTTTATAAAAAAAAATCGTTTTGAAGTTGTAAACAAAGGATAGTTAAATACAGGTGCCCGCAACCAGACTGAACAGCATATTTTAAACGCAACTATTTTTTCAGCCTTGGATCGAGCGCGTCCCTAAGCCCTTCGCCCAGCAAGCTATAAATTGTAACTGTTAAGAAGATTGCCAACCCAGGGAAGATCACCAGCCACCAGGCACTGAACTGTTCACTTCCTGCATTCAAGAGAGATCCCCAGGTGACCGTTGTCGGAGGAACACCGATTCCCAAAAACGACAGGGACGACTCGATCAATATGGCAGAAGCCACACCAAAGGCGATAGCTACTAAAGCAGGAGCCAGTGCATTGGGCAAGGCATGCTTTAGAATAATACGGTATTCCTGAAATCCCATTGATTTTGCAGCCTGAATGTATTCCAGATTGGAGATTCGTAAAAATTCAGCTCTGGTAAGCCTGGCAATTCCTGTCCAGGTGGTAAGACCTATGATCACCATTATATTGCTCATGGATTTTTCTTTGGTAATGGCGGAAATCGAAATAATTAAAATCAGCAATGGCATAGAAATTAAAATCTCGATCACTCTTGAAATGACCGAATCCACAGGGATATGCACTTGCGCACTTAAGAAAGAAATCCGGCCTATTCTTTTTCCCAAATGGTAAAACAGAAACAAAACAAGGATAAAAATCGCTAAGCTGATCAGAATCTGAATGAGCACAGCAAAACTTGAAGCCGCGAAGCCATCAGCAATTGCATACGAACGAACGGAGAAGGCATAATAATAGGCTATTACCACGCCAAGAACCATTGTCCAGAAAGAACCCCGACTTGTCTTTAGTTTCTTATCTCCAAAATATCCGGCCATTGCACCGAGGATAATTCCTATAAAAGAGGCAATACTCATCGAGAGTATGCCGATCGTGAGTGAAACACGCGTGCCGTTAATCAAGCCTGATAATACATCTTCTCCGGCTTTATTTGTTCCCAGCCAATGCTTGAATTTCAGCGGCATTTCCACCGTATTCCCTTCTTTATCAATAAACTTCTGATCGCCACCCGGTGATACATAATCGGCATTATCATAATCAGTTTTACTGGCTGCATAAGCAACAGGCGCAAATATGATGCTTGATGCATCCATATGCTTCCAGTCGGCAATATCATACTGAATGATCTCGACATTCCCTGCATCATCTTTTATCTCACACCTGTTGGAGAATGAAAAAGCAGGAAACATATTCACTCCTTTATACTTGCAGTACAAGGGCTGGTCGGTAGCAATAAATGGAGCAACAATAGCAATTACTATCAGCAACAGCAAGATCTTATAAGAATAATAAGCAGGCTTGTTTTTTTTGAATTGTTTCCACGCATACTTTTTAAAGCTGAAATCTTTTGATTCCTCCTTTTTGGGTTTCGTGGATATAATTAGTTCCTGCATTATCTATAAGAAATCCTTGGATCAACAATAGCGTATAAAATATCTGAAACCAGATACCCTATCAACGTTAAAAAGCCGGTGATTGTCAGTACGGCAATAATCATCGGGTAATTATTATTTTGTATGGCGTAAATCGTTTCGGAACCCATTCCCGGTATAGTAAAAATACTTTCAATAATAACAGAGCCGCCAATTGCCGCAGGAAATATATTTGCAAAAACGGTAATGATGGGTAGCAATGCATTTCGGAAGCTATGTTTCCAAATCACTTTGTTTTCCGAAAGGCCCTTAGCCCGTGCGGTCCGGATATAATCCTGTCCAATCGCTTCTATCATTGAAACGCGCATGGTTTGAGATAAAAAAGCGAAAGAGCTATAAGTATAACAAATTGCGGGAAGGATGATGTAAGGCAATGAAATCTGTGCTTTCTCAAAGATCGTTGCTCCATCCGGATATCCCAAAGCAGGCTTTACTCCGGTTGAAGGCAACCATGCCAGCACATCAGGATTTGCAAAAGCCATCATCAGTAATGTTGCCAGCCAGAAGGATGGCATGGAGTATAACATGAACAATACGATGGATGATGTTTTATCGAAGCGGGAACCTCGCTTGGCGGCAGCTTTTACACCAACCGGAATGCTCACAACATAAGCTAACAAAACGGAGAGCATTGTAAAGAACAAGGACCAGCCAATTTTTGAATAAATGACATCAGCAATGGGTTGACGGGTGACATAAGATGTTCCGAAATCGCCATGCAGCAGCAATCCTCTTGAAGTCTTTCCGCCATCACCAAACAACCAGCGATGGTATTGATTTTTAAAACCAAAGAAGGCGATGCGTGGAATGTAATTTTTCCACGGGCTTGAATTGCTCTGAACCTGAGAATAATTCTGCAGAATCTGCTCAAATTTTTGTTTGGATGTTGAAAAGAAGGAATAGGAATTCAGCAGTCTGTCGATTTTTTTAACTTTTGCTTCAATGATTGCTGACTCATAGGATGCTTTAAGGGCAAGCGATTCGAACTTAAGCTCATTCATTGTTTCCAGCAAAGCGTTTTTATCCAGCGATGCTACAAGGCCGGTATCTGGTTTAAACGCAAGCAGTGACGCATAAAAATTATTTATAGAACGGTAATAGCTTTGAATCTCCGGCCAATTACCATATCGGTATATTAAACGATCGAGCGCTTCATTTTCGTTTTTATCATAAATTCGGAAAAGAGTATCCGGACGGGAAAAAGAAGTAAGTGAAAAATAAAATACAGGAAGATCCAGTCCCAGCTTTTCGCGCCAGAATTTTTCCTGTTCGATCTGGTTAAGAGATTGTGAGCCAACTTCTCCGCCACTTTGCGGGGCTTTCACCATTCTTTCGACAGGATCTCCCGGAGCATTAACGCTGATCACAAACCCTAAAAGGGTAATAACGATCAAAGTAGGAATGAAGATCAGGATCCT
>DASWNK010000109.1:0-41315 GCA_036399275.1 Bacteroidia bacterium | reverse complement strand
GATAATGAAATATTTCGACGGCCCCTGAGGGGCCTAACATTTTTAGAAACAACAAAGGCATCAAATGATTGCCCTGGAAGGGCAAAACCCCTTTTCAAATGTTTTGCCTCGCTGGGGCAATTAAAAAAAATCAGCTTGTCCTAAAAATGTTCCGCTCCTCCGGAGCTAATAGAGATGCGAGACGAAGGACTAAAAACTAATGACTAATGACTACTAAAAACTCCCGACTAATGACTAATGACTCCCGACTAAAAACTAAAGACTAAAAAATGCGCTTAAATAAATACATCAGTGATACAGGAACCTGTTCCAGGCGGGAAGCGGATAGGCTCATTGAGCAAGGCCGCGTAGCCGTTAATGGAAAAGTACCTGAACTGGGAACCAAAGTTTCTGATGAAGATGTTATCACTATTGATGGAAAGCCTTTACGGGCTAAAGAGAAACCGCTTTACATTGCTTTCAACAAACCCATTGGCATTACCTGTACCACCGATCTCAAAGACAAAGACAACATCATCGATTATCTTCAACATCCAAAACGGATCTTCCCGATTGGCAGGCTAGACAAACCTTCTGAGGGATTGATCTTTTTAACAAACGATGGCGATATTGTAAATAAAATTTTACGCGCCGGAAACAATCATGAGAAGGAATATGTGGTAACTGTCGACAAACCCATTACTCCTGAGTTCATTCAGCAAATGGCAAACGGTGTTGCGATTCTCGATACAGTTACAAAAAAATGTGTGGTGGAACAACTCGGCAAAAACCAGTTCAGGATCATCCTCACACAAGGTCTCAACCGCCAGATCCGCAGAATGTGCGAAGCCCTTGATTATAATGTGGTAAAATTAAAGCGGACAAGGATTATGAACATTTCACTGGATGGGATAGAATATGGAAAATGGCGCTATCTTAGCGAAACAGAAATAAATGCAATCAATGCTTTAGTAGCGGATTCCAGTAAAACAGAAGAAGCTTCTTTCATTGATGAAATAACAGACTAACATGACAACAAACGATTCTAGTAAAACAACATTGAACATTCTTTTAAAAACAGGTTTTGCGGAAGGTATTTCTTTTCTGCTGTTGCTGGGAATTGCTATGCCCTTAAAATACATGATGGACATGCCTCAGCCGGTAAGAGTCATCGGAATGATACACGGTGTACTATTTGTGGCATTTTGCATTTTGTTGCTAAAAGCAACCATTCAATACAAATGGCCATTAAAAATAGCAGTTATAGGGTTTTTATTATCCTTTCTTCCATTCGGAACTTTTTTCCTGGATAAAGTCTTAAAAAATAAAAATTAATAAATTTGCAAACGGTAAAAAGTTACCTCTCTCCTTATTTTCCGGTATTCAAAGTGATGAGCTTTGCCCTCATTGCTTTTACTGCCTATCGCCTGTGTTTCATTTTTTTTAATCGCGAAAGTATTCCTGAAAATCCAAACGATGAGCTGTTTTTAATAAGCAGGGCATTGTTATATGGCGTTAATTTCGACCTGGTGATCATTTGTTATTTCACCGCTCCTTTCCTGCTGTTCGTTTTTATCAGCAATCAATTCAATTACACGGCGAGTAAGGGATACGTTTTTTTTAAATGGTACCTCATACTTTCCTTCACACTTTTTTTTCTCATCTGCGCCGCGGATATTCCTTTTTACAAGCAGTTCGGCGGACATCTCAACAAGGGCTTTTTTGTCTGGACCGAATCACCGGGTTTTGTACTTCATCTGATCTTTTCCAATGTAGCCTATTGGGGTTATCTTTTACTTTTTCTTATCCTCAGCTTTTATTTTTACAGAAGTACAAAACGATTATTTTTCCGGATGGAAAACAAACAGCAGGACACCAGGAGACCTTTATCTATCGCGCTATTTCTTATTCTCGCCTTGTTTACGTTCATCGGTATCCGGGGCCGAACCGCTTTGAAATCGCCCATCCGCATCGGAACGGCTTTTTTTTCAGAACATGCTTTTTACAACCAATTGGGGTTGAATCCATGCTTTGTTTTTTTTCACAGCCTAATGGAAGATACAAAGGAATGGAAATTCCTGAACGAGCCTTTTACTGAACAAGAGCAGGCAATGGCGATGGCAGATATTGCGAACGAAAAAAAATTTATACTCGACAACGGAATTGAAAGAACCTACACCTTTGATTCTTTGCCGCACAACTACAATGTAATGGTTGTGCTGATGGAAAGCATGTCTATTACAAAAATGGGCTATTACGGTTGCGACCACTTGACAAGCCGCTTCGATACACTTGTTTCCCAAGGGGTGTTTTACAACAGGTTCTACTCTTCCGGCATTCATACATTCAACGGTGTGTTCAGCACAGAAACCGGGTTTCCGGCCATCATGAATACACATCCGCTAAACACTTATAATCAAAAAGCATTCAAAGGAATTTCCTATTGGCTCAAAAAAAATGGTTACAGCAATTATTTTTTCACTTCTCACGATCCGCAATTTGATAACATGGAAGGCTTTTTGAAGTTCAATGATTTTGATCGCGTTTATTCGCAGATCGATTATCCTTCAGAAGAAGCAAACGGACCGCTGGGAGTTCCTGATCATTATTTATTGGAGTATGCCCTGGAGAAAATGGATGCCCACCACAAAGAAAAAAACACGCCTTTCTTTTCCTACCTGCTCACTTCCAGCGATCACGGGCCCTGGGAAATTCCAACAAACATTCCTTTCAAGCCGACTGCACAGAGTAAACAAGACAAAGCAACACAATATGCCGACTGGGCGATTGGCGATTTTATACAGAAAGCAAAAAAATACGATTGGTTTAACAATACCTTGTTTGTTTTTGTAGCCGACCATGGCGGGAACTTAGGACATACCTACTCCATGCCGCTTTCCTACAACCATATTCCCTGCCTGTTCTATATGCCTTCTCAATTAAGGGCGGACACTATTTCTTCGCTGGGCGGACAAATAGACATCCTGCCGACAGTGCTGAGTTTTCTAAAAATACCGTTTAAGAATACATCGATGGGAATTGACCTGATGCGCGAAAAAAGGCCATATATGTACTTTACCGCCGATTCAAAGATCGGTTGTATTGATGAGAAGTATTATTACATTCATTTGCTGGATGAGCAGAAAGAGCTCTTGTATGAATTCAAAGACTTGAACATGCACAGTTTTTATGAAGAGAAGAAAAGCAAAGCGGATTCAATGAAGCATTACGCCTATCGGATGATCAGAACAGCCAACCATATCATCAAAAATAAATTATACTAAAGAATATTATTTTGAAACCTCCATCTTCACTTTTTTATTCTTGATCTTTTCATTTTTGATCAGCTCGAGAACAGCATCAACTTTATTTCTGTTTACAGCAGCGTAGGAAGAAAAGTCCAGTACTTCGATCAGGCCCAACTCCTCTTTCTGTAGTTTGCCTTTTTGTAAAAGCATGCCCACAATATCCATTTTGTTGATCTTATCTTTTCTGCCTGCAGCAATGTAAAGCGTGCACCATGGTGTGTTCTCAGGAATATCAGTAGTTGTTGGCAAAGCCTCTGTTTGTGGCGTATCTTTAATAAAAGTTGGCACAAACTCTTCTGCGCCCAAAAGCAAATAAGCCGTTCCTTTTGCATTCATTCTCGCTGTGCGACCATTCCGGTGAATAAAAACATCTTCCGTATGCGGCAATTGATAATGAATCACATTTTCTATTTCCGGAATATCCAATCCGCGGGAAGCAAGATCGGTGGTAATCAAAATCCGATAGCTGCCATTTCTGAACTTTATTAATGCGCGTTCTCTGTCCTCCTGCTCCATTTTTCCGTGAAAGGTTCCATGGATCAATCCCTTTTCGTTCAGCAGATCGCTGATCCTGTCAACCGCATCGCGATGATTACAAAAAACAAGTGTAGCAGTATTTCCTAATTTACAGATCAGGGAAAACAACGCATCCAGTTTATCTCTCGCATCGGTCTTCACTAGCTTTAACTTCAGTCCTTCTGCTTTAACAGGCGTTTTGCTTAAGAAATTTATTTCTATCGGATCAACAATTCCGGTAAAAGGCGGAATCACTTTCATCTTCGTAGCAGAAGTAAGCATGCGCTTTTGTAAGTTTTTCAGATGATAAACGATGAACGACATGTCCTCCTGGAAACCAAATTCCAAGGCTTTATCAAATTCATCCAGCACCAATGTATGGATCGTTGCGGTATTGATATTTTTATTTCGGATGTGAAAAGCAAGCCGGCCTGGAGTTCCCACCAATACTGCCGGTGCTTCATCCAGGTTATGCTTCTCGGTGCGTGTAGAATGTCCACCGTAACAGCAATTCACTTTAAAGCCGGTTCCCATTTGTTTGAATACCTGTTCAATCTGCAAGCCCAGCTCGCGCGAAGGAACAATCACCATCGCCTGAATGCCAGGCTTTGTTTTATCCAGACTGTTCAGCAACGGCAATAAAAAACCCAATGTCTTTCCAGAGCCTGTGGGAGAAAGTAAAATAATCTCATTCTTTGTTTTTGCAGCTTCCATAGTAGCCACTTGCATCTCATTCAGTGAATCAATCTTCAGATTCTCCAGCACTTTTTGTATCATTCTATTTATTTTAATTGCAAAGGTAGTTTAATTAAGTCATACAGGGCTTATGTATGTTAGGTTTACAGGCAATCCACATACACGAAACAAACTTTTATTTGTTATTTTAACAATTAATCAGAATTATATTCCGACTTTATTAAATTGCTTGGAATTTAAACTAATTAATTTTACATTTAGCTATACTTTAATTGGGCAGCTAAGCCTCTTTAACCTCGAAACGAATAAACCATAACAGTACAAAACCATGGCGGAAATAAAGACTGATAACAAAAGAAAAATTGATTCATCCATTGATGAGCAAATGTTGCTGAAGGCATTTCGCCTGATGTGCACTGCCAAAGCGATGGCGGAATTGTATGAAGCAAATAAAGAAGTGACTGCGAAATATGTACATGCTACATCGCGCGGCCATGAAGCCATTCAGCTGGCAGTGAGCTTGCAGTTAAAAGCCCAGGATTTTCTTTCCGCCTATTACCGCGATGATAGCATGATGCTGGGCATCGGCATGCAGCCTTATGAACTGATGCTGCAATTGCTTGCCAAACGGGATGATCCGTTTAGTGGCGGAAGAACCTATTATTGTCACCCGAGCTTACGCAGGGATGATATGCCCAAAATCCCTATGCAGAGCTCTGCAACAGGAATGCAGGCAATTCCTACCACCGGCGTGGCCATGGGAATTCAATACCTCGAGAAACAAAATTTACTACCGGATTACGGCGATGATAAACCGATTGCGGTTTGCTCTTTAGGCGATGCCTGCATCACGGAAGGTGAAGTGGCGGAAGCTTTTCAAATGGCGGTGCTGAAGAAGATGCCGATCTTGTATGTGGTACAGGACAATGAATGGGACATCTCCGCCAATGCAAAAGAAATTCGCGCGCAAGATGCCACCGAATATGCAAAAGGCTTTAAAGGCCTTGAAACACGCACCATCGACGGCACTGATTTTGAAAAATCCTACAATACCGTAAAAGAGGTGATTGCCATTATCCGTAAGGAGCGCAGGCCGTTTTTAATTCATGCCAAAGTTCCTTTGTTAAACCATCATACATCCGGCGTTCGTAAAGAATGGTACCGCGATGATCTGGAAGATGCACAAAAGCGTGATCCATTTCCACGCTTCCGCAATCAATTGATTGTTGCCGGTTTTGATACAACCGAATTGGACGCGCTTGAAAAACAGGCAAAAGAAACGGTGGAAGCAGACTATCAGAAAGCATTACTAGCTGAAGATCCACGCCCGGAAGATTTGTTTGATCACGACTTCGCTCCTACTCCTGTTACAGAAGAAAAAGGTGAGCGTGAGCCGAAAGGAAAAGAAAAAACCGTGATGGTGGATTCTGCTTTGTTCGCTATCCGCGAGCTAATGGCAAAACATCCTGAATGTCTGTTGTACGGACAGGATGTCGGAGGCCGCCTTGGTGGCGTGTTCCGTGAAGCAGCAACACTTGCACAAACATATGGCGATCACCGCGTTTTTAATACACCCATCCAGGAAGCATTCATCATCGGCAGCACAGTCGGCATGAGCGCTGTTGGCTGCAAGCCCATTGTAGAAGTTCAGTTTGCCGATTATATCTGGCCCGGCTTAAATCAATTATTCACGGAAGTAAGCCGTTCTTGTTATTTATCCAACGGGAAATGGCCGGTGAGCGCAATCATCCGCGTTCCAATCGGAGCCTATGGCAGCGGCGGACCGTATCACTCCTCCAGCGTTGAAAGTATCTTAACCAACATCAGGGGAATCAAGATCTGCTATCCTTCAACCGGCGCAGATTTAAAAGGGCTGATGAAAGCGGCTTATTATGATCCCAATCCTGTGATCATGCTTGAGCACAAAGGATTGTACTGGAGCAAGATCAAAGGAACCGAGGATGCAAAAACGATTGAGCCTGATGAAGACTATATTATTCCTTTCGGAAAAGCACGCATGGTGCAGGAAGCAGAAGCATCGGCAGAAAAACAAACCCTCACTATCATCACTTATGGAATGGGCGTTTACTGGGCGAAGAATGCTGCGAAAGATTTCCCCGGTCAAGTAGAGATTCTTGACCTTCGCACGCTGAATCCATTGGATGAAGAAAGCATTATGGCATCCGTGAAAAAACATGGTAAATGCATGGTGCTCACCGAAGAGCCTTATAACAACGGATTTCCACAAGCTTTGTCCGGACGTATTTCAAAAAAATGTTTTGAATTTCTAGATGCTCCGGTAGAAGTGATCGGCTCTGAAAATTTACCTGCTATTCCTTTGAACTCTGTGCTGGAAACAACAATGCTACCGAATGCCGTGAAGGTTTCGAAAGCGATTGGAGAATTGTTGGCGTATTGAAAGTTAGGAGTTAGGAGTTAGGAGTTGGGAGTTGGGAGTTTAAAGTTGGAAGGTTGGGGAAATATACCGATGTGCGGATGTACCGATGTGCAGATTGTTGATGCACGAATTTTTAAATTGGAAAACTGAAAGATTGGAAGATTGAACTGTCGGCTCGTCATTGCGAGGAGGCACGACGAAGCAATCTCACACCAGTTTGAAATTGCTGAGCCTAAACATTCATAATTGCGAAACTGACAAATTGTAAAATTGCATTTGTATATTTGTACTTTATAATTTGTATTATTTGTAACCTATAATTTGTACTATTTGTAATTAACTATGCTATCAAACAACGATATTTTAAAAAAATTACGCGTAGCGCTTGAGTTAAAAGACGAGGATGTTATCAAAATCCTAAAGCTCGTGGATTTCGACATCACCAAGAGTGAAGTAAATGCGCTTTACAGAACTCCCGATCATCAGAACTTTAAACCTTGCGGCGATCAGCTGCTGCGCAATTTCCTGAACGGACTGATCATTTACAAACGCGGCCCCATGCCACCAAAAGACAAACCAAAACCGAAAGAATAAACTATGATTCAAACATCTGCTGATCCGGCAACCTACGTTTCAAGGTTCATCAATCAAACCAACAAAAACGTATTTCTGACAGGCAAAGCAGGTACTGGCAAAACAACATTACTCCGGAACATCGTTTCCACTACCTACAAAAAATGCCTCATTGCAGCTCCCACGGGAATCGCTGCGATCAACGCGGGTGGCATCACAATCCACTCTCTTTTTCAATTGCCTTTCGGCGGATTTATTCCCCTTAAGGTAGAAACACAAACTTTGCATAACAATACCCGACTCAATGACCCTGTTTCTGTGATCAAAGGCTTGCAGATGTACGACAGTAAACGCAAACTATTGCGTGAGCTCGAGCTTCTTATCATTGATGAAGTAAGTATGCTTCGCGCAGATCTGCTGGATGCTATTGACCTGGTTTTGCGGCACGTGCGCCGAAACAACCTGCCTTTTGGCGGTGTTCAGATGCTTTTTATCGGCGATATGCTGCAATTGCCTCCCGTGGTAAAAGAGGATGAATGGCAGGTACTCCGCTCCTATTATAACAGCGCTTATTTTTTTGATGCCGTAGTGCTTCAAAAAAATAAACCGGTTTACATTGAGCTGGATAAAATTTATCGCCAATCGGATCAACGTTTTGTAGATCTTCTCAATCATCTTCGTAATAACGAAATGAAAAAAGAAGATTATGAATTACTGAATTCTTTTTTTAAGCCGGGCTACAAACACGATCCAGCCGATGGCTATATTACGCTCACCACACACAATTACAAAGCAGCTGATCTGAACCGGAATTTCCTGAATCGGTTAGAAGGAAAATCCTATTTCTTTGAAGCGGCTATCAAAGATGATTTTAATGAATCTTCTTATCCGCTCGAAAAAACACTGGAGCTAAAAATCGGCGCGCAGGTTATGTTTGTAAAAAATGATCCTAGCGGTAACCAGAAATTTTTTAATGGTAAGATTGGTTTTGTTTCTTCCATAAAAGAAGAGAATATCGAAGTCACTTTCAAGGATGGCTCACAACCGGTGATTGTCGGCCGATACGAATGGAAGAATGTGAAATACCGTGTGAACGGACAAAGCAATGAGATTGAAGAAAACATTGCCGGCACTTTTTCTCATTATCCCCTCAAGCTTGCCTGGGCCATCACGGTTCATAAAAGCCAGGGACTCACCTTCGACAAAGCCATCATCGATATCGGCGATGCATTTGCGCCCGGACAAGTTTATGTGGCCTTGTCGAGGCTGCGCTCACTCGACGGACTTATCCTCACCTCATCACTCAATCCCGGAAGCATTCAGCTGGATGGAAAGATCAGCAACTATTCCAAAGACCGCTCCGGCGAACAAGACCTGAATGCCATGCTCAGCGAGGAAACCTATCAGTTCATCAACAACTATGTTTCCAAAAGCTTTGATATGAATAACCTCGTGCGTGTGCTGGAAGAGCATACCGACAGTTATGTAAAAGATGAGAAGCGTTCGGCCAAGCAGCGCTATCACGACTGGGCGAAAGAATTGGAGAAAGAAGTAAAAGTGTTAAAGCCACATGCTGATGGGTTTCGCAGGGAGATCAATTCCATCATCATTGCGAAAGCGGAAGGCCACATGGAATTCCTGCACAAACGGGTATTGCTAGCTACGGGCTATTTCAGCCCTCTCTTCAAAACATTCAGCAACAAGATCTTCCGTCATGCCGAGATCATGAAAAAAGAAAAGAAGATCAAAACCTATATGACGGAATTGCTGGAAATGGAAAGTCTTATTCACGAACAAAGCAAGCTCATCAAAAAAGCAGGACTGCTCATCCAGGCAACCATCGAGAAAAAAGAAGTAACCGCCAAAGAGATCAAAGACATTTGCAGAGACATCACAAGAGAAGAACAATTGATTCAGATTCTTAGTCAGCCATTAAGCGATTCGATTGATCCCGAGGTAAAGAGCAAACGTGAGAAAAAACCGCGCAAAGAAAAAAAAGAAAAAGCCCCCAAATCTGAAAAAATCGATACTAAAGAAGAAAGCTATAAGCTTTACAGAGAAGGTAAAACCATAGAAGCCATCGCCAAAGCAAGAAGCATGGTAAACACCACCATTGAAGGCCACCTGGCGCATTACGTTACCAAAGGAATAATTCCCTCAGCAGCGTTTATTTCCGACGATAAAAAAAACAACATCATCAAAGTTTCAAAAACACTCAACACCTTGCAGGCTGGCCCTATCAAACAGCACCTTGGCGATGACTACAGCTATAGTGATATTCGCTTTGCGATTGCTGCACACTTGGCAGCATTTACGAAAGATGAAGAAGTATAGAATATGGCGCGAAAATTTGAAATCAACTGTTACGAACTTAAGGTCGCAAATTGCGACCTTGAAAAAAACACGAATTTAACAGTGATGATTGCAAATTGCGATCGCTCTGAAACTCAATAATATGGCAAAGAAAAACACCGATCTAACAATCGTACCAAAAGAAGTATTGATAAGTAAAATTTATTTTTTAAGAAACGAAAAGGTAATGCTTGACAGAGATTTGGCTGTATTGTATGGTGTGAAAGGGATAAGATTACGTGAGCAGGTAAAACGAAATATTACAAAATTTCCGAAACATTTTATGTTCCAGTTAACAGACCAGGAAGTGGAAATAATGGTATCGCAAAATGCGATACCTTCAAAAGGTCATTTAGGAGGGACTTTGCCGTATGCATTTACAGAACATGGAGTATTGATGCTCGCAAATGTTTTAAAGAGTGAACAGGCCGTACAAGTAAGTATTAGAATAATAGAACTTTTTGTAAAGCTTCGTGAAGCGCTTCTTACGAAGACGGAATTACGTTTAGAGATCGAGCAGATAAAAGACAAGCTCGGCAACCATAGCAAGAATATAGAATTAGTGTTCCAGTATTTAGATGAATTGTTAGAGAAGAACCCCAAGCCGCGAAAATCCATAGGCTACAAAATTACCACAAAGAAAAAACGATAAAGATCCGTCGTTCTCTTACATGCTTTTCTGTTTATAGAGTTAACAAAAAAACGTGAAGCATTCGCCTCACGTTTCTTATAAAATTATAATTGCTATTAAAATTGTTTCACCACTTTCCGGATGATGCTGACACATTCCATCAGCTGATCTTCCGTAATCACCAATGGAGGTGCAAAACGAATAATATCACCATGAGTAGGTTTCGCTAATAAACCGTCCTTTGCTAATTCCACGCAAACGTCCCAGGCATTTTTGCCATTGCGTTCAGCGATTACCATCGCGCAGAACAAACCTTTTCCTCTTACTAGTTTCACCAATTCAGGATTTTCTGCCTGAATGGATTTTAACTCTCTCAATAAGATCTTTCCAAGACGCTCAGAGTTTTCCGAGAGCTTTTCTTCCTTCAACACTGTTAAAGCTGCTATTGCTACTTTACAAGCCAATGGATTTCCGCCGTAAGTGGAACCATGTTGTCCGGGCTTAATGCAAAGCATCACCTCATCATTTGCCAATACCGCTGACACAGGATAAACTCCTCCTGCCAATGCTTTTCCCAAAATCAAAATATCAGGATGTACGCCATCATGATCGCATGCTAATAGTTTACCGGTACGCCCGAGTCCTGATTGGATTTCATCTGCAATAAACAATACATTATTTGCTTTACACAAATCGTAGCATTTTTTCAGATAACCTTCATCCGGAACAATCACTCCTGCTTCACCTTGTATCGGTTCAATCAGGAAGCCTGCTACATTTTTGTTTTTTAATAATTCTGCCAATGCTTCGGCATCGTTGTAGTCAACCGAAATAATTCCCGGAGTGAATGGGCCAAAATTTTTGCGCGCATCTTCATCATTGCTTGCAGAAACAATGGAAATAGTTCTTCCGTGAAAATTGTTTTTACAAACGATGATTACTGCCTGATCAGCTGTAACGCCTTTTTTCTCGTAGGCCCATTTGCGGGCCAGCTTCAGGGCGGTTTCCACACCTTCTGCACCGGTATTCATCGGAAGTACTTTATCGTATCCGAAATAAGATGTGATGAATTTTTCGTATTCGCCCAATGTATCATTGTAAAATGCACGGGAGGTCAATGTTAATTTTTGTGCTTGTTCTATAAGCGCAGCAACAATCACAGGATGACAATGCCCTTGGTTAACCGCGCTGTACGCTGCCAGAAAATCAAAATATTGTTTGCCGTTCACGTCCCAGACGTAAACACCTTCTCCACGCTCCAACACAACCGGTAAAGGATGATAGTTATGAGCTCCGTACTTATCCTCTAATTGAATGGCTTTTTCAGCGCTGATTTTGCTGGTCATAATTGTTTCCATAATAATTGTCAATTTACCTTACAAATTTAGCAAAAATAAAGCAGATCGGCATGAATATTCTCCCTTGTTCTATCGTTGAAAAGCCTTATCTTGTCGTAACGAATCATGATTTTCTTCAATCACATAAAAAAGGTCATTCTTGTGGCGCTTTTAACGCTGCCGCTGCTATCCAAGGCACAGGAGAATGATACAATTGCCGAAAAAAGCGAACCGGCAGCCGTTAATACCAATTCCAATAATCTCTTCGATTCTGTTGCCGCTGTTAAATTTAAGAAGGTCGACGATTTTGTGCTAAAAATGAAGCGCAGGAACAAGCCCATTCCAATACTGGCGAAGGAAATCACAGCTCCTTTCCAAACCGAAGAAGAAAAAGTAAGGGCCTTGTTCATCTGGATGACCAATAATATTGCCTACGATTGTGTGGCCTATCACGCCAAGAGCGCCCCGGCCGGCAATTTCAGTTATAAAACAAAGGAGGAGCTCATTACAAAACTGGACAAATATTATTACAATGTGGCCATGCTGGCGCTTCGCAATAAAAGAGCCGTTTGCGAAGGATATGCTGTTTTATTCAAAGAGCTTTGCAAAGCCGCCGGCATCAATTGCCTGCTGGTGGAAGGCCGGGCCAGTGAAAACAAGGACAAGATCAAAAAGCTCAGGAACAGAAAGAGCTTTAGCACCAACCATACCTGGAACAAGGTCGAAATAAACGGCAGCTGGTATTATGTGGATGTAACCTGGGCGAGCGGCTATTGCGACAAACCCGTCAAACGCTTCTACAAAAAATTCAATTCCGCTTATTTCCTTTCTCCCCTGGATAAGCTTTATCCGACGCATGCCGAGAATGCTAAATTTACCGAACGTCGGAATAATCCCGGCGCAGAAGAATAACTTTCGTCCTCTGTGGAACATTTCAATACTGCCTTGATTTGTAACACATATCCCCTATTTTCGTAACTTCGCCCCTTATGAGAAAACCGATTAAAAAGCCTTTACCCATCCTTGAAAATATAAGCGTGATCGATGCCAGTTCCGACGGACAATCGGTTGCGAGAACCGATGAATATGTGATCTTCATTAAAGGCGCTGTGCCTGGTGATGTAGTGGATGTGCAGGTTACCAGAAAAAAAAGCAAATATCGCGAAGCGACTGTCACCAATATAAAAGAACGCTCGGATAAACGCACAGATCCTGTTTGCAAGCATTTTGGCGTTTGCGGAGGCTGCAAATGGCAGAACATGGATTACAAATGGCAATTGTTTTACAAACAAAAGCAGGTGACTGATGCACTGACACGCCTTATTAAAATTGAGCTTCCGGAATTCAATCCGATTGTTCCTTCCCAAAAGGTGTATCACTACCGCAACAAACTGGAATTTACTTTTTCCAATAAAATGTGGCTGACCCAGGAAGAGATCAACAGTAACCAGGAATTCGAACATCGTAATGCGCTTGGATTTCATATCCCCGGAATGTTTGATAAGATCCTCGATATCGATACTTGTTATTTGCAGGAAGAGCCTTCCAATGCAATCAGAAATGAGATCAGAAAATATGCGCTGGAGAACAATCTGACATTTTTTGATCTTCGTGAGCAGATCGGCTTCCTGAGGAATATCATTATCCGCAGCACCTCCACCGGTGAATGGATGCTGATCGTTGCTTTTCATTACGATGATCAGCCGGAGATAAAAAAATTACTCGACCATATAGCCAACCAATTTCCACAAATTACGTCATTGCAGTATGTGATCAATTCCAAAAGAAACGATACCATCGGCGACCTGGATATTATTGTTTACAAAGGGAACGACAGCATTTACGAAAACATGGAAGGATTGAAATTCAAGATCGGACCAAAAAGCTTTTATCAAACCAATTCCGATCAGGCTTATGAGCTGTACAAGATCACACGCGACTTCGCAAGCATTAAACCGACAGACATTGTGTATGACCTTTATACCGGAACCGGTACCATTGCTAATTTCGTTGCACACCAGGCGAAAAAAGTAGTGGGGGTGGAATATGTGCCTGCTGCCATTGAGGATGCGAAGATCAATTCAAACATAAACAATATCAGCAATACCGTGTTTTATGCGGGTGATATGAAAGATGTGCTGAACAACGATTTCATCAATGCAAATGGCAAGCCGGATGTGATCATCACTGATCCTCCGCGTGCAGGAATGCATGAAGATGTGACTAAAAAAATGCTGGAGATCGAGCCGGACAGAATTGTATATGTCAGCTGTAATCCTGCAACACAGGCTAGAGACCTGCAACTATTGGACGCCAAATACAAAGTAACAAAAGTGCAGCCGGTCGATATGTTTCCTCAAACGCATCATGTGGAAAATGTGGTATTGCTGGAGCGGAGGGGTTGATGTACCGATGTACCGATGTGCAGATGTGCAGATGGTGCAGATTGGAAAAATTGGAAAATTGGAAGATTGGAAGATTGGAAATGTCGGAGCGTCATTGCGAGCCCTCTTCGGAGAAAGGGCGTGGCAATCTCACTCCAGCTGTTTTTTTAAAATTGAAAGATGGGAAGATGGGTAGATTGGAAGATTGGAACTGCCGGAGCGTCATTGCGAGCCCTCTTCGGAGAAAGGGCGTGCAATCTCACTCCAGCTGTTTTTTTTAAATTGAAAGATGGGAAGATGGGTAGATTGGAAGATTGGACTGTCGGAGCGTCATTGCGAGCCCTCTTCGGAGAAAGGGCGTGGCAATCTCACTCCAGCTGTTTTTTTAAAATTGAAAGATTGAAAGATTGGAAGATTGTTAAACTGTTAAATTGCCTATTGCCAAATTGCCTACTGCTAAATTGATAAACTGCTAAATGCCTTTTAAAAAGATACTCCTCCTCTTTCTCCTCTTCCTGAGCGCTTCTCTATTCGCTCAGCAGGAAACGGTTATCAGCGGGCATGTTTCTGAAGCGGGCACCAACAGCGGCATTCCATTCGTGAACATTTATTTCAAGGGAACGCTCATTGGCACCGTTACCGATTTTGATGGCAATTACTTTATCCGCACCACGACTCCCAAAGACTCAATTTATGTTTCCCTGATCGGTTATAAGTCAAAAGCCAAACCTGTTCAAAAAGGAAAAGTACAGGAGATCAATTTCCAGCTGAGCGCAGAAGCATTGAATTTAAATACCATTGAGATCCGGCCGGGCATCAATCCAGCAATACGTATCATAAAAAACTGCCAGAACAACAAATCGAAATACGACCGCGACAATTTAAATGCGGTTCAATATATAAGCTATACCAAACAGGAAGCCGATGTGGACAACATTACGCCGAAGATGCGGAAATGGCGGCTGTTCAGGCCGTTCGCAGCTATGTGGGACAGCCTCGACGCGATTGTAGGAGAAGACAGCAAAGCCAATCTGCCGGTGATGATGAGCGAAGTCATTTCGGAAATCTATTCCTACAAAGAATCCGATAAAAAACACGAAGATGTAAATGCCATAAAAATAAAGTTCGTGGGAATGAAAGATGGAAGCGCTGTTTCACAACTCACTGGAACCGATTTTCAGAATTATAATTTCTGTAAGAACAATGTGGCCATCCAGGGAAAAGACATTCTCTCCCCTATTGCCGACAATGCCATGCTGTTTTACAATTACATATTGGTCGACAGTATGGTGATCGACAGCACCAAGTGTTATAAGATCGATTGTCACCCGAAAAATAAAAAGGACCTTGCTTATACCGGTTTCATCTGGATCACCGATACTACTTTTGCCATCAAACAACTGGATTTAGGAATTACTCCTGAAGTGAATGTAAACTGGATCGACCATGCGCGGATCCAGCAGGTGTTGATCCCAACAGAAGCCGGCCCCTGGGTTCCTGCCCAAACGCGAACACTGGTGGACTATACAACACTCAGCGATAAATTTGTAAGCATGGTGGTCCGCACCTATAACTCCAACAGGAACTATGTTGTGAACAAGCCGAAAGAAAATGATTTTTATCAATCGCGTATCACCTATGCAGAAGACGCCTTGACAAAAGATACCGCCTGGTGGGGAAACAGCAGGCCAGAGCCGCTGAGCAAGCTGGAAACAAAATCATACGACATGATCGACACCGTGCGAAACATTCCTTTCATTAAGCACGGTGTTAACATTCTTTATTTTCTCTTTACAGGTTACAAGGATGTCGGGCCGGTTGACCTGGGTCACTTCATGAATGTGTATGCCTACAACCCCTATGAAGGAACCCGCCTTCGCCTAGGCTTCCGTACCAACCAGAAGTTCAGCAAAAGCTGGATCATTAGGGGCTATGGAGCATATGGTTTCAAAGACCAAGGCTTTAAATACAACCTGCAGGTGGAACGGATCATGAGCCGCTATCCCTGGAGCAAGATCGGCATTCAGTACCGCGACGATATTGATCAGATCGGAACCTCCTTCAATTATTCCAGTAATATCAATCTCGGACAGGCTGCTAATAACCTGAACAGCACCTTTTCCCAAATAGGAAACATTTCCAAGCTGGTGAGAAAGCAGGAAGCCAGGATCTGGTATGAAAAAGAATTCAACCCCGGGATCAATACCAAAGTAACCTTTCAGAACATCACCACCGATCCGCTTTTCCCTGTTGCATTCGGCGACCAGTTCAGTCTCTTCCAAACCCGGAAATTTTCCATCACCGAGGTGCTGCTGGATGCACGCCTTTCGGTTAAGGAGCGCTTTGTACAAAATGGAACAGAGCGCATCAGCTTCGGAAACAATAAATCACCGATGATTGGATTCAACTATACCTTGGGGATCAAAGGTCTTTTCAACGGCGATTTTAATTACCACAAAGTAAGCGTCAGTTTCACGAACCGTTTCCGGATGGCCACCATGGGCTATTCACAGGTATATGCCAAAGCCGGGAAAGTGTTTTCCAAAGTCCCTTATACCTTGCTGGAGATTCCACGTGGGAATGAGAATATTTTTTATGCACACAACATTTACAATCAGATGAATCTTTTTGAATTCGTAAGTGACCAATACATTCAGGCATTCTGGCAGCATCATTTCAACGGATTGTTTTTTAACCGGGTCCCTCTATTAAAAAAATACAACTGGCGGGAAGTAATAGGTCTGAACATGGCCTATGGTACCCTAAGCAGCAAGAATAAAAGCTTTAACAGCAACAATACGTTTACAGTGATGGACGATGTTCCTTATTTTGAAGCTGACCTCGGCATTGAAAACATCTTCAGCATTATCCGGATCGATTTTCTTTATCGCCTCACCTATAACGATGATTTCTATATTAAGAATTATGCGAAAGCGAATCCCGGAAACTCCATCAGCAATTGGGGAGTAAAGGTAGGATTCAGTGTTTCTTTTTAGATGTGCCGATGTACCGATGTGCAGATATGCAAATGTGCAGATGGGAAGATTTGCCAATGTACCGATATGCAGATGTGCAGATGTTCAGGTTGTAAGATGAAAAATTGGAAAACGGAAATTGAATTTCTAAAGAGAACACGTCCCCCTTTGAAGGGGGCAGGGGGATGATGAAGCCCCTTATTTGCCAATGTACCGATATGCAGATATGCAGATGTTCAGATTGGAAGATGAAAAGTTGGAAAACGGAAATTGAATTTCTAATCGAGAACACGTCCTCCTTTGAAGGGGGCAGGGGGATGATGAAGCCCCATAGCTAAAAACCGAAAATTTTATAAACTGTTAAACTGAATGACCGATCTAAACGAAAACTACTGGGCACAACGCTATAATAACAACGACACCAGCTGGGATCTTGGCGCTCCTTCCAGTCCCCTGAAAGCGTATTTTGATCAGCTGACCGATAAGTCAGTTGCCATTCTTATTCCCGGCGCAGGAAATGGCTATGAAGCAGAATATCTGTTTAACATTGGTTTTACGAATATTACCCTGATCGATATTGCGGCACAGCCATTAAACAATATCAAAACCCGTTTGCCCGGCTTCCCGCATAACAAGCTAATTTTGGGTGATTTTTTTGATCATGAGGGGAAATATGAACTCATCATTGAGCAAACGTTCTTTTGCGCCCTGCATCCTTCCCGGAGAGCCGATTATGTTAAAAAGATGCATGACTTACTGCATCCAGGTGGAAAGCTGGTCGGAGTGCTGTTCAACGATGTTTTGAATGCCGACAAGCCCCCTTTTGGAGGCAATAAAGAAGAATACAGCACCCTTTTCCAGGATCATTTTCAGCTAAAAACATTGGAAAACTGTTACAATTCCATAGCGCCGAGGGCAAACAGGGAGTTGTTCATACACTTTATCAGGAAACAGGCTTAAGTTCGTCACCCGGCCACTCTTTTAAAATTCGTATCTTTGTTTTAACATGAAGATCAGGATTCTATTCATATTCTTCCTCATGCCTTTGTTGATCAGCGCTCAGACCAAAAAGAAAGAGCGCAGTTCCGGTCCAAAGGCAGAGCAGCAAAGCATCTGCCAGTTTTATGCCTGTCACCAGCTTGCGCCGGATTCGGCCTGCAGCCCCTATTTATATTCCCAGGTATACGACTGGATCGGCACCCGTTACCAATATGCCGGCAAATCAAAAAAAGGCATTGATTGCTCCGGTTTTGTGAGTGAAATGTACCGCAATGCCTATTGCATCAATCTGAGCGGCGGTTCGCGCGACATCTGGACCTGCGTGAAGCCAGTTGAAAAGGAAGAGCTGCAGGAAGGCGATATTTTATTCTTCAAAATAAAAAAAGGACAAATATCCCATGTTGGAGTTTACCTTGGAAATAATAAATTTGCGCATGCTTCCGTACAATCCGGTGTCATCATCAGCGATCTGGACGAAGCTTATTATAAAAAATATTTTTTTAAAGGCGGAAGGTTGCATTAAACGATTTCACGCCAGATCATCAGGCAATGATACAATCGAGCGGCACGGACAGCAGCACTGAACCAGTAAACCAGTGAACCAATAAACCAGTGAACTAACAGCATATGAGCAGCACCCTTATCTTAAACAGCAAGCAGATAGAGCAAAAGATCAATCGTATTGCCTATGAGATCTACGAGAATAATTACGACGAGAAAGAGATCATCATAGCGGGAATCTCCGACAATGGCTATTTATTGGCAAAGCGCATCTCCGGTGTTCTGCAGAAAATTTGTCCGATTAAAAACTCATTGATAGAGATCAGCATCAACAAAGAAAACCCGTTGGCAGCCGATATTAAAATTTCCCTGAGCGAAAAAGAGCTCAGGAACAAAGTCATCATTTTAGTTGATGATGTATTGAATTCCGGAAAAACGTTGATCTTCGGCGCCAAGCCTTTTCTGAGCGCACCAATAAAGCGTCTTACTACTGTAGTATTGGTCGATCGCGGGCATAACCGCTATCCGATCAAAGCCGATTTTGTAGGACTATCGCTCTCCACCACCTTGCAGGAGCACATCACCGTAGAATTAAAAAAAGGGAAAGAAGCCGTTTATTTAAGCTAGACGCCCACCTGCTCTTTTACGAAAGCAGCCAGTTCCTTTATGTCAAGGTCCTTGCCTTTCACGGTGTATTGCGCCTTGTGATACGTATCCTCCCGCTTTTCCAGTTGTCTGCTCACAAACTCACGCAATTCCGCTTCGCTTTTATTGGCTACCAGCGGACGTTTGTCTTTCGCGTTGATTAAGCGGTTAACCAGGGAATCGGCACTCATTTTAAGGTATACGGTAGCGCCATTGTTGTTCATCAGCTCCATGTTGTTGTAATAGCAAGGAGTTCCTCCACCACAAGCAACAACCAGCTTGTCTTTTTCGATCAGCTTTTTCAGGCTGTTATGCTCCATGGCCCTGAACTCCTTTTCTCCTTTGCTGGAGAAGATTTCGGGGATGCTCATCTTATATTCCTGCTCGATGAATTTATCGAGATCAATGAATTCGTAACCCAATTGAGTTGCCAATGCTTTGCCAGCGGTGGATTTTCCGCTGCCCATGTAACCTGTAAGAAATATTTTCGCCATTAGTTTGGAAGTATTAAAGGCAGATCCAAAATCGGTTTGCCATAATTAATAGAACTTAACTTATTTTTTTCGAAGTAAAAATCGATGTTGGCCTCATCAAAGCTTAGGCGCCTTTCGCCCCATTCATGGAGTTCGGTTTCAAATTCCTTTATGCCTTTGCCATTAAAGAGCTCAATGATCTGTTTTTCATTCAAATCGAAGATCTTTTGGCCCCAGAGAAGCACGTTACTGTTATCGATCTCCACGCAGCAAAAGACCTGCTGTTCGCTTTCATCAAAAAACAACGAAAAGCCATTTTCCCAGTAGTGCCAAACAGTCGATTGGTACTCTTCGATATCGTCTAACAGCTCGGCTTCTTCCGCCTTGCCGAACATTCGTTCAGCTTCCGGCATGGAAGCACCAAACGGGAGATTAGAAAGGCCGATAGCAGGCTTTATTTCCAAGAGGAGACTCACTTATACGATTTAAAGATTACATACAATAATAGTAAATTTTGAGTAAACAAGCAGGAATATATAATTAACAAAGCGAGGCGTCCAGCGCCTGAAAAATTTGAAAAGTATTGAATATCAAGGGAAAAGAAAATATTTCAGTTTTTATTGCAAAAGGCTTTGCATAATTAAATATTGCATCTATATTTGCACTCCCAAAATCAAATACTGGTTTTAGGGACTGCAATTAAAGTGTAGATTAGATTCCGTAGCTCAGCTGGTAGAGCATTACACTTTTAATGTAGGGGTCCTGGGTTCGAATCCCAGCGGGATCACGAGTAAGAAGAAACCGCTCCTTTTTTAAGGAGCGGTTTTTTTGTTTTCAGGCACGTCGAAAGCCTCTTTGCTTTCGAAAGGGAATGGAAATAAAAAAACGCTTACGCGACAGCGGAAGTGGTTTCTTATTCCGACTCTGAGTATTTTGGGACCATGAAATAATCCCAGCGGGATCAAACTAAGATAACGCGCCATGCAATGGCTTTAATATTTTTACTTGTTATAGCCATTTTATTTTATGGCAGTTCATTTAATCCAACAAATTGTTCTTAACGGCATACATAACTAATCCAATAGAGTTACGAGCATTAATTTTCCTTAAGATATTTTCACGGTGCCGGTCTACTGTACGTATGTTTATAAATAGCTTGTCTGCTATTTCAGAATTTTTAAACTCCTTGCTAATCAACCTTACAACTTCAATTTCACGATCCGATAGCTTTGCATTATTAAAAAAAGGGTTTATTTTTTTTCTTTTGACCAATCCTCCAACCATGATCTTGGAAACGCGGTCGTTAAAATAATAGCCATTCTCCTTTATGGAATGAATAGCTTCTATAATAATTTCGATATTTGTATCCTTCATCAGAAAGCCGTGGGCACCTTTCTCAATTAAGTGAAGTACCATTGCTTCATCATTATGCCCGGTGAGAATCAAAATTTTGATTCCGGGATATTTATCCTTAAGTAGTTCAGTCGCTTTAATACCATCCATGACCGGCATTTCCAAGTCCAGAAGAATTATATCCGGTTTGCCAGTTTCTACCTGAGCGAGTAATTCCATGCCATTGCTTGCTTCGATCACCACCTCCATCTCTTTATAATCGCGAAGAAGTGAAACTATTCCGTTTCTAAAAAGGGCCTGATCATCGATTATAGCCAGCTTGATTGATTTCGTCATATCTGAGAGGTAAAGAAATTTTAACACCTGAATTGTTATCATTATTTGCGGAATAGCAGATTGAGCCCCGCAGCATTTCCATTCGCGTAAAGACGCTCTTCAAACCAACCCCTTTTCCAATCTTTGCCAGCTCCTTAATTTTCTCGTGAGTGATGCCAGGACCATTGTGCTTTATTTCAATTTCCAATGCATGGTCAGCACTGTTTCTGAGGCAAATCGAAATACCGGAAGGGGATTCATGCTTGATGATATTGTTCAATACTTCCTGAACCACTCTGAATAGCTGCAATTCAATTTCAGCATTAAACTTTAGCTGCTCCGCTTCAATACTAATGCTAACGTTAAACTGTCCGCATGCATTCATTTGCCTGCAGAGTTCAACAATTGTTGATTCGAAACCCAATTGAGTAAGTGAGGAAGGCATTAGCGCGTGCGAAATAGCCCTTGTACTCTTAATAGCCTCTTCCGATAAGTGAATGGAATTTTCGACCAGGTCTTTAGACTCTTTACCTTCCCGGAGATTTGTAAGGACCTTTGATAGATTAATTTTCAAGATGCCCAGGATTGAGCCAATATCATCGTGCACATCGCGGGCGATATTTTGCCTTTCCATTTCCAGGATAGGGATCAGGCATCCGGCCATCGCCTTTTTTTGAGAAAGTAAATTGCCGTTTCTTTTCCGTTCAGCTACCAATTTTACAACCAGTAACAGAATCAAAACAGCACATAAAACTAACAAGCAAATGCTTGTCAATAGTACTTCTCCGCTAACCAAATGTTTATCCATAATTTTCCCCGACTGTTTGTTTAACTGCCTTAGAATACCAGAATTTTCTTTAATGGAGTAGAAAAAAGAAATGCTTATTTGACGCCAATATAATTATTTAGATCGTTAATCAACACCATTTTTTCCGATTTACCCACAAAATGGGTAAAAACACCCATTACGTCTTGAGTCTCAATTCCGATAAATCTGATATTTTGCGACAAGATGGGATAAAAGAATTGCATTTTTCCGGACACTTTTCGCCTTCCATGACAAAAAATGCAAATGAATACGCGTATTCTTTTAGTATCTATCTGAAGGTGTATTTCAAAATAAGTTCTTTTGCAAGAGATTGCTTGCTTGAATTATAATCTAGAAGTACGGTTTTTTGTGATCATTTACGATCAAGCAAAGGGAAACACTCCTCTGTGATTTCTATACTATTTTCTTGAACAAGATTTTTGATCTCCTGAAGTTCATGCAATGGCCTATTTTGAAAGTCTTTCAACTCCTCCAAAGTGTATTTATCCGCCAATTTTTCTCTTAAAGTCATTTTTATGCAATCGCATTTTGTGTTTCCTAAAGCATTTATCTCTTGCCAAAAGTCTATCGGCTTCATCAATTCTGTCCTGCCTGGTTTCATTTGACATTCCAAATGAGCTATCCTGTGTAACGTAAAATAAAGCCAAACCTGTGAAAACAAAGGCAATTACTAACATTATCGTTAGGAAGGTTCTATTTCCACGCTTTTTGTTTTGAGGCGCCCCGCATTTCGGGCAGGCGCCTGCCAGCTCACTTATCTGTTGTCCGCATTCTCTACAATATATTAAGGCCATATGCTGTTTTTCCTGGATCGTTTATTTTTTGGGTTGTATCAGATAAATAGGATTCTACAATTCTGCGAGCAACGCAGCTGTATTAATGAACGGCTCTGTTCCAACAACACAACCACACTGCGCAGAGTGGACAAGCATTATCGGATATTGCGAACCAATCGGCCTTGCTTCAGTCATTTGGAAAATTTTGCCATCACATTTAGGACACACTGGAACAATCATACTTATATTGATATATTTGAAACACTAACTTCTCATTGCTGTTATTAGCTCTAGATGCCTTTTATCAGCATAATGCTTATTTACCACAAGTATCGCATGAATAATCCCGGGAATCCAAAAACATAATGTAAGAACTAGGCTTAGAATAAAAGCACCAATCCTACCTGTTGTTAATACAGCAATTGGTGGTAACAGAATGCAAAGGAAATATCTCATAATATGAACGGGGTTACTTTATTATTTGAATAATTGATTAAATTTCTGATTTTAAAAATCATCCAAAAGCATATTAATTTCAATCATTTTCCGGATAGGTTCACGCTGCTATTAGGAATGCATTTATCATCAATTCAAGTATGAATTTGCAATTAGAGTTTATATTATCAGAGAGTTACTAATTTGAGCGCAATATAACCATATGAGCTATTCGGGGCATACATTGAAAAAAAATACATGAAAAAATGGGTGTAATTACACATGAAAAACAACCATTTTTTTCATGATGCCGGAAATTTTCAACTAATATCGCGTTGTAAAAAGCCGTTTTCATACTACACGAAAGCGTACAAAAAAATGCGGCGGGAAAACATTCCATAGCTCTTCCTTTTCATATACATCAGCACATTACAAACCAATTACTGAAACCTCCCTGAAATGAACGACCTATCGCTTTCAATTCCCACGCAAAGAAGACGAAGAAAAATTCATACAAATATTAAGTTCCTTCTATTTGTAAATGCACTTCCACCTGAATATACCCGTGCACTGTCTCGTTCTCAGCAAAGCCGGTATAAAAATTCATTTAATGCGGGCGATTATTTCGGCAATGAATTATCAAACATCGAGCAGAAAATCATTGCACAGATGCGGCAGCTCAATGAACATGAGACAGATAGAAAAGTGCTTTCCGCATATCTAAGGACGGCTAGCGTGTTTAGAAATTGTTTCTTAGAAATGAAAAATTATAAATTTGTTTTAAAGAAGAATCAAGAGAAATTTGTTTCAATATTAAAAACATTTAAAAGCGTTTTATCTGTAAGGCAACTTTCCAGGCTTTTAAAAACAGATGAATCTACCGTATATAACTGGATCAGGGTGGTAAGGGTAAAATGTACGGACAGTATTATTCATCTCTGCCGGAAACAACATCCCAATCAATTATTGAGCAAAGAAGTAGACCAGATGAAGGCCATATTGCTTGACGAAACCAAGGCAAACTGGCCCCTGGTCTCCTTATATTATTTTGCATTGAACAGCAAGCTGGTTTCCATGAGCTTAAGCACCTGGTATAAATATGCAGCATTGCTTGATATCAAAAGGCTTCGACCTAAATCACTCAAGCACTACGGAGAAAGCATTGTTGGGAATTACCCCAACCATTACTGGCATGCGGATGTTACTTTGTTCAGAACTGAAGACCGCGTTTTACATTATATTTACCTTGTCATTGATAATTATTCCAGAAAGATCCTTTCCTGGGATATTAGCACAAGGCTTTCAGGTGAATTACGAATGAATACATTCCGGGAAGCAACCAATATTGCCGTAGCATCTTATACAGAATTGAATGTAAATTTAATTGTTGATGGCGGAAGTGAAAACAACAATAAAACAGTCGATGGGTTTTTAAATACTCTAAAGGACGCTTCCATTGTAAAGGAAATTGCCTTAAAAACTGTTCACTTCTCCAATTCCATGGCCGAGGCGACCAACAAGATCATCAAAACGTATTACCTCAACCAGAAAGAACTCCGGAATACAAAGGAACTGAACGACTACTTTCCAACAATTATCAATGATATTAACGCAATACGGCCTCATGGAAAATTGGCTGGTTTAACTCCTGACTTGGTTTACAGTGGAATTAAGCCCGACAAGCATCAATTCAGAGCACAAAAACAAACTGCCCGCCAGCAAAGAATTGAAATCAACAAAAACACTAACTGTTGTAAAGTCTGGACCTGGTAATTCTATACAAAGAGTCTCACCCGATAAGCATTTTCTGATTTTTTTTTGCCTTCCAGTTCAAATGCAATTCATTTGATTTCTATCTAATAAAAAACAGTGTTGCTTGTTAGCAACACTGTTTATGAAAGTTGAAATGGAACGTGAGGTGCATGAACTGGTCCGCTGAATCTTTCTGATAAATGACCTCATTCACTTTTCCTGAGATCAAATCGTATTCGTAATCAATACGCTTGTAACGTTGGCTGATGATGGTGGAAGAAAGCGATGTTGCTGTATCAAACATTTTCTTATTGTCCTGCCACAAAGTGCTTACGTTTCCGTGGATGTCGTAGGTATAATGTGTTCCATGCTCGTACGACGTGCTGTCGTCATCAAACACATCTTCATACGTTACGCTGGAAACCCGCTTGCGTAAATTTTCCTGGGTAGCATAAGTGGTCGGAAGTATCACCTGATTATCATAATACGTCTGCGTCACTTCTTTTCTTGCGCCGGTGGCATCATTCACCCATGTTAATAATTTGGTATCATCGATCGCTTTTAAGTTTAACAATCCGTTGATCGTTGTTCCGAAGACCGTTGGATGTTTCGCCGATGTCGTGTTCTCGTATTTTTCTCCAACTTCTTTGATCCTTCCTAATTCATCATACAAAGTATAGCTGAAGCTTTTGGGTGTTCTGTTAAACTGTCTGGTATTTTGTGAGATCACCATTCTCCCTAATTTATCATACCAGAAACGCGTTGAATACAGATCGCTTTCATCGTCCAGCAGCAAGGCATGACGGTGGTTTCCGGCTGAAGCATAGCTTCCCGCTAAAAATCCGCCTGCACGCGTGGTGAATGAAAGTGCATTGAAATTCACTGAGCTGGATGTTCTTCCAAAATAGATAGCACTTGCACAAAGCGGTTGCCAGATCGGTTGATCGGCGGTGAGCAATTCAGAGCTTGTTTCTCCTGCATTGGTGACCATGCTGCATTTAAGTGCCATGCCTGCATCGCCCACTACATAACCCGTTCTGTCGTCGTGGAAATAAATATCCCTGAACACTTCTGTTCCTGCGTAGCCGGTAAAGCCATGCTGTGATACGTATCCGGTTCCTGCTTTGTAATAATAGATTTTCCCGCCGGTTCCTGCTGCCATGAAATGCTTGGTGTGCGCTACATTGTTCATGTCGCTGAATACGCATTATTTTTTTTTAGAAGAGTAGATTTATTAGGAGCAGGATGCTTTATCTTTCTAAAAATGATCCCACCCGCTTTACGCTTCAATCTTTCCCGCTGAAAAAGCGGTAAAGGATTTACGCTGCAATCGGGGCTAGAGATGCTGTAAGCTGTTTTGTAAGGAGCTTTAAGAACAGCGCTCGTTCCGGTTTATTCTTCAAGATTTCAAAGAACCTGTTTAACAATCACTATTATTATAGAACAAAAACCTCTGATTATCACCAGAGGTTTTTGTTTATTCTTTGTTTAATCCTTCTTCGTTTCGTCGAAGAGCAAAGAATAAATTCATTTTAAACAAATCGTTTGTAATTTCATATCATTTGCTGCCTTGAAAGACAGCGCTATCATTTTAGAACATTACCCATTTAAACTACCTCGTTCCTGTATATATCGTTATCAGATTGTTTAGGTAAATCGCTCCATTGCTCAATCTGAACAAAAATGTTTTGTTCAATTGATTTCTTTGTATCTAAGGGATTTGGTTTATGCAAAAAGAGCCAATCAATTCTTATAATATGGCCCAAATCAAATAACGGTTTTGTTGGTTCATTGTTGGCACGTATTAATAAAATATCGTCAATTTCAAACTCAAATTTTTTACAAATATTCTTTGAAGGAACTGGCGGTTCTTCTCTAGGGTCTTCGGGATAATATTCGTCAAATTCATAGTAATAAGCTAATTCTCCGTTGACCATAAATATATTTTTAATTAGTCGTTTATCCTTGAGGTAAAAATCTACTCTCTCAACAGGAGCTAATTTATCTTTTATCGTCCAATCGATATTTACTTTAAGATGAATATGATTCTTATTGAAGTTGAATTGCTCAACTTCACTCTCAATATTAAAATCATTATCGCTGTTTCTATATCCTTTTCTCATATTAAATTTTTAAAAACCAAATCCAATTTTCGGTGCTGGACCAAGAGTTGTTTTTGCTACTTTGGTAGAATTCGTAAAAATGGTAGCTCCACGAAATGCAACAAACTGAGTTGCTCCTCCTAAAGTCGGTCCTTGCGAAGCAACTTTACCAGATAAATAGAAGCCTCGCATTGTTGTTTGATAAACCGTATAACTTGAACTCATAGAATTAATTGCTCCTTTCCCTGCTCCAGTTGTGATTTGAAATCCTAATCCCAGTCCTGTAAATGCGTCAACGGAACTCTTTGTAACCAAATCAGTCGTAAAGCCCAGTCCACTTGAATTGAAAGGTACAAAACTTTTGCCACTTGGAGTATATTTATAAACAGTCTTACCTAATGTAAAATTAGGTAATGCCACACCTTCAAACGTTTTTGTCGCTTGGGATATTTTTGAAATTACGGGTAGCGCTTTTGCAAGCCCAATTTCTGGGGCATACCACATAAGACCATCAGCAACACCAATACCAAATTGTAATCCCATTTGCTCTTGTGATGTTAATGCTGGAGTACTAATAGTCCCTGGATTTGTTGGCACAGGCGGTTTAAAATCTGGGTGAAGCTTTTGGTAATTTGCAACCTGCATTTGTAATCTTTCAACATCAGTTTTTTCTGCTGGTTTAGGTGCAGTTGGTCCATCAGGTGTTGCACCTACCTTCTGAGCTTCTTCCGGAGTAACTGGGCCTGTTCCAGAGCCATCAGGTTTTGTATATTCCAAACCATCTTCATCAATTCCATCTATTGGTCTATTTGATGCAAACTGATAAGGAGTTAATTCTGGATATTTGGCAGTTATTGGGTCTACAGATAGAAATTTTCCTAAACTTGGATTATAAATTCGCATTCCATAATCTTGTGTTCCCCCTCGAGTTTCAACTGTTTCCAGATCATCCATTTTACCATTAAATGAAAATTTATATTCAGAACTTTCAAATCCTCTATTATATAATTTTGTTCCATAAGCGGCATAATCGCTTGTGCTGGCTATGTCTGCTTGTCGGATATCAATAAATCCATCACTATTTGTATCTACCCCAATTTGACGATCTGTAACAACAAGCATAATATTCCCAATGTGATTTGAAAGCTCGTAGACTCTTTTATTTAGTGTATCAAACGTAAGCTCAAAAGTCGTATCGGCTCCAATCATTTCCATTTCAGGCATATACATTCCAATTCGACTATTACCATAAAGGTGCAACTCTTTTAATTTGAAAGAGAAAGCGCTATCTACAATGGCTTCATCATAAACGCTCATTATATTACCTTGCGGATCTCTAACATAATAAGTAGTTTTCTCCCAATTATTAGATGAGCTTAGTATATGTTTGGCAACCCGATTCCCTGAATGGTCATAGTCGAATTTAAGGTTCTTTTTAGAGCTGCCACTCTTACGCTTTATTTCTTTAATCTTACCATATACTGTCCATTTGATGGTATCAATTTGCTCTGTGCTATCAGCAACTAAATTTCCAATTTCATCATAACGAAAGTTGTTTACAGTATTCATAGATACATTTGTAGAAACAAATGCGCCCTGATCATCAATATCATCTATTTGCAGTCCAGAACTTGCACTATCGTTCACATGATACAATCTATTGTGAATAATATTGCCATTTGCATCCCTCTTATATCTGTAATCCATATTCTCAAATTTAACTCCAGCATCATCAAATCTATTCTGAGTTAAAATATTTCCATTAGCATCAAATGTGAATGTATTTTCATACATATTGTTTACAGTTTGTCCACTTGCTTCCCACAAGTTATTTGGAATGTCAATATTGTTAAAACTTATAGATTTTTTCAATCGATTTAATTGATCATATTTATAAGAAGTTGCGAGTGGTTTAGCTGTTTGTATATCCGCAAATCCTCCAGAAGTAGTATCCGTTTGTACAATAGAACTGACCATGTGACTGATATTTCCGTTAAATAAGTCATAAGTTTCAGTCTTAAATTCAGCGCCCTCTGTCTCGGCTTCGAATCTATTACTTACGCTACTCCATTTCAAACCACTTATTGCTTTGTAATCTCCTTCATAATATCCTAAAGTATAACCAAAAGCATCTTCAGAAAAACTCGCATTTGCATTAGTTGAATCATTAAAATCATCCTGTCCCATATCACGGGATGATTTCAAAGTATTACTATTTACGCCCTTAATCCAACCTTGTAAAGTATATGCGTAATCCATCCCTTGTACTTGGTTCTCGCCATATTCAGCCCTTGCAAGGGCTCCGTGAGCATAGAAATAGTATTTTACATCCGTCTTAAAAATAATATCATCAGTACTTGTCTCAACTTTCGTCATACGGTTATCACCATCATAAGTGTATTTGTGAATAAACATGTCTGGCGCATTCGGCTGATAAGTAACCTTGTTTACTTTACCACTGATTAAATCAAAATCATAATCAATCCTTTTGTAACGCTGTGAACTAACAAACATTTCGGGATTATCTTGGACTAAGCTTTTAACTGATCCATGAATATCGTAGGTATAAAAACTTCCGTATTGATAGGTTGAATCTATGTTGTCATCTATATCTTCATAAGTTACACCTGATACACGCTTACGTAAGTTTTCTTGCACAATCGGTAAACTGATAAACATAACTGTATCGTAATAGGTTCTTGTCACTTCCTTTTTCACTCCGTTTCCAGCGAGCCAACTTGTTAAGCTATCATCGTTAATTGTATTCGAATTAAATAATCCACTAACATCTGCTCCAAAGATTTTTCTGAAAGTTGTGTTTGTTGAATTTTCCGATTTTTCCCCTACTTCTTTTATTCTTCCCAAGGCATCGTATTTTGTATAACCGAACGCTTTAGGTGATTGGTTGTATTGCTTTGTGTTTTGCGACACAACCATTCTACCAAGTTTGTCATACCAGAGGCGCGTTGAATAAAGATCGCTTTCATCATCGAGCAATAAGGCATGCTGGTGGTTCCCGGCTGAAGCATAGCTTCCCGCTAAAAATCCGCCTGCACGCGTGGTGAATGATAGCGCATTGAAATTCACTGTGCCGGATGTTCTTCCAAGATAAATGGCACTTGCACAAAGCGGTTGCCAGATAGGCTGGTCGGCTGTTAATAATTCCGAGCCGGTTTCTCCTGCGTTGGTTACCATGCTGCATTTAAGTGCCATGCCTGCATCGCCCACTACATAACCTACGCGGTCGTCGTGGAAATAAATATCCCTGAATACTTCTGTTCCTGCATAGCCGGTAAAGCCATGCTGAGATACATATCCGGTTCCTGCTTTGTAATAGTAGATCTTCCCGCCGGTTCCTGCTGCCATGAAGTGCTTGGTATGCGCTACATTGTTCATGTCGCTGAAGTCTTATTATTTTTTTAGAAGAGTAGATTTATTAGGAGCAGGATGCTTTATCTTTCTAAAAATGATTCCACCCGCTTTACGCTTCAATCTTTCCCGCAATCCCGAAGGCTCGGGAGCGGTAAAGGATTTACGCTACAATCGGGGCTAACGATAATGTAAGCTGCCCTGTAATGAGCTTTTCAGGAACGCCTTTAAACCAATATCAAATATAAGATATTCAGAATTTCTAATTTTACTTTTCAATATTTCAAGGAACCTGTTTGTCAATCATCATCAGATCAGAGGGGGATTTTAGTGAAATCCGTGTTGATTTTTGTTCAAAAAGAAATTCATTTTCAAAAAACTCATTCATATTTTCATACCGCTTATCCGCCTTAAAAGATGGATCTGTCCTTCTAAGTTGCAGCGCAAGCCTTGTAGATCAAATCAGACATTTTAAGACACTACCCTACTTCAATTAAGTTCTTTTTTTACTTCAGGAAGAAAATCTTCTTTTATTATCTTAATTCTGCTTGACAACATGTTTGCATAATCTTTTGAGGGTTCTACATTTATTGGGTAGCAGTCTTTTACAGATTTATTTTGATTCACATGATTAATCCAATCTTCCATTAAAAAGATATATGAACTCAAAGCTTCGTATTCGTTAGGTCCGCTTTTAATATCAATATATGCCGGTGGAATATCTCCCACAATTATCCATACCGAATTATCTGCGCCAGAGTTTTCAGAGGGAGCTATCTTAAAATAGAAAATACAAAGCATAAAGCCCCAATCCTTTACCAACCATCCGTCTATAATTTCATTACACCATTCGAATGAGCTTAAATAAGTCTCTGCTTCTTTAGAAAGAGCAATAATCTCATCTACATTTTGAATATTTGATTCACTTATTTCTTTTATTCTAATCATAATAATTTTTCAATAAAGTTACTACTTATCTTTTAATTTCTTGCCTCTTTCGGTTGCCCAACGTTTGAAATCGCCATTTTCTTTATGCATTTCCATGTGCTCCTTATGAGGTTTTGGTTCAATGTTTTTAAGATCATTATCTCCGCCATCTTTCAGGGCTTTTTTATGACTCACGTCTTGATTTTTGGTTGGGTCTTTTGGATCTTTTGGCCATGGTTTACCGTTTGCTTTTTCCCATTTAGCTCTCGTTTTTGCCGGAGGTTCCCTTTTTACGGTTTTCTGCTGTTTCGAATCTTCAACAATTTTACCTTCATTAGTATCAGTGTCACTCGCTTTTGCTTTTTCGAGTTTTGTTTGCTGCAACTTAGCCTTTTCAACTGCTGTCTGTGCGACTTTTCCACCATTTTTTAATTTGCCTTGAGCTGGTAATGCCTTAGGCGTTGTTCTTGTGGCTGTTTTAGGCACGGTTGTCGTTTCTGGAATGGGCAAAGTAACAGGGGGGAAGGGAATAGTCATGGGCGGTGGTGCATTAACAATCTCAATTCGAGAACCCGCTTCAGCAGTTGCAATCCCGACTTCTCCCAAGGTCATATAATTTGAAGCGCCAAGAAGAAAGAACTCTAATCCATCTAAATCAATTCCTTGAATAGGTCTATTAGATGCAAACTGATAAGGCGTTAATTCAGGATATTCATCTGCAATAAAATCAACACTCATGAATCTACCTAATCTAGTATCATAGATTCTCATACCATAATCTTGTTGGTTACCACTTCCCTTCACTTCATTATCATTCTCTTTCCCGTTAAACCCGTATCGGTAATTACTAAAATTAAATCCTCGGTTGTAAAGCTTCACACCAAAAGCAGAATAGTCAGAAGTGCTTGCCACATCTGCAAGGTTGTAGTCAATCGTACCATCAGAAGCTAAATCAACAGGGATCTTTCTGTCTGTAACAACTGCTAAAACATTTCCAAGATGGTTACTCATTTCGTATTGTTTTTTACCCAAGGTATGATTGGTAATGGTTGATGCTGTTGCACCAATCATTTCTTTGTCTGGCAGACTTAAGCCAATTCTACTACCCCCATAAAGATCACGCTCAATTAATTTATAGCTCATGGTCATGCTCACCAGCTTTTGGTCATAGGTGCTCATCACATTCCCTTGTGCATCCCTTGCATAGTAGGTCGTATATTTCCAGTTATTGCCTGCATCAAATACATGCTTTGCAATTCTGTTCCCGGAAGCATCGTAGTCGAATACTAAATTGTCTTTAGTACTGGCTAATGGACGGGTAATGCTTTTGATCTTTCCATACACCGTCCATTTGATGCTGTCAATCTCCTCCGTCGAATCTTTTACCATGTTCCCGATCTCATCGTAGTTATAATTATTGTTCACATTGATAATTGCATGGGTGGCGGTAAATGCTCCCTGGTCATCAATGTCATCCGTTTTAGCGGAAGTATAACCGGTATTGTCGTTAACATGGTATAATCGGTTTTGGATCAACCTGCTGGAAGCATCACGCTTGTAATTATAAGCCATAGCATCAAACTGCGCACCTGTTTCATCATACCTGTTTTGTGATGTGATGTTGCCCATAGCATCGTAGGCGAATATATTCTTATACATATTGGCTGTGGAGCCGCTTGTTTCCCATACATTGGTTCCAAGGTTCAATGTGTCAAATGCAAGGGCAGTGTTCAGCCTGTTCAGCTGATCGTATTTATACGCATTGCCCAATGGCTTTGCAAAAGGTGCTTTGGCCAGTCCGGCAACGGTGGTATCAATCTGTGTAAGCGTGCTCACCATCGATTTAATATTTCCATCGTATAAATCATAAGTATTATTCATCATTTCACTTCCTGTGGTTTGTGCTTCAAAACGCGCCGTTACAGCAGTCCATTTTGTCCGGTCGATGGCTTTGTAATCGCCGCTGAAATAGTTCAGCGTATAACCATAAGCATCCTTGCCGAAATTCTTGTTTGGGTTCAAACTGCTGGTCTCTGCATCCTGTCCCATGTCTCTTGTTTCATCCAGCGTGTTTGAATTCACGCCTTTGATCCAACCCTGTAAGGTATATGCATAATCGATTCCCTGTACGGTATTGGTTCCGTATTCTATCCTTGCCAACGGGCCATGCGCATAGTAGAAGTATTTAGCATCTAAATCCCATATTACATAATCGGTACTGGTTTCCGCCATGGTAATGCGGTTATCCGAGTCGTAGGTATAGCGGTGCATGAACTGGTCCGCTGAATCTTTCTGATAAATGACCTCATTCACTTTTCCTGAGATCAAATCGTATTCGTAATCAATCCGCTTGTAACGTTGGCTGATGACGGTGGAAGAAAGCGCTGTTGCCGTATCAAACATTTTCTTATTGTCCTGCCATAAGGTGCTTACGTTCCCGTGTATATCATACGTATAGTGTGTTCCATGCTCGTACGACGTACTGTCATTATCAAACACATCTTCATACGTTACGCTGGAAACCCGCTTGCGTAAGTTCTCCTGGGTAGCATAAGTGGTTGGAAGTATTACCTGATTATCATAATAGGTATGCGTCACTTCTTTTCTTGCACCGGTTGCATCATTCACCCATGTTAATAATTTGGTATCATCGATCGCTTTTAAGTTTAACAATCCGTTGATCGTTGTTCCGAAGACCGTTGGATGTTTTGCCGATGTCGTGTTTTCGTATTTCTCTCCCACTTCTTTGATCCTTCCCAATTCATCATACAAGGTATAGCTGAAGTTTTTAGGTGAGCGGTTGAACTGTTTGGTATTTTGTGAGATCACCATTCGTCCCAGCTTATCGTACCAGAAGCGTGTTGAATACAGATCGCTTTCATCGTCCAACAATAAGGCATGTTGGTGGTTTCCGGCTGAAGCATAGCTCCCCGCTAAAAATCCGCCTGCACGCGTGGTGAATGATAGCGCATTGAAATTCACTGAGCCGGATGTTCTTCCAAGATAAATGGCACTTGCACAAAGCGGTTGCCAGATAGGCTGGTCGGCTGTTAATAATTCCGAGCCGGTTTCGCCTGCATTGGTGACCATGCTGCATTTAAGTGCCATGCCAGCATCGCCCACTACATAACCTACGCGGTCGTCGTGGAAATAGATATCTCGGAACACTTCTGTTCCTGCATAGCCGGTAAAGCCATGCTGAGATACGTATCCGGTTACTGCTTTGTAATAGTAGATCTTCCCGCCGGTTCCTGCTGCCATAAAATGCTTGGTATGCGCTACATTGTTCATGTCGCTGAATACGTGTACCGCATTAAAGTCAAAACTGCCGCCGCCAGCCTGGGCGATTGCAGTGAGTGCATAGGTTGAGCCGGAAGCAGCAATGCGCACGGCCCATCCGTTTGTTCCTACAATTACGCCATAGCCGTTTCCGTTAAATTGAATGTCCCTGAAATCGGAAGTGACACTTCCCAGCGACAAGCCTGCTGCTATTGTTTCGGTATTGATCTGCGCCACATATTGTCCGGCTCCGATCACAAGCGCTTTGTTGGCAGCTACAGTATATACTTTTGCAATAACCGGCAATGTGGTAGCCGGAAGTACAACGTTCCAGGTATTGCCGCCATTGGTAGTATGGCGCAGCACATAACCGCTGTCCACAACATAACCATTGTTGCTGTCGTAAAAATGCGCGCTCTTCAATCCGCGGGTATATACTTCATTGATGGTGACTCCTGCTGATGCGGAGAAAATCATCACGCCGGCTTTAGCGCCCACTGCTAAAGCGTGTGCGCCGGTTGTCATGAACGAAACGCCGTTCAACGCGCCGTTCGGATTGCTTGCTAAATGAACAGTTGCTGTACTCGGTGTTGTATAATTACTTAGGTAGATGGCTTTTCCGCTGCTTGTTGTAGCAAAGGCTTTTGTACCGGAATTTTGCAAAGATACATCGGTGAGATGATCTGTCAATCCGGTGCTGATATCGGTAAGCGTTGGTGTTAAAGACATTGCGCTGCTCACCGCGAATAATTTACCGTCGTTCGCTGCGATCAGTCCCTGTGCGGAAGCATTCAGGCGGATGGCATTTATTTTCGTTGCAGTTCCGTTTACTGCCAGTCCCCAGTTTGCACCGGAATTGCTGCTGTACCATTCTGTTCCGTCGTTTCCTACAGCTGTTAATGTTGCTGCAGCGGTCTGCTCAATGTCGTTCAGCGGAAGCGGAACTACCGTATTGGTATAGTCGCTCCAGCTAACAGTGCTTACGGAGGAGGTATAGGAAAGCGCTCCTGCTTGTCCGGCCATTAGCAATTCTGTTCCGCTGTTGCTTAAGGAGATGGAATTGATCGTTTGTGTAACGCTGCCTGTAAGGGCTGTTGCTACTGGCGTTGTAGAACTGTAGATCACAGAATAAAGCTGCTTGTTGACGCCATCATAGGCATAAAAAGTCGGAATATTGGCTGTACTGCTGCAGGTAATGTCCGAAAACACGGGGCTTCCGGAGGCCGCTACGGCAGCAATAACCGGAGTTGCATTGTACGCACGGTAGAAAGAATAGATCACGCCGTCGTTTCCTAACATGATGCCTTTTGTTTCAGGTGATGAGCCGGAAACGGAGATCAACGCTTTTGCAAATCCACCGGTTACAGAAGTGCTGAGTGCGGTCCAGTCGAGCGTTTGCGCATCATTGGTATAATATACCGTGGTGCTGTTGCTTACTGCAAGGGAAGGTATTTTCCCGGAGAGCGGCACCGCATGTGCATAATTCATATCGTCGGTGAGTGTAGAAAGATTTCTGCTCACATTGATCATCCCGAAAGGAGGAAGTGACATCAGTACTTTCGATACAAGTCCGTTTGTTCCTGCCGCAATCACTTTGGCAGATTCGTAAGCCTGTAAGGATGCATAATAGGTTCCCGGTGTGCTCAATGCCGTCCAGGTTGCTCCCGCATCCAATGTTTTGTAAATTCTTGCCTGTCCTGCAACGCTGTCTACCAGCGCAATTCCCTGGCGTCCGTTCTTAAAGAACACATCCGAGAATTTATACGGCGAGTTGGTCGCCATCAGTGTCCACACACTGTTTGCCGAATTGGAGCGCAACAATGTGCCGTCGTACCCAACTGCAAAAGCGGTATCACTGTCGACATACTGCACTTTTTTAAGATCATTGGCTGCATAATTGGTCAGCGCTGTCCAGCTGGCGCCGGTGCTGCTGGAATAGGTCTTCCCATATTTATTTTTTACCGATGCATAATAGTTGGTACCATCGTGCGTGAATGCCGTGATGGTATCGTTGGCTGCAAAGCCGGTGGAAGCGGTATACGTGATACCGCCATCGGTTGTCTGGTACACGCCTCCGGTTCCGCCGCTTCCTACAATTCCGCCCACAATTCCTGTAGTATCGGAAGTAAAGTACAGATCGTTGAGCGTACCGAAGTATTGCGGCGATGCATTGTATAAGGTCGTTATGGCATCCCAGCTAAAACCGCCGTCGAGTGTTTTAAACACCATTCCGTAATTGGAAACGGCATAGCCTACTGTACTGCTAACCATACGAACTTTCTGAAGGTCGCCGGCTGCAATGCCTTTCACGCGGCTCCAGTTTTGTCCGCCGTCATTGGTGGAATATACATAGCCGCGCTGCACCGTTGTGCCGGCAATCGTTCTGTAAATAGTACCTGTTAAATAGCCTTTGTTCGCATTCACAAATTGTACACTGTTGATCGTCAGGTCAGCATCCAGTCCGTTCGGTGCAATGCTTTCGCAGATGTCCATTTTATCATGATCCGGCATATCCTGTCGTACCAACTGGTTCAGACTGTTGTACTGATAAGTGGTAGCCATGCGGTGCGATGTGAACACGGTATGCGTATTGTTCAAACGATCCTGCATTACCTGTAATTCCAGAAGTGAAGTATCGGAATTGATGTTCAGGAATTCTACACCCTCGGGCGGAATTGTTTTGACAAGGTTACCCGCCTGATCGTAATAATACAACGTGAAATGGTATTCCTTATCGGTATAGAGGTAATGGAAATCCTCGAGCGGGTTCAGGCAATGTTCGTTATAGCGCGTCACAAAAGAGGTTGTTACACTGTCCACATACTGGTTGTATTGGTTCAGCGCATTTTGTGTGGCAACGGCCATCATCTGTACTACGCAAGGGTTCGGACTATACGGTACCGGTGGAAATACAAATGCGGTGTCTGATGTGGAGCAGGCAAATGACGTTAGCGGGCATGCCTTGGTAAGGTCCAGCATATCTATATTGCCAGCGGTAATTGGAAATCCATTTTCGATAGACCTCAAACCAGCAATGAACGGGGTGGCGCAATGACAAAAATGCTCAGTGAAACAGGTGGGAGAATAAAATCCTAATATGGTGGTATAACCCTCTGCTGCCGCATAGATATTGTAATCATACGTTTCATTGATGTAGGCGACATACAGTGAATCGCATGAGCTGTGAATCACCCCAATACAAGGGTTTCCCGGCAGAGTGAGGGAAGTGTCGCCTGTTTGGATCCGGACACTCAATGTATCCAAATAACGGGGGTAACATGTAGGTAAAGTGTAATGTCCAAGTAAATATTCCCCGAAGCTTGGGATGTCAACGGTATCACTATGCGCAAGTGCGTATGCGGAAGCGTTATAAGCAGTAATGGTATCGATTACCTTATCATAGATCGGGTAGAAATTGGCAGTCAGTGCAAAGAAACAATCACGGGGGTCCAGTTCTTCTGTTAAGCCATCCGATAAACAAAGGCTGCAGTTTTTAAGAGGCAGGCAGGAAGTTCCACGCACGGTATCAACGTATGCTATGCTATCTGTTAGGAAGGTTCCTAAAAAATAGAAATCATGATAATTTCCTTCGGCATCCAAAGGCTCCACTCCTGTTAAGTCGTTCACAGCTGTAATGTCGCTGAAGTTGACCGCATGCGCACCGGGATCGCTGATATTGCGGTACAATTGAAAATTGCAGGAGTTATCGGAGTGGATCGTTAATGTATCATAGCTGATGGTATCGAAAACATATGTTCCTGTTGTTGCAATAAGCGTATCATGAAAATAGCTTTGCAGCAATGGCGTAAAGGCAGGATGTGAATAGAGGTCCACATTTCCAACGAATGGTTTCACCGTTAAAAATTCTTCCAGCAGCTCCTGCAGGTCTGTTCTCACCTGGTGTTCTGTGGTACTGCATTCCGGGCTGGCAGGTAATCCGCAGGTTCCCATGCTTAAAAACAAGGTATCGCTGCTGGTTCGTTTTTCTGCTTTCCCCTCAACATCGGCAATTTTATTTCCGCTGCCATCCAGCGCATCCATTTTGTAAAGGTTGGTATAATTGCTTGCTATATTTCCGAAAGCAACTGTGCTCGCCATCGCAGTGGAAGGGCTAAAAGAAAGCGTGGTGAACACGAGCTTGGTCGTGAGATTGGTAGTGTCGTAGATCTCCACTTTGTCAGGCATCACAAAATTCCATATCAGGTTGGAGTTAGGACTGCCCAGTGTATTTTTAATAGTAGTTGTAAGAGCAGGAGAGATGGATGCATCGGTGCTCATGTTGTAAGCAGTGCTTGCATCAAGCCCGTTGATCTTCATCATGTTCGTTAAGTTCATAAAGTCGAGTGCGAGCTGGTTCGGACTGCAGCTTGGCTCAAACTGGCAGTCATGGATATCGAAACAGCTGCTTCCTGTGATCTGCACTGTTGCAGTGCCCGGCCCTGCCCCTACGATGTAGGTAGCCCACACATTAAAGTTGTCTGATCCGGCGCTGGTGCTCGTGTAGGTTAAATTCTGCAATGATACGATCTTGGTATAGTCGGCGATCGGTGTGCTTGCAATGTTCAGCTTCACCTGGCATGCCGTAACGGGAGTGCCGGGAACGCTATCGATGATGCTTCCGGTAAACAAGCTGCCTGCTACCGCTGCCTGCCATTTATAATCGATGTAAGCAGCGCCTGAAGCGGTGATCTCATTATAAAGTCCGGGGCCGAAAGCCGCAATGCCTGCCAGAGAAGTGGTTGCGGTAGGATGCAGGTGTTCTCCCTGCGCCATCGCATTAAGGAAATTCAGGAGCTCAAATGCCTCCGGGCACTGGCCGGTTTGCTGGTATACCTGGTAAGCCGTATTCGATCCGTTCAATCCGGTGTTGGCAGGATCGATGAATCGCCTGGAGGAATTCAGAAACTTATACTGGTTCATAAAAGAGCAAGGCTGCGACATATCGTAGCTGGGTGTATTGAGTCCAAAGGAAGTGAACGGACCAAAAAATCCTAATATATATGGATTAAAGCTGCTGTTGCCGATACATGCATTACAGCCTCCCATATAATCGGAGCTGGGCATTGTTACATCCAGCGAATTCCTGATGTGCAATGCAAAATAATTCATCCGGTTGAATTGAAGCTTCCTTTTTTCGGAGATGTAAAAATTCTTTAGATTGGCCCATTCACGATCGCGGATGCTGTCGTTCAGCTGAATATAGCCGGGAGTAGCGCTCGTGTAAAAATCCTTTCCGAACTCTGTGCAGGCAGTAGCCGTAACGGTGCTTGTATAGTTATTTCCGCAGCGTGCACCCATTGCAGCTGTCTCAACCATTGAGTTTCCGCTGCTAATAAAATTACTCATCTTGTTGGTCATCGCTATCACCTGTGGCGCCTGCGAATAAGGGGCATAGTATGGGTTGGTCAGGTAAGGCGATGCAAATGGCCCGTAAAAACTATTGAACGCTGTAGGATTAGCGAAGTAAGGATCGTATGCATGTGTCGTGCTGGAAGTAAGCCAATCGGTTATTCTCAGGTTAGGATCTGTAATAGAAGAATAAGTAGGCTCAATGAAACCGTTGGTTACCGCTTCAGCAAACGTAAGCGTTTCTACCAATAAGCTATCGATTCCGTCGGAGCTCACATCATCGCCCGTCATAATTCTGCTGTGGTCTTTGCAGGCAATGTAATAAGGAAATTCAGGATGATAGATCACCAGCGAGCGGGCGAAATAATCTTCCCAGTTGGAAATGAAGTCACTCAGGTACTTCAGGTTTTCCGGGTAAATGAACCGGTCGCCGCTTCCGTCTGTTCCTATAATAGTAGTATCCTGCACTTCCGGGATCCAGCCGTTGGTGGAGACTGTCCTCGATACCGTAATTTTTTTACGCTCACCATTTCCATCAAGGTAGATTCCGTAAGGATGTCCGTCCAGTACAAAAACAGGTTTCCGCCAGTTTCCGTTGCCGAACAGATTAGGAGGCAGACTATTTCCCTCATTGAAGATCGACACCGTTTCACCGGAAGCACTCACTGTTGTCGCGTTGAATTTTCCGTATTGCCCGCCCGGGCTTAAATCCACGAGCATCATATCATACGTGCTTTCACAAACTGTTTTTTCTCTGCAGGGCTCAACGCACTGCTCCATTAAAATATCATATTGCAGATCGGTTCCTTTTCCTGCCGCCACAAAATCATCCTTCGTCCCCAATGCAGCAGCACAGGTTGCACAGGTGCCATAACATTCTGTCGTGTCAATCGCTGCGAGGGCTTCATTTATAAAGTCGTATCTTGTTTTGATGCAGCCGTTGTAGGTAGAATCCAGATAACTTTCCACATAAAAATCCCGTGCATCCGTATTGATGGACAAGGTTTTAGAAATGGTGTATACACCTGGTGTCAGGTTAACGGTAAGCGTTTCAGCTTCGGT